>JAPYSM010000005.1 GCA_029936485.1 Dehalococcoidia bacterium
GCGCCGTTCAAGTCTTTGTATTTCCTGCCGTTCGGCTCGGATTCCCGCTTCTGCAGCGGCTCTGGTCCTATTTCCTTCTTCTTTGGCTTCGAGCAGTATTTCCCTGCTCCGTGCGTCAGCTCGGCGAATCTGTTGTTCTGCCGCCGCCCGTGCAGCTTCTTGCCGACGGGAGTTCAGTGCGCTACGGAGGTAGGTAATACCACCTGCCAGTGCGCTGACCAGTAGAGCCGTTATTACGGCAGTCAGGGCGAGGTCCATGAGTACCTCCTCGACCGTCCTGCCTGGGGTTGACGAGCCGTTTTTTGAGGTAGGCTCGCCGACATTTCCAGTACGGTCATACTAGAGTGGCCCTAATTACCAGTCAACACGACACACGGTCTCGGATAGAACTCTTGGGCATGTTGATTGTCATGCGAGAGCACTTATTTCAACATCACCGACGCGACGAAGAAGCCTCCAGAGGGCAATCCCGTTCTGATGGACGACTACTCGACTACATACGAAGAGAAGCTGGAAGCGCCCAAATGGCTGCGCTGGGTTTTACTTGCCGCGCCATTGCTGACAATCTCATCTATCGGAGTACGGATAGGCGCCGGTACTGCTGGAGGCGCTGATGGTTTGTTTGCATGGATCGCCGCTGTCGTGTCGACCGCTGCGTTTTTGTTTGCGTATATGAATTTCTTGACGCTCCGTACAAATGTCTCTAACGGTAAGTTCACCTTCAGGTATGGGGTGGTCCGCCACAGTGTTGTTATCGATCAGATCCAGTCGATAGAGGTCGATGGGTACCGATGGGCGCGATATGGCGGGTGGGGTTACAGCCGGGGGCCACTGGGGCGCAGGGCGTGGAGCATGCCGGGCGTTTCGGCGGGCGTTATGGTGGTGCTGCAGGAGTCAGGTAAGCGACGAGAGTATTTCGTGTCGTCGCACGCGCCGTTGAGGTTGGAAGCGGCGATTCAGGCTGGGATGGTTTCGAGTAGCGACAACGCGTAGGGGCGGTGCTTGCTTCGCCTGAGGGTATTGCTGTACGCCCCTGCGGCATCTCCGTTTTCAGATCAAACTGGTTGCAAACCTGCGACCTTATACCCCTCACGCCTGCTGCACTTAGGCCTCTCTCGCTCTGGGGAGAGGGAGCAATTTGATTTTGTACAAGTACCCTGAATTACTGGTCACAATCCCCAAGACGCGACCCCGGATCGTACGTCGCCTCTTCAAACGGGTATAGCGGGATTCGGCGTCGCTCGTAGGTGAAGGTTTCCAGATCTGCCGTTGTAACGCCGGGGGTGTTTACGAGGATCACTTCTGCGGCGATGGGCTGGTATGCCGGGCGGGGCGACACGACGCCCTTGGCCACGATCACCCGATATTTCTCCGGCCAGATTCCGATGTGATACATCTGCTCGCGGCTGGTGTTGCCGCTCCGGCGACCTGTGAGGAGAATGGTGTGGTCGTCGGTGGTGTCCAGTCGAATACATGTTCCTGCCGAGAAGTATCGATAACCGCCGTGGATCGGGCGTGTCTCCTCGAAATCGCCGTCGGAGATGGCCCGGACCTGGCCCGTTACCAGAACCGGCTCGCCATGCATATCGTCCGTCTTGCCGCCGACTTCAAACGTCATCTCAGCGCCGACGCCCGCTGCAACACAGGCTTCAACGGCTTCCGGGTCGTATAGCGACAACAACATCCCCTTCACGCCCATCTGCTTTGCCTGAGCCAGGATAAATGTGGAGTCCGCAGACGAGCCGCCGCCGATGTTGTCGCCGACATCCATCAGTACGATGGGACCTAAGTGGGAGTGCTCGTTATCGGCTACCGGCGCCGCCAGGGCGCTGCCGTCTGCGGGCACGAAGTTCGTCACGCCCTCCGGCTTGGGGCCTACGTACAGGTCTTCGGCCGTCGTCAGCGCGTCGATGATGCTAGGAACGGGCACATTCAGCTCAACCCGCTGATCCCATGCGCGAACGGCCATCCATCTAGCGGCCTCACGGGCTGCCGCCAGGTCATCGTCCGCTATCGCGATGAAGCTCATGCCCATCTCTGCGACATCGGCGTACGGGTAGCCCTCGGCAACGCTGGTGTCCAGGATTCCGGGTCGTTCGTTGGCGGTGATGGCGTCATCCACAAGCCCCTTCATCGGCTCCTCGCCGGTGAACTGCCGCACAATGTTGACGAGCACCGGGGGCGTCTCGATCCACTGGACCGGCTTTGTCTTGCCCAGCGCGGCATCATAGATCAGATCGGCGGTCTTACGGCCGCGGATGCGCGTGTCAAGGTGAGGATTGGTGCGCCAGACAACACACGCCGTTGTGCGTTCGATCAAGTCACGCGAGATGTTGGAGTGCATGTCGAGCGTGATGCCCACAGGGATGTCCGGGCCGACGATTTCACGTATCGCGCGGGCGAACTCAGCGTCCATGTCCGGGAACTCTTCGGAGACTGCGGCGCCGTGATTCGCTATCAAGACAGCGCCCCACGGGCCCTGGTCGCGCAGCATCCCCAACATCTCGCCTGCGAGCCTGTCGTATGCGTCTTTCGTGATGGTGCCGATCGGTCCCGTGCGGGCGAACATCAGCGGGACGAGCTCAAAGTCCAATTCTCGGGACGCCTCTAAATAGCCGGCGATCGTGTAGTTAGAGTCCCCATGACGCTCGATGATCTCTGCGCCGCGAAGCAGCTCGACCTCCACAAACTTGTCGTACTCGGCAGGCACCCGTGAGAAGGTGTTGGTCTCATGGGAAATGCCCAGGGTGGCGATGCGCATTTAGTGTCCTGTCAGAGCTTGATGAGTTGTCAGGTTTGGGGCGGTTCTTGGCCCGCCCAAAAGTGGTCTGTTGACCGCCCCTACTGCGTTATCGACGAGTCGAGCGTTCAGCCTTCATAGACATACTTTCCCCCGACCGACCTGCAAATGTCGCCTTTAACCCTAGTACATAACACGAGTGTGTAATGGATTTCGGAATAATGCCGAAACGGAAAGCTTCTTGGGCGATCATCGTATGGACTGCGCTGATGGCGATATGAATCTCCGGTGGAATATCAGACCGTGCTGCTCAAGATTGCCCAACCGGAGACGAGTTATGTGTTGGCGCTTCTGACGTTGGGACCGCTATCGGCGTAACACTACTTTTCGTTTTATGGTTCATGGGATTTGTGGTGACGTCGTTGATTTGGTTTATGTCACGTCCCCGGCATCGAGTTTGCCCGTAATGTGGTACTAATGTGAAGCCCGGATTAACGGTCTGCCCTAGCTGTCACTATGACTTCGCCGCCGTGTTGAACAGTTCTGCTTGGCACCGGTCACCGGACCTCACAGATTACCCGTTGTACGCGTGCTTTTCGGCGGCCGCTTCGTTGAGATCACAGCCCCAGCCGGGACCGTCCGGGATTGTCATGTAGCCATCCTTAAGCTCGGGTACGGCGGTCGTTAGTTCGTCACGCCAGGGTGATGAATCGATATCGGTCTCCATGATCCGCACGTTCGGCACCATCGCCGTGAACTGGAGGCTCTGGAACGTCGCCAGGTGTGACGTGTAGTTGTGCGGGGCAATGTTCATCTCGTACAACTCGGCGAGGTCGGCGACTTTTTTCGCCTGGCTGAAACCCTGCCACGGCACGTCTATCTTGACGGTGTCCATCGCCCGGAGATCGAAGAAACGCTTGTACTCACGTACTCCTAGAAGTTGCTCGCCTGTGCAGATGGGGGTGCGTGTCGACGACCTGATCTCGGCCAGCGGCTCCGGCTCAAATCGATCAAACTCCAGCCACATCAGGTTGTATGGCTCAAGCGCCCGCGCAAGCCTGATAGCGGCTTCCGTCTTGAACTCGTAGTGGATGTCGAGTGCGATACCGACTTTCGGTCCGGCGGCTTCCCTCATGACGGAGATCTGCTGGACGGCATGGTCGATCAAGTTCTGGTCGGCGTTCTGATCGAAATCGCCGGCGAACACGTCTCTCATCCTCCGGGAGGGATCGCCCGGGAAGATAATGTTTGATTTGAACGCGCTGAACCCGGCGTCGGTGGCTTCCCTTACACAGTCGGCGACATCGTCCCAGGTTCGGAGTGGTGCGACGCCCAGCTCTCCCGCCCGTTGGGCACGGTAGGACGCGAGGTGGGACCAGTACACCTTCTGGCGCTTCCTGAACGGCCCGCCGAGAAGCTCATATACGGGCTTCCCGGCCTCCTTGCCCTTGATGTCCCAGAGGGCCAACTCGATCCCGGCGATTGCCATCGATGTAGCACCACCGGACACCTGCGCCGTCTTGCGATACATGTCGAGATAGTGGCGCTCCACCGGGGCCGGGTCTTTGCCAATGAGCGTTGCGCCGATATCCTCAACCAGCCCAACCTGCCCCTTCGGGTAGGAGCCGGAGCCGAACTGGCTGTAACCAGTGATCCCGGCGTCTGTGCGTACGATGCCGAAGAGCCAGGGTCCGCCTCCACCGGTGTCTACAACTCGGGTTTCGATTGCGGTGATTTTCATGGGGAATTATCCGTTCGTTGGGTATTGGCGAAAGGCCGTAGGGGCGGTCTGTTGATCGCCCCTACACGTTTATTGAACGAGAATCGTCTAACCCGTATAGGCGTACTTTTTCAGGGCCAATTCGTCCAGGTCGCAGCCCCAGCCTGGCTCCTGCGGGATGGCCATGTAGCCGTCTTTTATATCCGGGAGCACGGTCGTCAGCTCGTCACGCCACGGCGCTGCGTCCACGTCCGATTCCATGATCCTGACGTTCGATACCGAGGCGGTCAGGTTCAAGCTCTGGAAGCTGGACAGGTGTGATCCATAGTTGTGCGGGGCGATGTTCAGGTCGTAAGTCTCGGCGAGGTCCGCCACCTTCTTGGATTGCGAGAATCCCTGCCACTGCACATCCACCTTCACCGTGTCCATTGCGTGGCGCTTGAAGTAGGGCTGGTACTGTCGCACGCCGAGGAGCTGCTCCCCTGAGCAGATCGGCGTAGTGGTCGATGCCTTAAGCTGGGCCAGCGCCTGCGGATCCTGGTTGTCGATCTCCAGCCACATCAGATCGTGTGCCTCAAGCTCGCGTGCGATGCGGATGGCGCCTTCTGTTTTGAAGTTGTAGTTGATGTCCAGCGCTATGCCGATATCAGGGCCAACGGCCGACCGCATCGCGCCGATCTGTCCTTCGACGTGATGAACCAGTTCCGTGGTCGCGTTCTGGTCGTCAGCCTGGAAGAATCCCTGGTTGATTGCGCTCGATTTTTCGCCGTGGAAGATGATGTTCGTCTTGAACGCCGTGTAGCCGCGTTCAACTGCCTCGGCTGCGCAATCAGCAACGTCTTCCAGCGTTACCAGCGGTGTGCCGCCGTAGAACTCGGCGTTACCAGCGCGATACGTCGCGAGATGGGACCAGTAGACGCGTTGCCTATCCCGGTGCGGGCCGCCAACGAGCTGGTGGACCGGCACGCCGTAGCGCTTGCCCTTGATGTCCCAGAGGGCGAGCTCGATTCCTGCAATCGCCATCGCGTTGGCGCCGCCGGACATCGAACGTGTTTGCCGGTACATGTCCATGTAGAACTTTTCGACCGGGTCCGGGTCTTTGCCGATCAGCCAGCCGGACAGGTCTTCAATGATCCCCGGAAGGCCCTTCGATAGCTTGCCCTCACCGAACTGGCTGTATCCGGTGATGCCCTCGTCCGTCCGCACGGCGCAGAAGAGCCATGCTCCCCAACCGCCGGACTTGACTGCAAAGGTATCGATTGCGGTGATCTTCATGTGATGTTGTCCAATTGGAGGTTGGTAGTAGGGGCGTATGGCAATACAACCTCTTGCGTGTCAACCATGGGCGTATTGCCATACGCGTCTTTGTCTAACCCTTGAATTCGTACTTCTTCGCTGCGACTTCATCCAGCTCGGTGCCCCATCCGGGAGCCGTCGGGATGGTCATGAAACCGTCTTTGATTTCCGGGACGTTTGTGGTGATTTCGTCGCGCCACGGCGCTGAGTCCACGTCCGATTCCATGATGCGCACGTTGGATACAGCGGCAGTCAGGTTCAGGCTCTGGAACGAGGACAGGTGTGAGTTGTAGTTGTGCGGAGCGATGTTCATCTCGTACACCTCCGCCAGCTCTGCGACCTTCTTAGCTTGAGAGAAGCCCTGCCACTGCACATCCACCTTGACGGTGTCCATGGCGTGCTTCCGGAAGTAGGGCTGGTACTGGCGCAAGCCAAGAAGCTGCTCGCCTGTTGTGATCGGAGTGCGCTGCTGCATCTTGAGCTGCAGAAGAGCGTCCGGGTCCTGGTTGTCAATCTCCATCCAGTACAACTCGTACTCTTCAAGCGCCCGGCCGATAGCTATCGCGCCCTCTGTTTTGAAGTTGTAGTTGATGTCCAGGAGGATATCGATGTCCGGCCCAACAGCCTCGCGCATCGCACCGATCTGCCTCTTGGTGTGCCTGACAAGGTCGGTCGGGGCGTTCTGGTCGTTAGACCCCGCAAACATGTTGCCGATCATCGACGGGTTCTCACCAGGGAAGATGATATTGGTCTTGAACGCCGTGTAACCGGCGTCCACGGCCTCTCGCGCGCAGTCGGCCAAGTCATCCATAGTGCGCAGCGGCGGCGTGCCCATCTCTGCGGATCGACGTGTCCTGTAGGTGGCTAGGTGTGACCAGTAGACGCGCTGCTTCTCGCGGAACGGGCCGCCAACAAGGCTGTACACCGGTACTCCGTGGTATTTGCCCTTGATGTCCCAGAGCGCCAGCTCGATACCGGCCATCGCCATCGCGGTCGCCCCACCGGTCTCGGCGCGCCTGTGGCGGTACATGTCCATAAAGATCTTGTCGACCGGAAGCGGGTCCGTCCCGATAAGGCTTCGGCTCAGGTCTTCTATCAGCGCCGGGAGACCACGGTAAAGTGCGCCCTGTCCGTACTCGCCGTATCCCGTGATACCGGCGTCCGTCCGGATGGCGCAGAACAACCACGGGCCGCGACCACCGCTGTCGACAAGGAAGTTCTCGATTGCTGTGATTTTCATTTGTGTTTGTCCGATCCGTTAATGAGGGATGCGCAGATGCGGTAGTTATTTATTCCAGGCGTATTTCTTCAGCGCGTCCTCGTTGAGGTCGCATCCCCATCCGGGGGTGGTTGGAACCATCATGTAGCTGTCAATCACCTCTGGTCGTTCGGTGAACAGTTCGAATCGCCACGGAACACCCTCAGGGTCGCTCTCCATAATTCGGACATTGGAGACCGAAGCGCACAAATGTACCGACTGGAAGCTGGCTAGCTCTGATGCCGGATTGTGCGGTGCGATATTCAATTCGTAGGTCTCGGCCAGGTCGGCGACCTTCTTGGAAACGCCGAATCCTTGCCACTGCACGTCTACCTTGACCGTGTCCATGGCGTGGGCCTCGAAGTAAGGCAGGTACTCACGCATCGTGAAGTGCTGTTCGCCGGAGCAGAGCAACGTGGAGGTAGACGCCTTCAGTTGCGCCAGCGCCTCCGGGTCTTCGTTGTCATGCTCAATCCAGAACAGGTTGTACGGCTCTAGAGCACGGGCAACCCTGATGGCGCCTTCAGTTTTGAAGTTGTAGTTGATGTCCAGAAGGATATCGACGTCGTCTCCGACCGCGTCACGCATTACTTCGATCTGTTTCGTGGCGTGCCGTACCACGTCCGTGTCTGCGCGCTGGTCGTGGCTCTTGCCGTCACGGCTTTGTGAGATAGCCCGAGGGGTCTCGCCCGGCCACAGGATGTTGGTTTTGAACGCCGTGTATCCCGCCGCAGGGACCTCCTGCGCCGCGGCCGCCACTGCGGCCCAATCCTTTAGAGGCTTGTCGGGAGCCAACGTCGGGTCGCCCGCGCGAGCGCTGGCGAGGTGACTCCAGTAGACACGCTGCTTGTCCCGGTACGGCCCTCCCAGCAGGTTGTTGACCGGCACGCCCATCGCCTTCCCCTTGATGTCCCAGCACGCCAGCTCGATCGCAGCGATGCCCATGTTCACAAGGCCACCCGGGGCCTGTCGCATCAGGCGGTACAGGTCAAAGTAAAGCTTCTCGACCGCCTCGGGGTCTTTGCCGATCACATGCGGCTTGAAGTCCTCGATCAGCCCGACCAGCGCGTGCGATGCGACGCCCGATCCGAACTCACCGTATCCGGTAATACCGGCGTCAGTGCGCACGGCGGAGAACAGCCAGGGTCGGCGGCCTCCATCGACTACAAATATTTCTACATCTGTGATCTTCACGTTCTTACGTCCTATCGAATGCTTCCGGCAATTTGTCTCTAACGAGTACGGCAATACGCTCGAAGATCGGCGTGCCCTGAGGCTCTCAAAGGATCGCCTCAAATAAGCACTCCCTACTTGTTCCAGGCGTGCTTCTTCGCCACCTCTTCGTTCAGGTCTGTGCCCCAGCCGGGACCCTGTGGGATGTCGATGTAACTGTTCTTTGGCTCAGGTACCACCGTCACCAGCTCGTCCTTCCACGGAATTGCGTCGGGGTCTGACTCCATGATCCTCACGTTGGAAACGGAAGCGCACAGGTTCAGGCTCTGGAAGGTCGACAGGTGGGAGTTGTAGTTGTGCGGAGCGATGTTCAGCTCAAAGGTCTCGGCCAGATCGGCGACCTTCTTGGCGTTGCCAAAACCCTGCCACTGCACGTCTACCTTCACCGTGTCCATCGCCCGTAGATCAAAGAAGGGTTGGTACTGACGCATCGTGACCAGTTGCTCGCCGGAAGTTATCGATGTCCGGGTCGATGTCTTCAGTTGCAATAGTGCCTCGGGATCCTGATTGTCTATCTCCAGCCAGAAGAGCTTGTACGGCTCAAGCGCACGGGCGACGCGGATCGCACCCTCTGTTTTGAAGTTGTAGTTGATGTCCAGACAGATATCTATCTCAGGCCCGACGGCATCACGCATTACCGAAATCTGCTTCACCGCTTGGTTGATAATGTCCGACTCGGCAAGCTGGTCGTGCGTCTTCCCATCACGACCCTGGGTGATGGCCCATGAGGGGTCGCCAGGGAACAGGATGTTCGTCTTGAACGCCGTGTATCCCTTATCGACCGCCTCCCGGGCGCAATCGGCGACGTCGTCCCAGGTCCGAAGTGGCTTCGCGCCCCAGAGTTCGGGGTCCCGCGCACGGTATGTCCCCAGGTGGGACCAGTACACGCGCTGCTTCTCCCTGAAGGGGCCACCCACGACGCTGTGTACCGGCAATCCAAGCGCCTTGCCTTTTAGATCCCACAGCGCCAGCTCGATGCCAGCAATCGCCCACGCCGTAACGCCGTAAGGCGTACCCCGGTATGCGCGATACAGATCAAAGTAGAGTCGCTCCACGGGCGTCGGGTCCTTGCCAATCAGCCAGGAACTCATGTCCTGCACAAGGCCCTGCAGGCCGTGGGTCACGCCGCTCTCGCCGAACTCGCCATAGCCGGTGATCCCGGCGTCGGTTCGTATGGCGACGAAGTGCCATGGTCGTGCCCCGCCATCAACCGCGAACGTATCTATCCCGGTGATCTTCATTCGGCGAGCACTCCTATTTTGAGATGTCAGAGTCGGCTTGGAATCTATTGGGCGGCGCCACTGTACACCCGGGATCACTAGTCGGGGGTCTCGGCACTAACCGGCCCTTCAGATAATTCTTGTGAGAGTTTGCTATCGCGGCGGCCGGCAAGCACAAGCAGACATAGCGCGGGAACCAGAGCAGTTGCACCAACAGCAAGCCCGAATCGGATCGATCTGATGGTGGCGATGATGCCGATAACAGGCCCAAAAGTGACCTGTCCAAGGGAATCACCCTGTGAGTGCATCGAAATAACGGTCGCTCGCACCGACGGATCGAGCCCCCGGTTTATCCACGTCAGCACCACCGGCCGACTTGAGTGATGGAGGGCGACCACAACCCAGTAGGTTATGACCAGCGCAAGAAGTGATGAAGTGAAGGCGAAAGCGAAGAGGGTCACCGTCAGTAGAGCTGTCAAAACCGCAAGCGTACGCGTAGGCCCTGTCCTGGTGGTCACGGCACCGGTTTTCCCGACGACCCCCGTGATACCCGCGCCGAGAAGCAGCCCCCCGGAGGCGATGACAGCAAACCAGACAAGTGGATCCAGCCCGGCTAACTCTGGAAGATTCACCTGTTGCAACAGGTGCGCGGGCCAGAGTCGATCAAAGGCCTCATACGACGCCCCGAATATAGCGACAACGGCCAGCGTGAATACTATCGCAGCACGTCCCCGAATTGCGCTCGCGCTCGAGCGTAACGTGACCTTGATGCCCCCGAACACGCCGTCGACGCTTCCGGCCGGTTTGAAGTTACGTTCCGCCATGAACACGAATAAGAACCCAGACAGGAACAAAAACAGTATTCCGGACACGAAGAACGGAATCTGAAGATCAACTATCGCCAAGGAGACCCCGACGAAGATCCCGAGAAAGGCCGCCAACTGGCCGATCTGAGCCGATCGCAGAAATACGGCCCCAACACTATCGTCACCAACCTCGTCGGCGATCCACGCCTCTTGCGCACCGCTCGTGAAGGTGAAGCCAAGCGCCCAGAACACCTGTGCAATGAGGATCATCCACAGGTTAGGCACGGACGCCCAGACCAGAAATCCGATCGCCAGGATGGCGTATCCGATAATGACGGACCTTCTCCGTGAGAAAGCGTCCGCAACGATCCCGGTCGGCACCTCGGTGATCAGCACACTTCCCTCAAGCACTGCTCCAACCAACAACAACTGGAACGGGTTCAGCCCTACTTCCACGATCGCGTAAACCGATGACGTGGTGAAGGTGACGTGGAACGCGAACTGGGTCCATGCATGAAGAGAGAGATACGTTGTGCGCGGCTGGAGTTGGATCGGCCACTGTCCTGCACTTATGACGTGATGTAGGCCACATACGACCGCTTTTGGCCTCGGCTGTCAATGACAGATGCCGCTGAACCGGGACGAGTCGACCGGTCGGTCGTAGAATCGCCGTCGCTGAAGGAAACAGACTCGGCAATATGCTCGACCGCGCTGGCGCAAAGGAAACCTATGTATACGTCCCGCCCGATCCTCGCTCATGAAGAGATCCGCTCACGACAGGGAATGGTCGTGGCGCAGCATCCTCTGGGTGCGGAAGTCGGGCTGGAGTCCCTGAAGCGTGGCGGGAACGCCGTCGACGCCGCCGTCAGCACTGCCTTCGCGATGGGCGTTTTACAGCCCCTCATGAACGGCATTGGCGGCGGCGGCCTTATGACGGTCTACATGGCGGCCGGTGGCGGTGGAGCTATCGACTACGGCATGCAGGCCCCTGCTAGAGCGACGACCGATGAGTACCCGCTTGAGGGCGGTATGGAGGACATGGACACGGGCTCGTCCCGCTACTCTCGCAACTTCGCCTGGCCGAAGGTAAAGGACGACATGCTGTCGTCCGGTTACAAGTCGATCGCTATACCGGGAACGGTCGCCGGGCTGAGTCGTGCGCTTGAAGAGTGGGGGACGATAAGCCTTTCGGACGCGCTGCAACCGGCGATCAAGCTCGCAGAAGAGGGATTCACTGTAGGGGCGCACTTCACCCTTTCCACCGTGGCCCGCCGAGACCTGTTCCTGCGTTTTCCGGCCACGACCGAAATCTACTACCCAGACGGATACCCGATACCGGTGGGCGGAAAGTTGATCCAGAAACAGCATGCTGCGACGTTGCGCACGCTGGCCTCGGGTGGACCCGACGCTTTCTATAAAGGTGAGATCGCCGAGAAAATATCCGCCGACGTTCAGGCAAATGGAGGGCTACTGGAAGTATCCGATTTCGCTCAGTACACGCCCTTTCTACATCGACACGGCATGCTAGGCGAATACCGTGGCTACGAGGTGATGGGGCTCCCTGGCCCGACTTCCGGCCCGACGGTGATGGAAACGCTCAACATTCTTTCGACGTTCGAACTTAACGGGACCAATCACGGCGACCCGGCCGTACTCCATCTGATCGTCGAGGCGATCAAGTTGGCCGCATCAGACCGTTTTACTTGGATGGGAGACCCGGAGATTACCGGGGCTCCGATCGCTGCGCTGACGGTACCCGCGTACGGCGCGGAACGTGCGAAATCTATCGACCGAGCAAAGGCAGGACCGGCGTGCGCTGGCAATCCCTGGCCCTATGAAGGCCGAGAGAAGCCCGATGACTTCCCTGGTCCTGCGGGTGCGGCGGCGGACGATGGGACGACCCACATTTCGGTCGTGGACAAGGACCGTAACGCCGTGGCGCTGACGCAAACAAATCTGGCCTACTCCGGCGTCGTGAACCCGGGGGTAGGTGTGATGATGAACAATGGGATCGGCTGGAGCTGCCCGCTACCTGGAACCGTGAACACCATCGTCCCACACGCCCGTGCTCTCAACAACATGACGCCCTTGATCCTGCTCAAAGACGGACAACTTAGTGGGGTTCTTGGCTCGTCGGGCGGGCGTCGAATCTGGACATCCGTCATACAGACCCTTATCCACCATATCGATCAGGGTATGTCGCTACAGGAAGCAGTTCAGGCACCACGCATCCACGTCGAGGATGGAGACGTGATGGTGGATGGCCGTTTCGGATACGACACGATCAACGGATTGGCGTCACGAGGTCACGAGGTCGCGATAGTCGACCCGAGGTTCGATGTAGCTCCATACGCAGAACCCAACGGAATTGCAGTTGACGGCGACGCACTACGAAGCGCCGTATACCCGGTAGCCAAGCCGACGCAGGCGGCGGGCTACTAGGGCGACGACGATAGCCCCCTCTGAGAATAGGAGGGGCAAGCCGTGGTTAAGTAACTGCCGAACCGTGATGTTGTCATCCCAATTCTTCTCCGGAAGGACGAGAGACATGCACCGGCGAACTGTTAAGTAAAGGAATACTGATAGAGCGGAGACCTCCAATAACCTTCCCCTCTCCCCGGGGGAGAGGAAACTCGAACAACGAACCGAGGACGATATGACAGACAAACGTGTACTTGTGACAGGTCTCAGCGGTGCAGTTGGATCGGCCATCCGACCGGAACTTGAGAAGCGATATGAGATTGCGGCGCTGTCGCGTTCCGGCGTGGACGGCGTCCCGGACGCACTCAACTTCCGCGGAGCCGTCCAAGACGCGTCGGCCATCGCACCGGCGTTCATCGGCGTGGACACCGTGATCCACCTAGCGGCTGACGGCGGAGCGCACAGCACTGATGGCATGAACGCTGGCTGGGATTCCATGCTCAACAACAACGTCGTCGGTGCTTACAACGTGTTTGAAGCTGCACGCGTAGCGGGCGTGAAACGGGTCATCTTTGCCAGTACCGGCGCGACCGTCATTGGCTACGAGCAGGAATCGCCGTGGAGCGAGCTGGTATCGGAAGACGACTCTGAAACACCGGTATCGTGGCCCAACGTCACCGGTGATTCGGAGCCAAAGCCACACAGCCTCTACGGCGCAAGCAAGCTCATGGGCGAAGATCTTGCCCGTTACTTCGTGAACACGTCCGATATGTCCATCATCTGCCTGCGCATCGGGGGTGTAGGCGCACAGGACGTGGTGAACGGAGTGCGTGGCCGATCGATCTACTGCAGCCACGCAGACATGGCGCAGATGGCGGTGAAGTGCGTCGAGGCACCGGCATCGGTGCGCTTTGATATCTTCTACGTGGTCTCAAACAACAAGTACGGCTACCGGGATATCGATCACGCCCGAGAAGTGGTTGGATTCCAGCCGACGGGAAGTGCAGAGACGGCACCTAAGGCTTGAGTATTGTTTGGCGTCTAACGGATGTCCCTGGTACTTGGAGATCTCCCTTGTCCTGGCCCTGGTCCGAGTGAAAAAGCCCAAGTGTCCAAAGCATGAGAGCAGTTTCATTCCCAGTCACGACCATGGGCCTGATTCAACCACCAGTCTCGTCCCACAGCCGACCGCGCTCGTCATCCGCCACATCCGCAATCGAAACACTGGCTCCAGCAAGTTCTTCCGTGCGTCTGATTCGATCCCGATATCGCAGCGCCTCAGCTCGAAGCGCTACCTCCGGATCGATCCCCGACGCCTGGATACGAGCCACTACCTCAAATAGCTGGCGACCGGCTACTGCCTCTTGCTCCACTTCGTCGGCCCCGTTTAGCACGCCATCGCCACTCGGCACCGGTAACCCGGCGCGTCCCGCGCGTCGCTGTAACGCGCCAGCGTACGCCAGTGCCGGCATCCCGGTTGGAAGGCCGTTGGTTATCGAATCCCGGCCCGGCTCTTTGCTCTTCAGTGCATCCCATTGCTGCGACACCTGCTCCGCCGTCTCAAGCCTCCGGCCACCTTCCAGGAACACATGTGGGTGACGGCGGACAAGCTTGTCGATCACCCCTCCGACCACATCTGCCATCGTCCACTCGCCAGCGCGTCTTGCTATATCTGCGTGGAATGTCACCTGGACCAGCAGGTCGCCCAGCTCTTCTTCCAGTGCGTCAGCATCGCCGAGGTCCAACGCTTCTAATACCTCGTAAGATTCCTCCAGCAAGTTGGGCCGCAACGAGGCATGGGTCTGCTCCCGGTCCCACGGGCAACCGCCAGCGTCTCGTAGCCTCTCAACCACGGCCAGAAGGTCTTCCACAGTGCGGGACGGTGTATCAGGTCTGGGCATAGATGTATCTCCTGGGTGATCGAACGCGCGCTGAACAAGGCACGGAAACGAGACGTTGCAACGTACCATAGGAGCCGATGAACAATCTCCGTAACAACGACCGGTTGGCATCGTCCTTCGGGTTCCGTATCGTCGTAATCGTCCTGCTGGCGATCAGCCTTCCGCTTTTCTTCATCTCGTTAAACGTGCGGGTGCTCACCAACTACCAAACGTTTTATGAGTGGGGATTCGGCGCCAATAACGTGGAGCGGCGCACCGGATTGGATGACTCGGCTCTGACCAGCGCTGCGAGCCAGATCATCGATTACTTCGGTAACGACAAGGAGTTCCTCGATCTGCGTGTCGATTTCGAAGGCCGTAAGATCGAGCTGTTCAACGAGCGCGAGATCACGCATATGGCTGACGTGAAAGACGTGATGAATGTGATGTTCAACGCCGTCTGGGTCACCGGAGCAATGGTAGTGATCGTGGTCGCTGGTGGCTTTTTCTTGCTTGGCCGCGGATTCCTGCCGATGTTGCGCTCCGGGATCGTGTGGTCGACGATCGCCGGGTTGTCGGTCGCTGCGCTATTTGGATTGGCTACGTTGATCGACTTCAACACGACGTTCCGACTGTTCCACGAGGTGGTGTTCAGGAACGATTTCTGGAAGTTAGACCCGTCCCAGAGCCTGCTGCTACGCCTCTTCCCGCAGGGATTCTGGTTCGCAGCCACGTTGCTGCTCGTCGTGATCACGGCAGTGCAGCTGGGGATCGTGTACGGCGCGGCGTGGTTGGCGTCACGGGCGCGCGGCGCCGATTAATCACCCCGCGTGTGCCGCAATAACGCCCCCGTCTCCCGGCGGGAGAGGCCGGACGCACTCGGGGTGAGAGAGGGGCAGAGGTCTTCACGAGAATTGGTTTAGTTCGACAGACGCCCTTCTAGTAAAGGTCCCTCGGCTAGGCTCGGGATCACAATTATCGTTCAAGACATCGTGGAAGCGTGGGCATATGCCCGACCGCGTCTCTCTTAGGAGCAAGATTCAGCGGTTCAGCCAGTTATCAACCACCACCGGTAGTTCGTCCAGTCCTGAGATGGTGAAGTCCGGTTGAACGCGTGGCTCACGATCGTCGTAGCCCTGTATCCACACCGCCGACATCCCGACGTCTTTGGCTCCGCCGACATCGGCGTGAAGGTTGTCGCCTACGTGCAAAGCGTTCTCTGGCGCAACTCCAAGTTTTTCAAGCGTATGGGTGAACATCTTCGCCCCCGGTTTCGCCGACGCTATCTCGTTTGAGAAGGTCAGGTATTCCAGGTACTGGCTGATCCCTTCTCTGTCCAGGTAACGCCGGTAGACACCGGGCGAGGTTGAACCGACGTTCGAGATCAGCGCCGTGCGAACTCCCATCTCTCTGATGGCACTCAGCACGCTCTGCGCGGTCGGGTAGATAGTCGGTGAATGGGCGAGGAAAGGCTCGTCGATGGCGCGTGAGAAGGCCTCGAATTGTTCACTATTGATCGACACGCGGGCATTGGGATCGGCGGCGTCCAAGATCTGTTGCATGCGCTCGGTGGAGGTCCTGTCAAAGCCGCGGTCGTGATCCGCGCTGGTTTCTCTACCGACCGTCCTGATGGCATCGCCGAGTTTCTTCGGAGGAATCATGATCCCTGCGTTGCTCAGCGCCTGCACGCCTTCTCTGACTCGCAGTTCGTGGCGGCCTGTGCTTTCTTCGAACATCAGGGTTAACCAGAGGTCGAATGTGACTGCGCGTGGTGGGTGTTGGGGTGGCACTCGTTCTCCTCGGTGGAGTGGTTTTGTAATTGAGGAAAGCCTACGTTTTTGTCCCAGCGCCCGGGCCTGCTACTCCGGTTGATGTGAGTTCTTCAATCTCTTCCGGGGTGTAGCCGGCGAACTCCAGTATCTCGTCGGTGTGCTCGCCCAGCATCGGCGCCGCTGATTCGATTCGCCCCGGGGTGCCGTGCATCTTTACGGCGATCCCGATGTTGTGGACGGGTCCTGCAACCGGGTGTTCGGTTACGACGTCCATGTCCCTTGCGATAACCTGTTCGTTTGCCCATACCTCGTCCATCTCAAATATCGGACCGGCGGGCGTCCCTGCTTCGTCGAGGATCGGCAGCCACTCGGCGGTGGTCTTCGTTTGGAACGTCGCGTCCAATTGCTCGCGGAGCGCTGCGACGTTCTCGAGCCGTGACGCGTTGCTGTCGAATCGGGAATCTTCAAGCAGATCTGAGCGCCCGATGGCGTTCGCCAATCTCACCCAGTTGTTCTGGTTGGCTGCGCCGACATTCATGTGCCCGTCTTTCGTGGCGAAGGACTGGTACGGCGCTATGAGTCGGTGCGTGGAGCCGATGCGTGGCGGCACCTCTCCGGTCGCGAAATAGAAAGCAGTCTCCCAGACGGTGTATGCCAGGCCTGCCTCAAGTAGTGATGTCTCCACGTGCTGGCCTTCACCCGTCCGTAGCCTTCGGATGTAGGCGGCCTCGATCGCGTGGAGCGCAAACATGCCGGCGTTGAGATCTGCGATGGGCACGCCGACTTTGAGCGGTGGCCCGCCAACATCGCCATTAATCGCCATCTGTCCGCTCATGCCCTGGGCGATCAGATCAAATCCCGGCCGGGACGAGTACGGACCGGTCAATCCGAAGCCCGATATCGAGCAGTACACGATCGCCGGGTTCACCGCCGATATGTGTGAGTAGCCGAGCCCGAGCCTATCCATAGCCCCAGGGCGCCCATTCTCGATCAGGATGTCGGACTTCTCGGCAAGCCGCTTGAAAGTTTCTTTGCCCTTGTCTGCCCGGAGGTCCAGAACGATGCTGCGCTTATTGCGATTCAGCTGTAGGAACGCCGCAGATTCGCCGTTTATGAACGGCGGGCCGATGCGCCGGGTGTCATCCCCGCCGCCGGGTTTTTCCACCTTGATGACGTTCGCACCCATGTCTGACATGTGCATCGTGCAAAATGGGCCGGCTAGGATCTGTGTCGCATCGAGCACTGTGACCCCATCCAGGGCGCGTGGCTTTGGCATCTTTTCTCCTGATCTCGCGAGCGTTTAATGGCGGAGCAATGTTATCCGCTTGGGGCGCTTCCCGGTTAGTTATCTCATGAGATTTTCTGGCAGGCATAATGCGGTCCCCTGATACGGCTTGATCATCGAGCTATTTCCCGCACGAACTCATCCAGATAAGAAAGGTTTGGCCTCCCATGGCAAGCGCACCCTTCGATCTATCAGGCAAAGTAGCGCTGGTCACCGGCGGAAACGGCGGGATAGGTAAAGGCATCGCGATCGGACTTGCCCGGGCGGGCGCCAACATCGCAGTAGCGGCGCGCAACCAGAACAAGAGCGCCCGGGCGGGCGCCGACCTTGAGGCTCTTGGAATCCAGGCGGTCAGCATCCGTTGCGACGTGACGGACGGCGACGACGTGGACGCTGCGGTCGCAGCCTGCGTCGAACGATTTGGCGGGCTGGACATCGTGGTCAACAACTCGGGCATCAACGTACGCAAACTGCCGCATGAACTCGACCTCGCAGAGTGGCAGACCGTTATCGACGTGAACCTGACGGGCGTTTTCCTTATGTCCAAAGCCGCGTACCCGGAGATGGTGAAACGTGGCGGCGGAAAGGTGATCAACATCGGCTCGATGATGTCGGTCTTCGCCCACGAGACACTCGCCCCATACGCGGCCAGCAAGGGCGGAGTTGTTCAGTTCACGAAGGCATGCGCATCGGCGTGGGCGAAGGACAATATCCAAGTGAACACCATCATGCCGGGCTGGATAGCGACGGACATGACGGAAACGCTACGGATAAACATGCCAGAGAGGTACGAGACGATCAGGGCCCGTACCCCAGCGCAGCGATGGGGTCGGCCGGATGAACTTGCAGGGACCGCCGTTTTCCTTGCCACATCGGCATCGGATTTCGTGACGGGAACGGCGATCCCGGTCGACGGGGGTTACTCGATCCAGTCGTAACCGCAGATAAGTTTCGAGGCAGCAACGATCACCGATTCGACACGAACTACTCTTGCATCCTCCCACGGAACCGGATAGCGGAAGCGTGTAACCGGCGGAGGACCGGGCCCGCCGTATGTACGAGGAAAACTGGCACAGGAGAGACTTGACGCTTTCCCGACTCTTATCCGGTATCCGGGGGGATACACGGTTTCCGAAAGATCGGTCCATCCCCGGATCATCGCGGCGACTCTTCGGCGTAAACTCACCTCTTCTTCGCCCTGTCCACAATTCTTTGGAGTAGGTGACAAGTATGGGTAGTTCAGACCGGAGGGGTCGCACAGTGACGTCGTCTCAGGTGCCGGGTTCATCACATGCCGGACGTGCTCTTGGCAATTCCATTCCTGGCGTGTATGCACGGCTTGGAGTGAGGCCCATCATCAACGCCGGAAGCTGGCTCACCGCGCTTGGCGGCAGCCTGATGGCACCGGAGGTCCTTCGGGCGATGGAGGAGGCCTCCACGGCATTCATCGATCTGCGGGCGCTTCAGGCCGCGGCCGGCGAGGTGCTTGCGCGAGCGTGTGGAGCCGAGGCCGGGTTTGTCACGGGCGGCGCGGCTGCATCAAATGTCCTAATGGTCGCGGCGTGTATGGCGGGTGATGATCCCTCAAGAATCGACCGGCTGCCGGACTCGAATGGGATGAAGAATGAGGTCGTACTCTTCAATGGTCATGAGAATCACTACGACAGTAATTACGAGGTCGCCGGGGCCACAATAGTCCGCTGGGGTCCCTCTCGTCCTGAGCATTCAGGGGATTCCGCAACAGACAGCATCCAGGCCCAACTTGAACAGGCGTTCAGCGATCAGACCTGTGCTATGGCATGGATCTCGGCACCGTTTATGCGCGATCCAATGCCGTTCAACGAAGCCGCAACGATCGCCCGCGAGCGCAACATTCCGGTCATCGTGGACGCAGCGGCCGAGGTGCCTCCGGCGGAAAATTTGACGCGCTTTATTAACGACGGCGCTGACATGGTCGGATACAGCGGAGGTAAGGGGATCGGCGGGCCCCAAGGCTCAGGCATTCTTGTCGGGCGCGAAGACCTCGTTCTGGCGGCTTACGAGAACCATCTGAACTCACGTGGGACGCGCGCCGGGATCGGCCGCTCCGCAAAGGCGTCCAAAGAGGACATAGTCGGCCTCGTGACGGCGCTCCAGATTTTTACAGACGCGGATCACGAAGCTGTCTGGGCGGGCTGGCGTGCCGGGGCCGAACACATCGTCGAGCGTCTGAAGGGCATCGATGGATTGCGGATCGCTCTTGAGGACGGCGATCCCAACCGTCAGGGGCCCCAGGCGGTGATCTATTTTGATAACGTCTGGGATGGTCCCAATCCGGGCGAGGTACGTGCGGCGCTACTTGCCGGCGATCCAGCGATCCATGTCGGCGAGGGCGGGTACGGCGACGAGATTAATATTGTTATGGTGAATGTCCAGTCGGGTGAAGAGCGAATAATCGCCGACCGCCTGGAAGAAATCCTGGTCGAAGAAAACTGACCAACACACGGCAACCGATGATTTGAAATCGAGGGAGCACCCAATGAAAGTTATCCTCGCAAGCGATCACCTTGGCGTCGAGTTCGTGGGGCGATTGCGTGACACGTTCCCGGACACGGAGTTCGCGCTGGCGCTTTCCGAAGAAGAGATGATCCGAGAGGTGGCGGACGCAGAGGTTTTTCTCGGCTGGCCGAGCAAGAAAGTGTTCAGTGCGGGGGCCGGGTTGAAATGGGTGCACTGCATCGGCACAGGAATCGACAACGTTGAAGCGCTCGGAGATATCGAGGCGTCCGGGATTCCGATCACCAACGCACGCGGTCCGCACACGGAGCCGATGGCGGATCACACGATGCTGTTCCTCCTGTCTCTAGCGCATAACGCGAAGAAGATGCTAGATGACCAGGCGAAGGGCGAATGGGACACCAACGGGTATGATCACGTCGAGGTGTCCGGAAGTGTCATGGGCATCTACGGCTTCGGGATGATCGCCCGCGCGATCGCCCGCCGGGCGCTTGGATTTGGCATGAAGGTGATCGCCGTTGATCCCGGACCGGACGATGATGTCCCGGGAGTAAATATCTGGGGGCTCGACCGGCTGGACGATCTGTTCCGTGCCTCAGACTGGTTGGTGGTGGCGTGTCCGCTCTTGCCGGAGACACACATGACCGTCGACGCCCGGCGGATCGCGCTGCTGAAATCCACTTCGTCATTGATCGTCATCTCACGTGGCGGGATCGTCGACGAGGGTGATCTGTCGGATGCGCTGATCGCCGGAAACCTAGCCGGGGTCGCCCTGGACGCAACCGATCCGGAACCTCCCGCCGCCGACAGTCCGTTCTGGAGCCACCCCAACGCGCTGATCTCTTCGCACTCATCCGCGCTCACGCCAGAGATGTACGAGGGACGCCGTCAGATCGTTGTCGACAACCTTCGTCACTACCTGAACGGCGAGGAGTTGATACACCAGGCTGATGCCGGTAAGGGTTACTGATCCCGAGAATTGAGACACGGGCAGGCAACTCTCCCCAGGAAGTCCAGCGGGCCGTGCGCGGGACACGAAAGCTCGACGTAAACTTGAAGAAGGACGGCCAGCGCTCGATGGTGCGCGGCCTAAACCGACTTCTCAGGAGAGGGAATGCTTAAGGGAGCATTGATCGGGTTCGGGATCATGATCGGTTCGATTGCGATCCCGGGGTTTCACTGGGTAACGATCTGGTTTGGGCCGTTCGTTGCCGGTTATTTTGGCGGCGGGATCGCGAAGGCTGACGAGGACAAGATCGTCAAGTTTGGCCTGCTGGTCGCCGGCATGATGCTGCTGCCGGTAGCCATCGCGCTGATCGCCCTGTATATATTCGACGTCGGCGGATTCGTTCGTTTCTTTTTGATTGTTATGGCGATCGTGATTGTGCCGTACACGTGGTTTGGCGTGACCCTCGGGGCGCTATTTAGCTACCTCTCACGTAAGAAAGCGGCCGAAAAAGCAGCCGTCTCGGAAGCCGAAGCCGCCTCTTTGTAGACACCTACCCCGTTTGCGACGTTACGTAAATTCAGGAACAGGAGCATCCACATGTGTTTTCAACACGTGGTCCCTCAATGACCTGATTATGCTCGGGATCGGGCGGCCCTGCTCATGGACCATGTAAAGGCTCCGAATGAAGCGCAATTCCGCGACGCGTATTTCAACGATCCGGGCGGCGCCATGTCGCTCCAGTGCCCGTCTGGTGACGAATTCCACACGAAGTTTCATCTCAAAACGCTGCATCTGGCGTGTGACTCCGGGCTGTGTGACGCCTGTTCTGCGCGCCGCAGGGGTCAGACTTCCGGTCTGTATGAGGCGGCACAGGACACATGTGGTGAGTTACGCAACGTTCATACCCACATGACCAACCGTTATGCCAACGACGAATACTGGAAACGCAATTTACAATTCTGCCTGCATTACTCATGGCGAATGAAAAGTCCGTCGGGAAACATTCCCGGCGTCGGTTCATCTGTCGCAATGTTCCACATTTTGTTGACCATAATAATTGTCGCCAGATAGCACACGACAATTACGGAGTTCGCGGTACTTTCAGAGTGTTTCCGTCGGGAGTTCATGGGCTTGAAGTACGGTCGTTTCACGACCCGCGTGCTCTTACGTAATCGCCTAGTATATTCTCGGCCGGTCACCTGTTGGAAATGGGATACAGCTGTTCGCCCGGCAAAGGTAGTACTTATTGCACGCTGGCTGAAACGTTCCAATAAATGATTACAATTTGAAGGTGAATAGATTGACTAAAATTAAGTAGCTGCGATAATCTTTCGATGTCGTTACGAATTGCTGACGATGATATTTATCTTAATTGACGGAGTTAAGAATGCGAATCGAAGAAGCCGATCTAAATACGCTGAAGACGGCTCAACGCCGCGGACGAGTTCGCTCGCCCGAGACGCAAGAGCTGATCGAAGCGATTGATTCGCTGGTTCCAGGCGCTGCTAAGTCGGTAGTGGTTGAGCCGGGACAGACCTCGCAGAAAGTCCGGGCCAGCGTAATGTATGCCGGGAAGGCGGCCGGGAAGAAACTCCAGGCTGCTATCTCCGGGAACAAAGTGCTGTTCGCTCTCAAAGAAGAGAAACGACGACCGGGGCGCCCGCGCAAGAACCCTGTTTGATCTTTGATCTGGTGATACAAAAAGGGGAGCGCAATGCGCTCCCCTTTTTTGTACCGGCCTATACAAGTTGTTATTTATTCTGCCTCGACAACATCATTCTTCGATTGATTCGGTAATTGACTCCATTGATGGCCTCTTTTACCGCCATTCGACCAATGGGACCGGATGCGTACATTGAAGCATAAACGGTTCCACCCCGGCTGATTAGGAACTCCATTGGCTGAATGAAATGACCGTGCTCGTTATTCCCGTGCCAGGCATCAAACCTCGTTACTTGAGCCTCAGTAACGCCGTACGCTATCGGCATCGTAAGTCCCAACTCACCGGCCATATCGACGGTGGTATCCCTGTCGTCGGACGTCGCAGCGATTACGGTAACTTCAAGTTCAGTTAGTTCATCCTTTTTCGCTTCATAGCTGGCTAACTGCCGACGACAGTACGGTCACCAGTTACCGCGATAAAAGAGAAGCGCCACGTACCTCGTCGGCATTTCGTCCGGCAATGTGATCGATCGGCCATCAATCAGATTGAATGTGATCTGCGGAAGTTTGTCGCCCTGTACAAGCTTGGCCATGTAGTTATATCGCCTTTCCCGTGGGACACACGGTCCGGTTAGAACCCTGGCTTTGATCGGGCGTACTGATCCGGCCACTCCACGTCGTCGCCAAGTTCTATCGCGGCGTGTAGCGGCCAGTATGGATTGCGCAAGAGTTCCCGCGCCAGGAAGATCACGTCCGCCTTGCCGGAAGTAAGCACCTCTTCTGCCTGCGCCGATTCCGTGATCAAGCCCACTGCGCCTGAAGGCACCCCTGCGCCAGAGCGGACGGCATCGGCGAACGGTACCTGATAGCCTGGCCGGAGCGTCATCTGCTGATGGGGCGAAACTCCTCCGGAGGAGCAATCGACCAGATCAACCCCGTGCCTTTTCAAAGACTTCGAGAACTGGACCGCGTCGGGCACGTCCCAACCACTGCCTTCGACCCAATCCGTGGATGAGATGCGGACTAGAAGCGGGAGGTTCTCCGGCCACACTTCGCGTACTGCGTCTACGATCCTCAACGGGAAGCGTGCACGATTTTCGGCGCTGCCGCCGTACGAGTCTTCGCGATGGTTCGAAAGCGGTGATAGAAACGTGTGAGCAAGATAGCCGTGTGCGAAGTGCAGTTCTACGACCTTAAACCCGGCGTCGAGGCTGCGTTGCGCTGCGTCGCGCCAGTCATCAACGAGGGCATCGATATCTGATTCGCTCAGTTCGTCCGGCGTCGCCCAACCCTCGTCAAACGGTACCGGTGAAGCGCCGACCGGCTGCCATCCACCGTCCTCGGCACCTACCAGACCGCTGCCGCGCCACGGCGCTTCACGTGAGGCCTTGCGACCGGCGTGGGCGAGCTGTACGCACGGAACCGAGCCATTCTCGGAGATGAAATTCGTGATCGGCTTCCAGGCTTCGGCCTGTTCGTCGTTCCAAATACCAGCGTCCGACGGACTGATACGTCCCTCCGGATTTACCGCAGCCGCTTCGGTCATCACCATCCCGGCGCCCCCAACGGCCCGGGTTCCAAGGTGGACCATGTGCCACTGATTCGGCATGCCGTCCTCGCACGAGTACTGGCACATAGGCGCGACGAAGAGCCGATTCGGGAACTCTACGTCCCGCAATTTGTATGACGAAAAGAGCTGACTGATTTTGCTGTCCTTAGTGGCTAGAGGCCGTATTAGGCGGAGCTATTGATACAAAATCGCCCGTGGCGATACACGTATTTGCTAATTTATTTAGAGGTGCACGCCATCATTCGGCCCGCATCCTAATCCCGTTGGGACAAAACCGGTAATTACCGGCGATCCGGAAGTCTCGGATCAGAGGGTCATTCCGCCATCAATCACCTGCACTGAGCCGGTGATGTACTCCGTCTCGTCTGATCCCAGGTATACGGCCAGGGATGCAATCTCTTCTGGATTGCCGAGTCTCCCCATCGGTTGGCGGGCGATGAAGTCTTTCCGGGCCTGCACAGGATCCGGCGAGGCGTTGATGCGGTCATCAAGCGACGGCGTCTGGACCGTGGCAGGGGCGATGGCGTTGACCCGGATGCCCTGGCCGATGAAGTCGGCGGCAACCGACTTGGTCATACCGAGAACAGCGGCCTTACTTGCACTGTACACAAACCGGTTTACGACCCCCTGCAGACTGGACGCGACGGACGACATGTTGATGATGCTGCCGCCGCCTTTCTCGACCATTCCAGGCAGCACGGCCTGCATCATGTGGAACATCGCACGTACATTCAGGTTGAACGAGAAGTCCCAGTCTTCATCCGAGCATTCCATGATGTTGCCGGCGGCGACAAATCCCGCACAGTTGAACAGGATGTTCGGGGTTCCGAGCTCATCAATGATTGCTCGGACGGCATCGGTGTCGGTGACATCAAGGACCCGGGTCGTGATCCCCCGGGTGGAATCTAACGACCCCAGCGTTGACGGGTTGATGTCGGTCGCCCAGACGGTAGCCCCTTCGTCTGCATAAGCCAGCGCCGTGGCCCAACCAATGCCCTGTCCTGCCGCGGTGATGAGCGCCGTTTTACCAGTAAGTCTGCCTGCCAAGGGTTGCTCCTGTATGCCTAAATGGTCACTCTGAATTTGCTGCGGTAAAAAGCGAATAATCCGTTACGTACTCGGTCAAGAGAACTCGGTGACGCGGCCGCTCAGGATGCGGTCCAGCTCTCGACCCAGTGCCTCGTGACCGGGGTCTTCAAGGCCCGGGTCCGCTGCTATCACGTCGACCGCCTCGGCCCGCGCCATCGCCAGCAGATCGGCATCTGTAAGCGAGGCGATGACCAGGTCTGCGAAACCGCTCTGGCGTGTGCCGATATAGTCGCCCGGTCCACGCAATCTCAGGTCCTCTTCGGCGAGATCGAAGCCGTCAGAGGTCCGCTCGATGATGCCCATTCGCTCTCTGGCATCCGCGCTAGGTTCGTCTGAAAGAAGGATGCATTGGCTGGCGTACCCGCCTCGCCCGATTCGCCCACGCAACTGGTGGAGTTGCGACAAGCCGAAACGCTCTGCTCCCTCGATCAGCATTACGGTGGCATTCGGGATATCGATGCCGACCTCGATCACCGGAGTGGCAACCAGAACGTCAATCTCCCGCTCCCGGAATCGGTCCATCACCTGTTGCTTCTCGGCCAAAGGCAGACGGCCATGCAGCAATCCCACGTTCAGGTCAGCGAAAGGGCCGTTTGAAAGGTACTCGTACTCCTCCACGGCCGACCGGGTACGGACCTCCTCCGACTCATTGATCAGCGGGCAGACGACGAATACCTGTCGTCCCGCGGTCACTTCGTCGATTACGAGCTTGTGTGCGTCTGATCGCTGCCCAGCCGTGCGCGCCCATAGTGTTGTTATCGGTTTCCGGCCGCCGGGTAGCTGGCGAAGCGTCGTCAGGTCCAGGTCTCCATATACGGTCAGCGCCAGCGTGCGTGGTATCGGGGTTGCGGACATACCGAGTAGATGTGGGCGCGGGCTCTGATCTGCAAGGATGGCCCGTTGCGCGACGCCGAAACGGTGCTGCTCGTCCACGACGGCGAGACCGAGCGCCTTGAACTGCACCGACTCCTGTATCACGGCGTGGGTGCCGACGATGATGTCGATCTCGCCAGACGCGATCTTCGCCTGCACATCGCGCTTCACTCGCGCCGTGTGGCTGCCGATCAACAATCCTATTCGCATCGGCGAGTCCAAACCCGGGACCTGCGCCTCCATGACGGGGTCGCCACCGTGCCGTTGCTGGCTTCCGGAATCCGGCTCATCCGGTTCAAGCATCGACGCTTGTTCTCCAGCGATCGGCACGGCATTAAACAGGGTGCGCAGTGACAGGTAGTGCTGCTCCGCCAGCACTTCTGTCGGTGCCAGCATCGCTCCCTGTTGTGCGGAGGTTACCGCCGCAAGCAACGAAATCACCGCGATGATGGTTTTCCCGCTGCCCACCTCGCCCTGGAGGAGACGGCCCATCGGTACTTCGGCCGAGATGTCGGAAAGCACGGTCTTCAGCGCCACGGCCTGATCTGATGTGAGCTCGAACTCAAGCGTCTCAAGGAACGATTTCAGAACGTCGTGGTTCGGTTTGATCGACACACCGCCTGCCCGTTCACGCCACTCGCGTTTCCGGCGCTGAACGGCAAGCTGGTTGATGAAAAGTTCGTCAAACGCAAGCCGTCTCCGGGCTTCATGCCACTGCTCCATCGAGTCCGGGTGGTGCATCCACTGGACAGCATCTCGTAACCCGGGAAGCACGTTGCGCTTGCGGACATCCGGATCGAGATGTTCCTCCAGGAGGGTCAATCCTGAGTCCAGTGCATTCCTAGTCGCGGTACGCAGAGTTCGCTGATACATCCCCTCGGTGGATGGATAGATCGGCAGAAGGTTTCCGGCATGGGTCAGGTTGTCTCCCCGGATAATCTCGTACTCTGGGTTTTGGAACTGCACCTGTTCTCTGTACGTTTCAACCTTCCCGCTGATAATGATCCGTGTGCCCGGCCTTAGTTGTTGTGCGAGGTAGGGCTGTCCAAACCATGTAATCCCGACGGATCCAGTATCGTCACGGGCGGTGATGCGCGCCGAGCCGCGCCTGCCGATGTTAGCGGAGGATGCCGACGTGACGGTGACAACCACGCTCATCTCTTCGCCGTAGACGAGGTCGATCACATCGCCGATCTTGGAGTAATCCAGGTGCCGGGCCGGGTACATCCGGAGCAGCCCGCGCAGGTCCACCACTCCGAGTCGCTTGAACCGGGAGTGGTTGGTCTTTGTGATGAATGGGAGGTCTTCGATAGACGTGTCCAGGGTGACGGGACCTATCGGAACTTTTTTGGGGGCTGGTTTTTTACGCGCCCGAGTTGCCGGCTTTTTTGCACTTTTGGCTGGCCGAGCCGTGGGGTATGTGGTTTGTTTCGGCTTTGAGGGAGGCGGTTCGTTATCGCCCTCGGCTGGCTGGCTGGCCTCGACCGAAGCGCGAGCCGACTTCGCCCACTCTTCCCGTTTCTTCACGGAAAGTGATGCGTAGGACTTCGGAATGTCCAGGGGGCCAAGCTCGGCCTGGTTGGCTTCCAGAAACAGGTCCAGACCGCCCGCGACTGCTGCGTCCTCAAAGTCGCGCTTCGCCTCCAGCTCCAGAATACGCAGCAGCGATTCACGGGCGTTGCGCTGCGGACGCGGTGAGCGGGCTCGTAGAGGCACCGTAATTAGCCGGATTTCTTGCGAATGAATCCCACGCCAAGGGATCCCGGGCCCGCGTAGGTACCAACAACAGCGCCGATCTGCGAGATCATCACCCCGGCCTCAGGCGCAAGGTGCGCAAGATCCGCAGCAAGCCTCTCAATCTCTTCGGGTTCGGTCGAGTAGTGCATAGCGAGCTGATCCAACGGAGCTGCCTCTTCGACGAGCTCTTTGAGCTTTGTGAGCGCCTTACGACGCGTACGCGGACTCGTCACCGGTGAGGATTCGCCATCTTCAAGCGTGATGATCGGGGTAACTTTCAGCAGACCGCCGATAAATCCCTTGGCACGGCCGATTCGGCCGCCCTTTACTAGGTATTCAAGCGTATCAACCATTCCGTAGAACCGGGCTCGACTCATGGCGTCATCGACAGCCTCAACAACCCCTGCCAGGTCGGCACCGGATGCGGCGGCATTCGCTGCCTCGATCACGATAAGCCCCAGGGGAATCGTTGCCTGACCGGTATCGATCGTCTTTATCTTCTCACCATCACTGTCTACGTCACGTGCGCCCTGGACGGCGGAATTGATGGTCTGACTTAGCTTGCCTGAGATGTGGATCGAGACGATACCGTCATGTTCTGCGATGAGGGATCGGTACACCTCTGAGAAATCTCCGAGTGAGGGCTGTGAAGTGGTCGGGAGGTCGGATTCGATCTGTAGGCGGCGATAAAACTCATCGTTGTCGATATCGATTCCGTCTTTGAACTCTTCCATCCCGAAGTGGACATTCAGGGGTACCACGGTAATTCCGTGCTTTTCGACCACGTCTTTCGGGAGATCGGCCGTGCTGTCCGTGACGATAGCGATGCTCATACAGTCCTCGATTCAGCGATCGGATTTAAACGATCGGGATTCAGCGGCGGACGAGGTGAGCAGATTCAGGTCTCATGTCAGCGTCAGCCATAGGAATCACGCACAGGTTATCGCGCCACAGGGGGAACGGCGACCCGTGTGTCGTATTGCTGAGTCGTTATCCCCTCACTTCTGCAATCCCGGACGGGCAATGAAACGATCCTCAGGGCGCCACCGACTACTCAAACGCTATAAGAAAATCGTAATGCGGCTGTCCTCCACTGACGAGTTCCACCTCCGCCTCTCCCGCCACCTCTTGCACCGCATCGAGCGCCCTCTCGGCGTCTGAGACGGGTAGCTCGCCGCCGGTGTAGATGGTGATCAGCCCTGCGTCTTCCGTGGACTGCTGAATCATCTGTACGAGTGCCGATACTGGATCGTCCGCTTTCGCGATAAGTTTTCCGTCCAATAGCGCCATCACATCGCCGTTCTTTATCTCCTGGCCCGACACCACAGCGTCACGCACGGCGCGTGTCACAGAGCCCACACGCACGTCGATGGCGGCATCGGTCATGGCGGCGACGTTAGCGTCAAGATCGGCGGTCGCGGAGAAGGCGAATACCGCTGTGATTCCGGCCTGTACCGACCGGGTCTGGACCACCCGGACGTCCTTGCTCGTAAGCGCAGGAACCTGCAACGCCGCGGCGACGATGTTGCCGTTGTTGGGGAGCAGGAGAACCTGATCTGAAGGCGCAGCTTCCACGGCGCTCAGCAAGTCTTGGACGCTGGGATTCATCGTGTCCCCGCCCTGTATTGACGTGCAATGGCCCATCCCGGCCTGAGCGAAAATCGTCTCCAGCCCGACTCCTGCGCATACAGCGATAATGGCCGTTTCCAGCCGCCGGGCATCGGGATCAGGAGTGCCAGAGCCGTTCGACCGCCGGTCGGCCGCCCACTCCATCGTCTGTTCATCCATGTTGAGGATCGTTATACCCGCCAGTGTGCCCAACCCTGCGCCGTATGACATCACGGGGCCGGGGTCCAGGGGATGCAGGTGGATTTTGACGGCGGTGGCGTCTCCCGCGACAACCGCCGACTCACCAAAAGTTGTCACCATGTCGCGGATAGCGACCACGTCCAGCTCTTCTCCCTCGATCAAGAATACGGTGCAGTACCCGAAGATCTCTTCCCGCACTGCATCCATGAATTCGATCCCCACCCCGGTATCCGAGCGCGCATCGGGGTCGACGCCGATCGGCTCCGGTGAAGGAAACACCGTCGCGCCATCGCCTCGCTCCTGCGCCATCTCAAGCGCGCCCGCCAGAAACACCGAAAGGCCGTATCCACCTGAGTCGACCACCCCGGCTTCCATGAGAACGTCGAGCTGGGTTGGAGTCAGCGCAACCGCCGCGACCGATGCTTCCACTACCGCTTCGAGTACCTCGGCGATATCGGCTCCCGTTTCTGCGCGCTCGATTGCTATATCCGCAGAGACGCGCATCACGGTGAGCATGGTGCCCTCGCGTGGGTTCGGCACGGAGTCGTATGCGGAGATCGCCCCAGCAACCATGCCTTGAGCAAACTCAGATGGAGTGATGCGTTCACGCCCGGTGGAGACGCCTGCCATCCCGCGGAAGAGCTGGGCAAAGATGAGGCCACTGTTGCCGCGGGCTGCGAGCAGGGCGCTTCTGGCCATACGTTGCGCCGCATCACCGGCGTGGAGGGTGGGCTGAATGGCAGATTCTTCCTCTATGGCGCGCAGCGTGAGGCTCATGTTGGTCCCTGTGTCACCGTCCGGCACAGGGAACACGTTCAAGGCGTTGATCTGATCACGGTTTGTTTCCACCGCGCGGCTGCCTGCGGCGACAAGCGCGCAAAGAACCACGCCGTCGATCCACTCCCCGTTGTCGTGCCCTGATTCTGAACAGGTCAATCTGGTGCGCTCTCTTCAAAACTATCTGCTGGACCTGCGACTGTTACGATTAGGTGATCAAACTCGGCCCCAATCTGTTCGTAAATGTTGTTCTAGGTAGTCTGCGGATGGTAACTTGTAGGTCTGGCGCAAGCCAATTCTTGATTTTTTCTTACCACCTGGATGCGTGCGTCCGACGCACGAACATGTGGCGACGCATCTGCTCGATTTAATTGGGGTACTCCTGACATGGCCAAGTGCAACACCTGCGGCAAAGGCCCGCAGTTCGGTCACAACCGCAGCCACGCGATGGGGGCGACGAATCGGATGTTCAAGCCGAACCTGATCCGACGGAAGACGCCGGACGGTCCCAAGAGCCACGAATACGTTTGCACTCGCTGCCTCCGGACAGAGGTCAAGGCGAAGCGCTAAACGCTTCTGCCGGCTCCAGACTGCACTGCGCACGCCGATCAAGGCGTGCGTTTACGCGTTCGGGCCTAGCCTGATTTAAGGCGCGAATCAGGCCTCGGCCACACCTATTGCTTCTCGTAGCGCCGTGATCCCCGAAATCACGCCGTCTGGGTGATTGAATATGCCGGTGCCCGAGATGAGTAAGGACGCGCCCGCCTCGACGCATCCGGGCGCTGTGTCCGCCTTGACCCCACCATCGACGGCGAGATCTGCGCCATCTGCCCTCCAGGGCAGTCGGCCTGCAATCGCAGCGATCTTGGCAAGTTGGCCCGTTATGAACTGCTGGCCACCAAATCCCGGGTTGACGGTCATGACCAGCACGCGATCGATGTCCGGGAGGATCTCGTCCAGCACCGACGCCGGCGTCCCCGGGTTAAGCGCCACGCCGACCTTCATGCCGGCCGCCTTGACCGACTGCACGGTCGCGTGCAGATGTGCGCATGCCTCTACGTGGACGGTGAAATAGTCCGCCCCGGCCCGTGCAAAGTCGTCCACAAATCGCCCCGGCTCCTGGACCATCATATGGATGTCTACCGGGAGGCTTGTCAACGGACGTATCCACTCAAGGACGGGCGCGCCAAACGTGATGTTCGGTACGAAAGTGCCGTCCATCACATCGAAATGGATCTCGTCGCAGCCGCCATCGTTCAGGGACCTGATGTCGCGCCCGAGCTGCGAGAAGTCTGCAGCGAGAATTGATGCCGCTATCCGTACCTGATGTTTCTGTGGATTCCCGGATTCTGAAGTCACTCCCCGGCCTCCTTGAGTCGTCTTTTCGCCTCTTCCAGCGCTGCCTTCACCCTGCCCGGAGCGGTGCCGCCATGCACGTCACGTGACGCTATCGAAGAGTCGATCCCGATGTCCATCACGTTCCGTTCAAATAGCGGGGACGCTGCGTAGTATTCGTCAAACGACAGGTCCTTGAAGTACCTGCCACCATCGATCAAACGGTCCGAAAGTGCGGAAACGATGACGTGCGCCTCACGGAATGGCATGCCTTTACCGACCAGGTAGTCAGCGATGTCGGTCGCTAGGACATAGCTGGACTCAGTGGCCCCACTCATACGATCTGCGTTGAAGTTGGCTCCCTCGACCATTCCGGCGGACACATCGAGGGTGGCCAGCAGCGTGTCGACGCTGTCGAACAATCCTTCTTTATCTTCCTGAAGGTCACGGTTGTAGGTCAGCGGAAGGCCCTTGAGGGTAGTCAGCATTGCAAACAGGTTGCCGTAGACACGGCCGGTCTTGCCGCGGGCCAACTCCGCAAAGTCCGGGTTGCGCTTCTGCGGCATGATGCTGGAGCCGGTGGTGTAGTTTTCCGGGAGCGACAGGAATCCGAACTCCTCAGAAGACCAGATCACGAACTCTTCGGCGAGACGTGACAGGTGCATGGCGCTTATTGCTGCCGCGCTCAAGTACTCGAGCGCAAAATCTCTGTCAGACACGCCATCCATGGAGTTTGCCGTGATGCCGGAGAAACCCAGTTCCTTTGCGACGAATTCGCGGTCGATCGGGTAAGGCACTCCGGCCATCGCGCCGTTGCCAAGGGTTAGTACGTCAGCCGAAGCCTGCGCTGCGGCAAAACGTGTGGCGTCACGGTCGAACATCTCGAAGTAGGCGAGAAGGTGGTGCGCAAGTAGAACCGGCTGTGCCCGCTGCAGGTGCGTGTAGCCGGGGACGACCGTGGTGAGGTTGGCCTGCGCCACAGTCACGAGCGCTCCCTGAAGAGTCCTGAGCGCGCCGATGGTATCCGCACAGGCCTGCTTCATGTAGAGGCGCGTGTCCGTGGACACCTGGTCGTTCCTTGACCGGGCAGTGTGGAGTCTCCCGGAGACATCACCGATCAGATCGAACAGCCGGGACTCCACGTTCATGTGGATGTCTTCAAGCTCCGGCTTCCACGGGAAGTCCCCGGACTCGATCTCGATCTGGATTTTCTCGAGACCGTCGATGATCTGGTTGGATTCGTCTTCGCCGATGATGCCCTGCCTGCTCAGCATGCGGGCGTGCGCGATCGACCCGGCGATGTCCTGCCTGTACATGCGCTG
>JAPYSM010000006.1 GCA_029936485.1 Dehalococcoidia bacterium
ACATCGTCTACGCCAGAAGTAACCTCCTCTTACGTTTGGAGCGGCCCACTTGCACACCCACGTGTCCTGCGTACACTGACGCCGCACCGTCAGCACGTACAAGTCTCTAATAGAAGGGCCGGCTCGCAACTTTGAAGATTGAACGCATAGAGATATACCCACTTGTGGCCGAGCTTAACGAGCCGTTTGGCTGGTCGCAGAGATGGACGTCCACCCGAGCGACGACGGCGGTCAAGATAATCGCCAACGATGGGACGTACGGGTGGGGTGAAAGTGGTGCGGCCGAAACAATGCGATCGCTGGCACCGCTGTTGATCGGCGAAGACGCCACGCTTCCCGAACGTGCATGGCAGAAGATTTACGCCGAGATCTACCAAGGCCATAACTACTCAGGCCCGGGCATGAACGCCCTTAGCGCGTTCGACATGGCGCTGTGGGACATAGCCGGCAAGGTCGCGGGCCGACCTGTTTCCGAGATGCTCGGCGGCGGCTCCCGTGATCGGGTACCCGTATACGCGACCGGGTTGTACTACCTTGAAAACGACTACCCGAATCGGATGGCCGAAGAGGCGCGTGGCTACGTCGATGCCGGCTTTACTGGGGTCAAGATGAAGGTCGGAGGGAAAGGATTTCTGGATGACGTAAACCGCGTTTATCACGTCCGGGACGTGATCGGCGAAGACATCCACTTGATGTTCGACGCCAATGAAGGCTATGACGTCAAAACCGCTATAGACTTCGGACGACGTGTCGCAGACGCGGATATTTCATGGTTCGAAGAGCCCTGTGGCTCATACGATCTCGACGCCAATATCCAGGTCCGAAACAACGTGCCTATGCCGACCTCAGGCGGCGAGAGTCGCCAGACGCGCTACGAGTTTTCCGATCTGTTTGCGAAACATGTCTTCGACATCGTCCAGCCAGACATTGTGAACGTCGGCGGAATATCAGAAATGTTCAAAGTCGGACACATGGCGAACGCCTACGGTGTCCAGTTCAATCCGCACTTCTGGGGCAGCGGCATCAGCCTCGCCGCCACCCTCCACGTAGCGGCGTGCCTGCCGTCCAACCCGCCGTCTTTTACGGCCGAACCTTACGTGAATCAGACGGTAATGGAGTTCGACCGTACCCCACACCCGATCCGTGAAAACCTGACCGAACCGATCTTCGATCAGGTCGACAGCCACATCGCGGTCCCGACATCGCCCGGCCTGGGCATAGAGGTCCACGACGACGTGCTCAAAAAGTACCTGCAAGGAGACGGCCCGATAGTTGTGGACCAAGCAGCAACAACCGCGTGGGGGCGCTGAGAAACCCCGTAACTTCCTCACTCCAACCCTGTCCCGCGAAGAGAGGGGTCACACCACCCAGCACAATAGGAACCACTCATGAAGATCACTGACGTCACGCTCACCCTGTTCGCCTGGAACGACATTCCAGCCACCAAGTACGGCCAGCTCAGCCAAGAGTTCAGCGGCACCTCTCAGATGGGGTTGGTCACGATCACCACCGATCAGGGAATACAGGGCCACGCGTTCCTGGGATCGGCGAGTCGGGGCGCAAACCTTGATGGCCAGAGTTTGATCGACTACTTGAAGCCGGTCGTGATGGGCCAGGACCCGCTGGACCGTGAGCGGCTGTATCAGGATCTTCAAAAGCGCTACCGCAACACCACTCCTCGGGTAATTGGAGCTGTGGACATCGCGTTATGGGACATTGCCGGCAAAATCGCAGGGCTACCCATCCACCAGCTTCTCGGCTCGTACCGAGACAACGTCCCGGCATACGCAAGCTCCGCAGTTCTCGACTCACCTGAGGCCTACGGAGAGCAGGCAGCACAGTACAAGGCAGACGGCTGGGCGGCGTACAAGATTCACCCACCTACAATCAGCGCCAAGGGCGACATTGCAGTGTGCGAGGCCGTCAGGAAGGCGGTCGGCGACGATTACCGGATCATGCTGGACTCCACATGGGCCTACAACTACTACGAGGCGCTAGCGGTCGGCAAGGCGGCTGAACGTTTGGGCTTCTACTGGTACGAAGACCCACTAGCCGACGATGACATGTACAACTACATCAAGTTGCGAGAGCACATGGACATCCCGATCATGGCGACCGAGTACTCGCCGGGCGGCTTCACCGCATACGCCCCGTGGCTGGTCTCGCAGGCAACCGACTACCTGCGCGGCGATGTCGCGGTCAAGGGCGGGATCACGGCCATCTACAAGACGGCGCATCTCGCCGAAGGCTTCCACCTCAACTACGAAGTCCACCATGGCGGCAACTCGCTGAACAACGTTGCCAACACACACGTGATCATGGCGATCAAGAACTGCGAGTACTTCGAGGTACTGCTGCCATCTGGTGCGCAGAAGTACGGTCTAATCGAGGATATCGACCCGGATGAGAACGGCCTGATATACGCATTCAACGAACCCGGCCTCGGCGCAAAGATCGATTTTGAGCTGATCGAGCGCATGAAGACGGCGGTTCTGAGCTAAATAGCCCCCGGCCATAAAGGTGTCTCGGCATTCAGTGCAAAGTCATTCTGAGCATATGCGAAGGACCTTCACCGACAGGCCATTCAACAGAAACATATCGATTGAGCCCGGACCTTGAACCTCACTCACCCTAGCCCTCTCCCACTGGGAGACGGGACCAAACGACAGGCAATCACATGAAGATCACAGACCTCACGATCAAGCTTTTCAAATGGGAAGGCATCCCGCCACGCAGGCAGAGTGATGCGTCCACCAGCCAGCTAGGGCTAGTGACGATCTCTACAGACGAGGGTCTACAGGGCCACGCCTTCCTAGGGTCGTCTATGGCCACCGCCGAAGACGATGCGCCTGGATTAATCCGCTATCTGAAGCCGCTGGTCATGGGCCAGAATCCGCTGGATCGTGAACGGCTCTGGCAGGAGTTGTGGACACGCAACCGACAGGTGAGCTTCCGAGCCATCGGTGCTATCGACTGCGCACTATGGGACCTCGGGGCTAAAGCAGCTGGACTACCGCTGCACAAGTTGCTCGGCTCGTACCGCACCAGCGTCCCCGCATATGCATCATCCGCGCCGATGGACAAGTTGGAGCTGTTCACGGACGAGGTCGCGCACTATAAGGAGCGTGGCTGGACGGCGTACAAGATTCACCCGCCACGGATACCGGCCTACGACATCGAGGTCTGCGCCGCAGTTCGGGAGGTCGCGGGATCGGATTTCACCCTGATGCTGGACTCGATGTGGTCGTATGACTATCCGTGGGCCCTACGTGTCGGTAAAGCGATCGAGGAGTTGGACTACTACTGGTACGAAGACCCACTCCCGGAGGACGACCTCGGCGGTTACGTAAAGCTGCGCAAGAATCTTGACATCCCTTTGATGGCGACCGAGTACGCCCCCGGTGGAGGCTTCACAGCATTTGCGCCGTGGCTCCAGTACGGTGCGACCGACTATCTGCGCGGAGATATCCAGGTGAAGGGCGGTATAACCCCGCTCATCAAGGCTGCGCACATGGCAGAGGCTTTCCACCTGAATTTTGAGATGCACCACGGAGGCAACTCGCTCAACAACATCGCCCAACTCCACGTGATCATGGCGATGAAGAACTGCGAGTTCCTCGAAGTCCTGCTCCCGGACGCCGCACAAAAGTATGGCATCTCGGAAGATATCGAGGTCGACTCAAACGGCATGGCGCACGCTTCGGACAAGGTTGGCATTGGCGCCGAGATCGACTTCGCGATGATCGAGAAGATGAAGGCAGCGGAGTTGTTTTAGACTCGCGCCGGACCGGGCGTATTGCCATACGGCCCTACAACTCACCACAGGGCCACGCCATAGAAGCGTATGGCCAAACACGCCCTCGCCTGCACATTTGAATCTTGAGGAAGCAATAATGAAAGCCGCACTTTTCTACGGCGAGAAGGACATTCGGATCGAGGACAGGTCCACCCCGGAACCCGGACCGGGGGAAGTCGTGATCGGTATCAAATCGGCCGGCGTATGCGGATCCGATCTGCACAACTACCGCGGCAATCGTCCGTCCACAATCGACGTGCCATGGGAGCAGGGGCATGAGTTGGCGGGCGTTGTCGAGGGGCTTGGAGCAGGTGTCGTGAATCTCTCCGTCGGCGACCGCGTAGGCATCGAGGCCGAGCATCTCGTGGGCTGCGGTCGTTGCCGGGAATGTCTGCGTGGCGATTATCACATCTGCCCGGATCGCGGTATCGTCCACGGCGCGCGCCACAGCAGCCACGGCTTCTCCAGTCACGACGTGACGCTGGCAAGCAACTGCTTCCACTTGCCCGACCATGTCTCGTTCGATGAAGCTGCCCTCCTCGACTGCTATGCATGTGGCGTGCACGCAGTGAATCGGACGCCCGTGCCGGTGGACGGGACCGTAGTCATCGTTGGCGCCGGTGCGATCGCGCTCACGCTGGGACAGATCGCTAAAGCCTACGGCGCAGGCCACATCATAATGATCGGAACACGTCCTGAACCTCTTCAGACTGCTATCGATGTTGGAGCGGCCGACGAGATAATCGTTAACGCTGACGAAGATCCAGTTCAGGGCGTAATTGATAGAACCCAGGGTGAGGGCGCAGAGGTCGTGTTCGAGACCGTAGGCGGCGAGTCACAACTGATCACACAATGCATGGCCATGACGCGCCGGGGTGGCAATGTGAGTGTGGTCGGGTTATTCACTCAACCACAAACGGTGGACTCTCAAGCACAAGGAATGGCGAAGGAACTGGTACTAACTTGGTCCAACAGCTATTCAAGTTGGCAAGGTATTTCCGAGTACCAGACTGCTCTTAACCTGCTGGCATCGGACAGACTCATTGCCGGCCCAATAATCACGCATCGATTCCCGCAGGCCCAGATTGCTGAAGCCTTCACAGCGGCAGACGATAAACGCACGTCCGGTGCAATCCGCGTGGTGGTCAATCATCACCACGAACACCCAGGCAAAGCTTAGTCGAGAGTACTCTGCAGCGGGAACTAATGGCGACGTGGCCCGCACTCTGGAGATTGCCGAAACATTCAACCGCCACCATGATGGTCTCTTCGGACAATTAAACCGTAGGATGATCGATGGTGCATACGACAAACTTCTTGTCTGGCTGACAGATCAGTTGTTCCCACGAAGATTGCTCCCGCCATACGAGGGTTTTTCAGACGCCGAAGCCGCTCTAAGCCTGCAGTACTACCGACGTAGCATCTCCTGATTACTGCCAATTAATTAGACAATCGCCGGTTGTCGAATGAATGATGAGGAATATCTATGACCCAATTTCGGATAATGCTCAATCGTCACTCGGCCTTCTACTCTCCATTGCTGGGGACTGTCGCTGGTGGATTCCTTGCGGAAGAGGGATTAGACCCGCATTACGGCGGAGAGGTCCCACCAGGCAAATCATCACCGGAAATGCTAGCTACTGGGGAGCTTGAAGTTTGTCAGGGCGCAGTGTCGGCGAGCTGGAGTTATCTCGAACAAGGGAAGACCCCACCTATAGTGCATTTTGCACAGATCAATGAACGCGACGGGTTCTTTATTGCTGCCCGTGAGCCAGATCCCGACTTCACATGGAACAAGCTGTCCGGCGCCGATGTCCTCGCAGACCACGGAGGCCAGCCGCTCGCGATGTTCAAATACGGGGTCCACAAGATGGGCGTCGACTACGACTCACTAAATGCCATAGATGCCGGGTCAACGGGAGAGATAGACGCCGCCTTCCGATCCGGAAAAGGGCAATACGTTCACCAGCAGGGACCGGCACCACAGCAACTCGAGGCTGACGGCCTAGGCCATGTCGTTGCATCTGTGGGTGAGGCCGTCGGGCCGGTTGCGTTCTCAAGCATCCAGGGAACTCGGGAGTTCGTTGCTTCCGACCTCGCCAACGCGTTCATCCGGGCATACAAAAAGTCGCGTCAGTGGGTGAACGACGCTCCCGCTGAAGAGATCGCAGACAAAGAGGCCGAGTTCTTCCCGGGAATAGACCAGTCAGTGCTAGCCCACACCATCCGGTTCTACCAGGGGCTCGGCTGCTGGAACCCGGCGGTAGAAATATCTCGCAGCAGCTACGAGACGGCGCTAGATGTGTTCCTTCACAGCAATTTGATCACCAAACGCCACAATTACGACGACGTGGTTGTCGCGCCGCCAGCTGGGTAACAGGAATGCCTCTCCTAAAATGGGAGGGGTTCTCACCCTTTGAAACACTTGGGCCCTTTCACCAGGAGAGGGGGCAAAAAGGACCGTTAATGGCATTCGCCGCCCTACCAATCACCGCAGTCGATTCACACCGCAAGACAGTCACGACCAACAGCCTTGAGTACTCGTACCTTGAGTACGGTTCACCCGACAATCCACCGGTGATCCTGTTGCATGGCATCTGGAGCACCGGCGCTGTATGGCATGACATCGCGATGGCACTCGCGGAGACGCACCACGTGCGATCGGTCGATTTCCGGGGGCGGTCCCAGACCGAGTGGTCTCCTGAAGGCGACTACTCGACGGAAGCGTACGTCTCTGACGTACTCGGACTGTACGAGGCTTTGTGCCTTGAGAAAGCCGCAGTGATCGGGCATTCCATGGGTGGTGGGATAGCGACGGCTCTAGCCGCTGCACACCCGGGGCTGGTGGAGTCGCTGGTCGTTATCGACTCCGGTCCTGTGATGCGCTCTGGATCGGCGGTCGAGTTTGAACGCCAGTTGGCATCGTTATCTCAGGACTTTCCGAGTATGGCCGCAGCGCGCGCCTGGCAGACCCATGCCTTACCGAACATTTCGGACGACGCGGTCGAACGGCGTCTGGATGCACGCCTTGTTGAGCGGGACGGACGGGTGGTCTGGCGCGAAGATCCACGAATCCGAACATCCAGGGATCTGATCGTGCGACCCTCCGAGGATGAGATGTGGGAACGCTACCTGTCGGTGAAGACCCGGACCCTCTTCGTGCTCGGCGGCAACAGCCAGTTAGTCACCGATGAAGCGGAGAAAAGACTCACCACCGGGATGGCGGACGCCACATCTGTCAGGATCCCCAAGGCCGGTCACAACGTCTTCGAGGACAACCACGACGATACGATGACCGCTATAAGCAAGTTCCTGGCCGATGATTAGAGTCTGATAAGTGCCCTGTTGTACCGTTTCAGCATGTCGGTCCAACGTAGGCCTGTCGACTTTTGTAGGCCGACCGTCTGGACCAAAGGTTGTCTTGGAGCGGTGGGCGGTGCAAGCGAAGCCCCTACGGTGTAGGCGTCGCAATCTTCCCGAATATCTCAGTATCCGGGTGGAACGCGACCCAACCGAACCAGTACGACACCTGGCCAGGAAGCCGGGCAAGCGTCTCGGTTCCGTCCGATTTTACAAGGCCCGTCTCCTCAACACGCCACTGCACCCCGTCCTCATCAAGCACCACGTCCGGGTCCTGCGTTGGCGTAAAGTTGTGACCAGCGCGCTCGTACGTCCGGGCTGCCTCGGCAAGCGGATTGAACGTAATCACCAGTTCCTGCCCCCCCAGCGTGTCGTTCACGACAGGCGTTTCCTGGAGCGCCTCAAGCGAGTACGCCTTGGGAGAATCGGCGTAGTTGAGCGCAAGAACCCGATCCTTCAGGTTCAAAGCCTCGTTAGTCTGGAACGTCGGGAACAACCAGTCGGACGAGTTGAAGTAGTCGTAATAAGCCGAGCCGCGCGTGTTCAGATTGCGGTAATTCCGGTCGAAACCGGTATCTATGTCCAGGACCTTGGTTTTTGGGTTCTTCTCCAGCCAATCGCCCCATGTCGTTAGCGTTAGCGGCAGTTGCTTGAACCTGAGATCGCTGAACGCCAGTTTGCCGATGACCGGGTCCCCCGTTAATGAGTGCCAGAGCGTCCGGCTACCTGAGTCGTACATGAGCTTGTTGCTCTGATACAGGAACCCGGACGTGCCGATCCGCTGGACCTTCCCATCAAGCTCGGCGTCGTACAGGACGCCCATTCCGCAGAGAGTTCAGTAGACGAGGGCGACGGGTTTTCCGCCCACCACGTCGTTCGATAACTCATGCCACGCCAGAATTCGCAACGGGTAGGCTCTTTCGTCGCCGTTGATGCTGACCCCGAATACAGGCTCGTCCAATTCCAGATATGTCGCTCCACCGGGTGCCGTGAACTCTGGATTGTCGAGCGGCGGTATCCCATCTACACCTACGCCGCCCCACACCGCTCCGGATATCGGAACGCTTGCCGGGACGCCTTCGTAAAAGAAGTCGATGAACCGGCGGTCTATGACGCTATAGAGATCGCCCTTCCAAGCAGCGTACCCCGGAACCGCCTCGATCTCCGGATGCTGCCCAAGCCACCGATATGCGTCCTCGTGGAGATTGAAGCTTGTTGGGTCAAACTCCTGACCCGTAAGCCGGGTCAGTGCGTCGGCTATCGCTGCCCGCTCCTCGTTGGCAAAACCAGCGCTGGCGAGGTCCACAATCGGAGCGATGAAGCCCGGGTTACCGGTATCGGCGGCCTGCCGTATCGCCGTTATCTCGATGCCCTCCTGCCGTGTGAACAGGTTCCGCAGTTGCAGCCGCACCTTGGCTTTTTCAGGTGAGGTCGAGAGCACCGTGGCGTTGGGCCCTGCGGTCCCGATCGCGATCGGAGCGGCTTCGTCGGTTCCGTTACCGCACGCAGTGATAAGAATTACGCCTAGTCCGGCTGTAAGGATCGATGCAACCCGAAAGTCAAAGGATAAGAAGTAACGATGTGTCATGGACGAAATTGGTGACGCAGCGATTGCGATGAACAGATAACCGGGAAGGCGGCTCCACAAAAAAACGGACCGTTCGTATCCGTCCCTGTAGAGGTTACGAAGCGGCCCGTTATTCAGGTACCAATATTTTCCCGGTCGCCTACTTCGGCGGCTGGATAAACTCGAGCCAGTTACCCTCGGGGTCCTGGAGATAAATGATCCCTCGGGTTCCTTCCGGCGTCTCCCGGAAAATCGGATCGGTGACGAACTTGATCCCCTTCGCAGTCAGGTCATCGAAGATCGTCTGCAGGTCCTCGACATGAAAACAGATGTGCATCGCGCCGAACTGGTTCTTTCGAAGGTAGCCTTCTTCACCCGGCGGATTGTGATATTTCACCAGCTCTATACGGTGATTGTTCTCGATCCCGACGAACCGCAGGGTACGGCGCGCGCCTGGGAATCCAGTGTGGTCACCTTCCGGAGGGGCGACAGCATCGACCTCGTGCTCGACCTTGAGGCCTAGAACGGTGACGTAAAATTCGGTGATCTTTTCCAGATCCTGGACCACAATTCCGGTGTGGTCGAAATTCATGACCATCGAGGGTCTCCTCTATTTTCTGTCCGATAGCGCGCTATATCTGAGCGCTCGAAGAATGCCCGCAGGCCGTGCGCCACAATCCTAGACGAAACCACGCCGCATGCGAGCATCACCCTTAAGGACGCTGGGTGAACTCCAGCCAGTTACCTTCCGGGTCTTGCCCGTAGACCAGCCCAACCGTGCTGCCGTCCGGCCGAGTTCGCCACTTTGGTTCGGTCACAAACTTCACTTTGTTTTTCAGCTCTTCGTAGACCGATGCGAGGTCCTCAACGTCCCAACAGATGTGCGTAGAACCAAACCTATGGACGGCCACGTGGCCATCGGTAGCCGGTGGGTCTATGAAGTAGATTAGCTCGATCTCGTGGTCACCAGGGATTCCTACAAAGCGCAACGTTCGATGAACGTTTGGAACGCCTGTGTGATCTCCATCGGGCTGCGGTTTGGCGTCGATCTCGTGCAGCCGCTCTAACCCAATGGTGTTGACGTAGAAATCGGTCATCATTTCGAGGTCATCGACCACGATGCCGACATGGCTCCAGTTCTTGATCTTCAAATTTGTTCTCCCATCCGGATACGCCTCGCACGCACACAGCGCGGGCGCCATCCTAATCCAGACGGACGAACGTCACAGCCAATTTACCGTCGCCACCAACTCGAGTGCAACATCGCTCACAGGTCCCATATGACCATCCCTCGAGGTGACACCCTCGACGGCCGCGTCGTTCAGAATCCCGTCCAACTCTGCTGATCTAGCCAGAGCGGAATCGTGACCAGATCCAACTTCAAGGATGTGAAGCCGCGTCTGCATCAGGCCGATCGGCGCGATTAACCGGCACACCGTCACTTCCCTATCTGGCACGGTTGATTGGTATTCAGCAAGTTCGCAGTCGTTTTTATGACGCGTGCGACCAGCAACCGTTCTGGCCGCGCGCTCGATAGATCCGCCAAACAGCGGCGAGGCTCTGAAACATCAATTCATTACCGTAATTCGGTTGGAACGGATAAATGTCGGTGAAACAGTACAGGGCGATCTTCCGCGGTCAACAAGTTCACTCGGCGAGCACCACACGTCCCTCAAGCTAATCCCCTGTTACATTTGCTTCCTCGGGTGTCGACGCATCGGCCGTCGGCCTTCAATTGCAACGGAGCATTCGTAAAAATGAATATCGGCGTCGTTTTTCCTCAGACCGAAATTGGACCGGACGCCAGCGGCGTTCGCGCATACACCCAGGCCGTGGAGCAGATGGGGTACACACACGTCCTCGCCTACGATCACGTAATCGGCGCAAATCTGGCCAACCGACCAGACTGGAAGGGCCCGTACTCTCTTGAAACAGCATTTCATGAACCATTTGTGTTGTTCGCATTTATGGCAGGGATTACAGAGAAACTAGAGTTCGCCACTGGGATCGTGATCCTTCCACAGCGCCAAACCGTGCTCGTAGCCAAACAAGCGGCGGCTCTAGATGTGCTGTCGGATGGTCGATTCCGCATGGGGATCGGTATCGGCTGGAACGAAGTCGAGTACGAATCGCTCGGGACGGAGTTCACCAACCGAGGTGCGCGGTCGGAAGAACAGATCGCTCTGATGCGAGCGCTCTGGACCAAAGAGAGCGTTAACTTTGAAGGTCGCTGGCACACGGTCCCGGACGCCGGAATAAACCCATTGCCTATCCAGCAGCCGATTCCGATATGGCTGGGTGGCGGGGCCGATATTGTGGTCAAACGGATCGCCCGAATAGCTGACGGCTGGATGCCGATGTGGCAGCCAGATGAAGCTGGATTGAAAGAGCTAGACAAGCTGTATACCTACGCTAAAGAAGCGGGTAGAGAAGGTTCGGATATCGGGATCAATGGGCGTGTTACGGCCGATCTTGCGAGTGAGGACTCATGGCCCGACGCCGTGAAATCATGGAGCGGAATTAATGCCGACTACCTAGACATCAACACTATGGGACAGGGCCTCTCCGGCGCGGACGCACACATCGAGCGACTCGAGAAGTTCAAACACGCGGCGGGACTTTAGGGGAGACTATGCCCCCGTCGGGATGTGGGAGTCAGGTCACGGCACATTCAAACGTATTAGCACGACAGAGTTCCCCCTCATCCTGCACCTTTTCCCGCCTCAATGGTGTATTCAGCAACTCGCTCACGTAACGATATTTCGCAATCACTCCAAGGATCTACCCACCATGACTGAATACAGCAATCAGACACCGCGTGAGTTCGATCTAACGGGTCGTGCCGTGATCGTCGCTGGAGCCGGACGCGGTATTGGCAAGGGCATTGCTCGCGTACTGGCGGAGTCAGGCCTGAATGTACTCGCTACCGCCCTGACAGAGACGTACATGTCCCAGGTAGCCGCCGAACTTGCAGACGCCGGGCACCCGATCGAGTTCATGACCGCTGACGCCACGTGTGGCGAAGACATGGCCGAGGTTGTGGAACAAGCCTTGTCCCGCTTTGGCCGATTGGACGGACTGGTCAACTGCGTCGGCGATGCCATCTCTAAGCCGATCGTTCCATTGCCCGATGGCGATAGCGGGGTCGGGCCGCTCAGCGACGAGGAGTGGCGCTTCATCCTTGATGTGAACCTGACAGAAGCGTTTGTAGGATGTCGTGCCGCAGGCGACCACTTTCTCAAGCAGCGTTCTGGACGCGTTGTCAACATTGCTGGATACGCGGCGGCGCGCGGCGGAGCGAACTCAGTCGCATACGCGGCCGCCAAAGCTGGGCTGACACGTATGACCCAGGCACTTGCGCTTGAGTGGGCGCCATACGACGTAAACGTGAACGCCATAGCTCCCGGCGTGTTCCCGGACGCAGTCACTTCGCCCGAGGCTGTGGAACGCGCCGCAGAACGAGCGGCCTCCGGGAAGATCCCACTCCGCCGCCCGGGCCGGTTGCGAGAGGTCGGTCTGCTGACACACTTCATGCTCTCCGACGCCGCCGATTACATGACAGGTGAGACGGTCTATCTCGATGGTGGGGCGGTGTTTGGATGAGTGCTCCTGAGCCGATCCATATCGACCGCGCCATCTTGATACTCGCCTACGCCGAGGCACGGTCCGCCTACCCCGCAGAATGCTGTGGTTGGTTGGCGGGGCCTCCGGAGGGCCCGGTCACGACCGTACGCACGTGCGCGAATCAGCAGGCCTCCGGCAATCACCCAACGGCAGCGGGCCGGCCGGCCGAGACCGCGTATGTGATCGAGGGCGAAGACCTGATGGCGCTCAACCGTGATCTTGACGGAGACATGCCCCCACTCGTGATCTATCACTCACACCCTAACGGCCGCGCATACTTGTCCGACACGGACCGAACCGTAGCCACCAATCCGCCCGAATGGGGCGGCGGACCGGCGTATCCAGTACAACAACTCGTCATAGGTGTCGACCGCGAGCGCGTCGTGGAGTCGTCACTGTTCGCGTGGTCAGACGAAGAGGACGGCTATGTAGAGATAGCGCGATACGAGGGTGCCGAGGTGTAGGCTTGCCCTTCCTAATGTAGGAGGAGGGTCAGGGGGTGGTTACTACGGACGGAGGCAGGGATCATACCCGGCCCACATTGTTGAGTTGAACTTCCGAGCATGACACGCGGGTCGCGCATTGAGAGATCGGGCGGAGCGATTCCCGTGAGATTCCTGAACCAAGTTCAGGACATGCTCTTCCCGATAATCGGAAGAGTAAATTGGTTCCGAATACAAGTCGATCGTTCAGTGGGGAATTGACTAATCCGCGTCAATCAAGTCAGCCAATCCAGAAGTCAGTACCTGAAATGATTCCTCCGTCAGACATGCCCCAACTACTCTCGTACGAAGACCGGTGGCAGCCCGGGATCGCCGCCGTGATCAAGGCGGTGTACGACGAGTATCGGCTGACATGGGACCCGGACGATTATCATCGTGACCTGTATACCGTCCAAGAAACCTACATCGACACCGGTGGGTTTTTCTCGGTGCTTGTACTGGCTGATCACGTTATCGGTACTGTCTGCGCACTGGACCGCGGTGCCGAAGCGGAGATCGAACGGCTGTACCTGCACAGAGATCACCGCGGACGCGGATATGGCCGCCTCATGACGGAGCATTTCCTAAACTGGGCGAGGGTCACCGGACATCCGAAGGCTATCGCATGGTCCGACAAGCGGTTCAACGACGCTCACGAGATGTATAAAAAGATGGGCTTTACCGTGGTGGGCGACCGGGTGTTGGACGATCCCGATAACAGCCCTGAATGGGGTTTTGAACTTGACTTATCAAAAGGCACGCCGTGAGTCTTAGGAGCTCCGACGAGACCGGCAGGCACGATAAGGAAACCCGGCGCTTCCGGTTACGTGATGCCGATCGAGAGGCCGCTTTTTTTCTGCCTTTCCTTAAGCCAAGAATGACCCTCCTAGACGCGGGCTGCGGTCCGGGATCCATTACCTGTGGCCTGGCCATGCACGTAGCCCCGGGTGAGGTCGTCGGCATAGACCTGGATTCGACTAGGATCGAAACAGCGTCCAGGGACGGGCATCATGCGGGGATAGAAAACATCTCATACCAAGTCGATGATGTGACGAATCTTACGTTTGAAGACGGTCATTTTGACGCGGTGTTCGCAAACGGCCTGATAGAGCACCTGACAGACCCGGGCGTCGGTCTTCAAGAACTGCTTCGAGTTTTGAAGCCCGGTGGCGTCATCGGCGTTCGAAGCCCTGACTGGGGCGTTGCTCTCTTGCATCCGGATACCGGGGCGTTGCGGGACTCAATCGAGTTAAGGAACCGCTGGCAACGGCACCGAGGCGGACATCCAAACGTCGGCCGACGCCTACGTGAGCTTTTACTATCGGCCGGATTTCTTGATGTAAACGCCGACGCCATGGCCGAGTCGCACGGGACGGATAGCGGAACCGCCGAGGGCGTCGGCTACATGTACTCAATCCTAAGTAATCCGGAGCTTGTTGCGACGGTCCGAGACCAGGGCTGGGCGAGTGCGGACGAGATAGAGCGCATGCGCCAGGCGTGGACTGCCTGGGCGGCAACTCCCGGGGCGTTCGCATCATTCTTCTGGTGCCACGCCACGGGCATAGCACCAGTTACAGGGTAAGGACCGTATCCGCGACATACCCCTCCAATCGGCAAATCGACACCGCACTGGCGCAACGGTTCGGGGCAGGTCAAACTTGGCTCACAACTCATAAGCGAACGGAATCCTGACGATAGCTTCCCCACCACTGATCCTTCTCCCGCCCTCGGAAGGCAAAGCCTCCGGCGGTGAAGGCGCGCCTCTTGATCTCGATTCGCTGTCGTTCGAGGAACTCAACCCGACACGTGCCCTGTTCACTAAGGCCATCGTGAAATTGAGTGAGAGACCCAGATCGTCACGGGCACTTCTTGGCGTCAAAGGTCCGGCGCTCGAAAAAGCGATGGCGGAAAACGCCGAACTGGATACGGCTCCGACACTCCCGGCTATCGAGCGTTACACAGGTGTGATGTACGACGCGATCGACCACCAATCGCTTGATTGCGACGCCAAAGAAGTGTTTGGGAACTCTGTGATCATCATGTCAGGCGTGTTTGGCATAGTCCGGCCCTTCGATATGATCCCGGCATACAAGTTGAAGATGGGCGGCAAGCTACTACGCGGCAAGACCTGCGCCGCAGTCTGGAAACGTGCGATCACCGAATCCTTGGCGGAGTCAGCTGGAGATAGCGTTATCTGGGACTTGCTGCCGATCGAACACAGTGCCGCATGGGATTCTTCGAAGGTCCGGTACCAGACCCGATTCACGGTCAAGTTTCTTGAGCGGAACGCCGTCGGTGAATTGAAGACCGTTAACCACCGGTCCAAGTTGCTGAAAGGGGCACTGATACGTCACCTGGTCACCAACACGGAGGCAGCAGGCTCGACCGATTCTGCCCTAGATTTGCTTGCCGGTTTTTCACACCCAGAAGGACACGTGTTCAATCCAGAATTGACTTCTGAGAGCGACCGTGTGACCGAGATCGTGTTCGTTAAACGTTAGGTGAATGAGCTCAGCACGGGTCCTCTCGCAACATCACTCTAGGCGCGGCTCTCGGCTTGTGGACGTAATCGAAAGTTAGCCGGGAGATCTCTGCTGGCTGGCGGCGTTTGTTGGTGTGTGATCCTGGTCGCCACAGTGGTGATCTCCAAGGCGTGCATGATCTGTACAGGCCGAAAGTGACTACTTGACGAATCCCAACCCTGTATCAACCGTGTCGGTGGGTATCGCTCCGCCGGTAGCGCATTAAATTCCTGAATCAGGGGCCGACCTTGGATTGAGGTCTGTCCCTGATTTGTCCGCCATTTGGTGATCGATCTAGGCTAGCCTCTCCGATACGAAAAACCGGCACTGGAGGCGTTATTGGACACCCGACCGCTCGGAACGGACGGACCTCAGGTCTCTGCCGTCTGCCTCGGCGCATGGCCGCTTGGCGGTGGCATGGGCGTCATTCCTGACGAACAGGCGATCGCTGCGATCCACGCGGCTCTCGATGTTGGGATGACATTCATCGACACCGCAGAGGGGTACCGGACGAGTGAATCCGTACTCGGCAGGGCGCTGCAAGGACGTCGCCATGAAGCATTTCTGGCTACCAAGTTGTCGGGAAACCACTCACCTGAACACATTAATCGGGCAATCGAGAACAGCTTGACCTCGCTTGGCACCGACTACGTAGACCTTTACCAACTCCATTCTCCTGACCCCCGGTGGCCAATCCGGGACACGATGGATGAACTTTTAAAACTCCAAGAGCAAGGCAAAATCAGGTACATCGGAGTCTCCAACTTTTCAGGTGACCAACACCATGAAGCTGCAGCACACGGACCTATCAACAGTTCCCAACCCCGTTACAACATGCTGTTCAGAGGCGCTGAGGATTCAGTTCTACCTGCGTGTATTGAACTCGGCATCGGTGTGATGGCGCACTCCCCGCTCGCCAAAGGAATCCTTACCGGCAAGTACAAGCCGGGCCACCAGTTTCCGGTCGACGACGAACGAAGTGACCATTTCGTTTTCCGTGAGGGACGCGCTGATCGCGCGTGGGAGGTCGTTCCAGCGCTCCAAACCTGGGCCGCCGATCACGGCCATGATCTAGTTCAACTAGCGATCTCTTGGACCCTTGCCCATCCGTCCATGGCGTCGTGCATTGCGGGAGCGAAGACAGTGGAACAGGTGCTGCACAACGCGAGCGCGGCAGACTGGCAACTCAGCGAGTTAGAGATGTTGGAATTGGACAATATCCTCGCCCCGGTAAACTTGGGAGCCTGAGCGAGACGGCGATTATGGTAACTCTATCGGGGAAACCAGCGTCGTCCTTCGATTAGCCCTCGGATATAGCCGATCTGTCCGATGTGTTGCAGGTTTCCGGTCGCCATACCGATCATCTCTTCGGCGAGCGTGTTGCCGGAATCATCGAGCACACGATCATGGTTATCCGCCTCAGGCGTAGCCAGGAACTTCAAAGTCCGCTGGAACACGGCATCATAATAGCCAAGGATCACGTCTGATCCGGACGGACGGACCGCGTCAACCTGATCCGAAGTGTGCCCCACACCGTAATCTTTTGGATTCGCAGGAAGCCCGTACTTTTCGTACCAACGTCCCTCTATCCAGGTCTGCTCGCCCCGGTCCATATCTGATACGCGGCGGTCCAGTCCTCGGGTTAGATGCCAGCCAACCCAGGCAATCGAGTTCGCCTCAACGGCCGGGCGATACCAGAGTTGTTCCGGGGTTAAATCTGCAAACGCCAGGGCCATAAAATCGTGGACGCGTTCAAGTGCGTTTTCGGTGTATTCGTTGATCTTCATTAGATCGCCCTTTGACCAGAATCAGCCCTGTAGAACAACGCAGGTCATGGTGCGCGTCACTCCCGACACGTTGTGGACCTGAGTCTGGTAGCTGGCCAGATTGGCCAGTTCATCGACCTGAACCGTACAGATGACGTCATGCGGGCCGGTGACGGCGTCCACCCTTTTCGTTCCATCGATCGCGCTTAATGCATCGATGAGGGCCGACACATCGCTACCGGGTGCTGTGTCGACCAGTTGATATGCACGAACCGTCATTAAACTCCCCGCCTACGCCCGAAAACCGTGGCATATTCCGGCGTCAGACGAATTGCGCCAGACCTGCTTCCTATTAGGAGAGTGTAACCGGGTGATCCCTAAATGGTCTCTGCCGGTTACACTCTGCCGATCCCCAACAGGGCAAGCCCCATCCATCGCAAATGATCCGATTTCCGATCGCCACGTCATGTCGGCCACGGCAAGTGTGCAACCGCCTGTTATTACGACGACACCCATATACCCAGCGATAAATAAATATTGAGGGAGAAATTAATTGAAGGTCTCAGGTCGATTTGGCGCAGGTCTACTATCGGACGTCCCATCCGAGGTCGAACGCGCTGAGCGTCTCGGTTACGACGCTATCACCACTTCGGAGACGAAGTACGAGGCGACTACTCGGTGGACCCTTGCGGCACACATAAGCACGCGGGCGGAGATCGGCACCTCAATCATCATCGCCTTCCCGCGCAGCCCTTTTGTAATGGCGCAGATGGCCTGGGAATTGCAAAAACTGACCGGCGGCCGGGTCATGATCGGACTCGGAACACAGGTCAAGGGCCACAACGAGCGTCGATTCAGTTCCGGAATGTGGGAGGCTCCCGCCACCCGAATGGAGGAGTACATTCGCATGATGCGGGCGGTATGGGACACGTTCCAGACCGGTGCGAAGCCGGAATTTGAGGGACGCTTCTACAACTTCACACTATGCCCACCCGCCTTCAACATGGGGCCGATAGATGTCCCGCCGCCAAAGGTATTCATTTCCGCCGTCGGACCGGCTATGACCCGTGTCGCTGGCCGTGTCGCTGACGGACTTTTTCTCCACAGCTTCACGACCGAGAAGTACGTCAGGGAAGTCACACTTCCCGAACTGGCACGCGGAGCAGATCAGGCCGGTCGGGATCTATCGGCTATCGAGGTGTCCGGAGGCGGCATGATGGCTCTTGGGAAGGACGATTCCGAAATCGAACAAAAGCTCCTCGAACTTCGCCAACCCATTTCTTTTTACGGGTCTACTCGCACGTATATGAACGTTTTCGACACACATGGGTTGGGTGAACTCGGGCTAATGCTTCACGACATGTCGGTCAAGGGCGAGTGGGAGCGAATGGTGGAATCCGTACCCTTGGATGTCGTGCGTGAGTTCGCAGTCACATCAACCTATGACAATTTGCCCGATGTTCTAACAAAACGAATGGATTATGCGACCCGGGTTTCGTTCGATGCACCGTCAGATACACCTGAAGACGAGGCTCGTTTAATAGATCTGATCAGCAGAGTTCAGGCGATCTAACCGCGCAATGATCGACCGTTATCCACGTTTGCCCGGCTTGATATCATCTTTAAGCGGCGTTAATCAAACCGGGGTACATCGTGTACGCCGTGCATACGGTGGCCGTAGGGGCCACGATGTCGACCAAACTACGCGGTAGCAGCATCTTCGGTATGCAGCACGCCATGTATCATCCGGTCAACACGAGGCAGGTCCCTGGTATCGCCTCAGGGGCAGGTGACACACCGTTGAGTGAGCAACCGACCCTACTCGATGCCCAGTACAACTGATCTGCGACGGGGCCGTATCACATGCCCCACATTGTCCGAAGAGAAGGGTTGGGGCAAGACTAAAGGAGTTGGCCCCGGCATCTATCCGCAAGTTCAACTCGGGTATACCTTACTCAGAAAATCAGAGAGCAGTGAATTGAACACGTCTGGCCGTTCGAAGTAGATCGAATGGCCGGTTTCTGGCACTAGCTCTAGATCGGCTCCGGGCGTAACCGCCGCCGCCGCCGCTATCATCGGAGATGGCAGTACAACGTCTTCCTTACCTGTTATGTACACCGTTGGTGTGCGGTAACCGGACATCTCTTCGGGAGTAATATCGATCCCGGGTCTCGATACCCGCGGCTGGTTCAAGCCTTGGATAGCGGAGTAGAGATAGTGCATCCCAGGTTGCTCGGTGAAACAGCGTTCTCCGAGAGCTGGATTGAAGCTTCCAGCGGATCGTTCCTCCCACGCCTGTCTTAGCTCCTCCAACCTCTCCCGATTTGCCTCACGAGCCTGATCGATCTCGGGTGTGCGCAAGTTACCCGGCGTAGAAGCCATAAAAAGCGCCGCCACGCGTTCAGGCAGTCGGACCGCAACCGGGAGGCATATCCATCCACCCATGGACTGTGCAACCAGCACAGCCCGCTCTATCTCAAGATGATCTAGCAACTCCAGCAGTACATCTGAGTAGCTGATGCGCTCAGAGACATCGCCAATCCAGACGGAACGACCAAATCCAGGATGGCTAAAGGTGACGCAGCTGTAACTGTCCATGAAATACGGAACCTGCTGCCACCATGAAAGACGATTCCCACCGGCCCCGTGTGCAAACAAGATCACGGGACCCTGCCCCTCTATTTCGTAATCAAGCGTTGCACTACCTAGGTTGATCAACGGCATGTATGGTTCGGCCTCCTGCCTTACGGCTCTCCGCTAGTTCCTGTTAGCGAGATTATGGGCTTCTCAAACACTTGCCACAGGCGGCTCCATGCCGGATCTAGTGGTTTCCTCCGCTCTACGATGGACGCAATCGTATAAATTCCCCCAGCGTGTACCCCCGTCTCGCACGATTGGGATAAACGTAAATCTCCGGGCGATTTTGTGGGTGCCGTTGATTCACCCCCCCTCCAATCGTAAAAACTGGGGCTATAGGCCCCAAACAGGGCTCTTTTTAGTCTCTTTTCCCAGTCGTTCCCTGACCAAAGCTACCTCAGCTTTGGGGATGTGGTGTTAACTTAAAGTCAGGTAGCTTCGGTGGAAGACCGCCGAACAAGAGTCAATTTTGGAGGAACCTCATGGACGCCTACTGCATGAAGTGTCGAACAATGCGAGAGATGAATGCTGCCGAACAGGTAACCATGAAAAATGGTCGCCCGGCGACGAAGGGCAAGTGCGGCACATGCAGCACAACGCTATTCAAGATCGGCAAAGCCTCTTAAAGGGCATCCGCATCTGAATCGATAAAGGGGGTGGCAAGCGCTTGATGCGCGAGCCACCCCCTTGTCGCGTCTCCGGGATTGTTGTGCTAGCCGAGTCGGCCGAAGTCGGTCGCCACAAGCGCGTGGATCGCGTCCAGCACGTCTTCGGACAACGGACCCATCTCCTCAGCGCCCAACGCCTGGTAAAGATGATCCAGTTCCGCCATACCCACCAGGACACCAGACACCTTGGGGTTTGAGAGCCCGTAGCGCACAGCCAGCTGTGCCCGGGTACCCTGACTGTCCCCAAGCGCTTCCACTATCAACTTCGTCCGCACTTCGTCCGCGGGCACATCACCGCCCGGGGCTACCGGAGATTCACGTCCGTGCCGCACATCGGTGGCGATCACACCCGCCGCCAGCACACGAATGTTCATTACGGCGACTTGGTGGGCAGCGCACTTGTCGATCACGTTTCCGAAATCGTATGCCGACCAGCCTTCAGGTACGGCGCGCCCCGAACTCGGGTTCAGGAGATTGTAGTAAACCTGCGCAGAGTTAAAGCGTTCGCTCTCAATTACCTTGTGTAGGGCGGAACTTTCGCCGGTGCAGGTGAAACCGGCGAACCGCGTCAAACCCTGCTCAACAAGCCTCTGTATCCCGTCCGCCACCCCGTCCTTGCCGATTGCGTCGACCGTAGCGACCGAGCCGGGGAACCAGCCGCGTTCCTCGGAAACACGGTTGTGTAGTTGGAAAACGTCCACGCTATCCCGCTGAAGGCGCTTAAGACTCTCGTGCATGGAGCGCTCAACCTGCCCCGGAATGTCGCCCAGTTCGGGGTCGATGCTGAACTTCGTAGACAGATAAGGCTGCTCATCTTGAGGAATCTCCTTCAACAACCAGCCGAGCGCTGTCTCTGAACGACCCTGCCCGTAAGAGGCGGCCGTGTCGATCCAGTTGATCCCGGCATCGAGCGCCATCCTGATGGCCTTGCGCCGCGTCTCATCATCGGCATCGATGAGAATGCCTCCAACGGCGCCCGCGCCGAAAACGATCTCCGATATCTCAAGTCCGGTGTTGCCATATGGTCGGTACTTCATTGTTGCCCCTTGATCGGTGGCCAGGCCCCGCCTGGAACCTATCCGTTGGGCTATATATGCCATATGCCCATTTGTTTGATGATCGAATTAAGGCCGTATGTAGCGTCTCAGAGCGTCGAGATGCTCATCGTAGTCAAACACCGGGTTCAACAAGAAATGCTCCGCTCCGGCGTCGATGATGGCATCGATCTGTTCATAACAATGATCTGCCGAACCCCATATCGAGACCCGTGATGCCATATCCGCGTTGCCGTAGTGATGCCCGAACCAGTCAGCAAGGCGTCGTTCGGCGCGGTCGGCATCATCGTCGATAGCTACATACACCCTTTTCGAAACCGGGTAGCTCGCCGGGTCGCGGCCCTCGGCGTCCAGCGCATCACGCAGCATAGCTACGCTCTCCTTGAAATCGTCCGCGCTGGAAGAACCCGGGCCCATCCAGCCATCGCCGTACTTCGCTGCGCGTTTAATTGCCGCTTCGGCCCGGGCGCCAAACCACACCGGCGGCCGCGGCTTCTGAATCGGCTTCGGCGCCATTGAACCACCCAAAAGGTTGTACAACTCACCCTCGTACTCGACTATCTGGTTCTTCCAGAAGGCGTCCATAAATTCCAGAGCCTCATTGAAGCGACGTACGCGACGCCCGGACTCAAACCCGTACGCGGGTGCGTCCTTATCGCTGCCCCCGAGTCCAACGCCGACGATCAAGCGTCCTTCAGACAACACGTCCAACGTCGCCAGAGTCTTCGCCAGTTGCGGTGGACTGCGAAGCGGGAGGACGAGCACGCTCACGCCGAGCCGGACTTTTTCGGTGACCGCGGCTAGGTAAGAGAGAAGCGCCAGCGGCTCTAGGCTAACGCTCGGTCCGATAATCCGTTCCTGAGTCCACAGGCTGTCGTAACCCAACTGTTCAGCACGCAACGAAATGTCACGTATGACTGCCAGATCAACGTTTCCGTCCGGGAACACCTGCGGAACGGCAAACCCTGCGCCTGAGTAAACCTGGTCCATACACGCGCTCCTTCAGTTGTGCAGCGATCCAAAGAACGCGCCAAAATGGCCACCCATGATGATCAAGCCGCAGCTTACCGCGACAGACCCACCATATGAGAGCTACGTCGCCGCCTGGCATTCCCGCGGTCTACTCCTGAGTGTCGGACGGGCTGGAATCGAGCGAATTCACCATACGAAAGGCCACCGGACGCAGGAATGACGCTATCTCGGCCGCAAGTTCTTTTGATGCGCCGCAATCGAGCAGCGCCAGTTCCATATGGCCGACCCATCGGGTCGCGCCAGTCTCTGTTACGCGGAACGGAGCGTGGCGTCGACGTAGCTGCCATGGCCCGATGTCAGTGGTGTAGCGCGGTTCCCCACCCAGCCACTCCTCAAGGAAAAGCTTCTGGCGTGCACGCCCTTGCTCCATGCTCTCCGGGAAGATGGGCCGCAGCTCCGGGTCTTCGTCGATCAGGTCGTAAAAACGATCAACGACCTTCTCTATGTTGTTGCGTCCCCCCAGTTGTTTAAACAGACGCTTACGCGTGCCGGGTCCTCCGAGCACCGGTCCTCCGTCATTCTGAGCCGTGTTCAGCACGGACAGATCCTTCGACATGGATCGTGGGGGCCCCAAGTTCGGCTTCTCGCCCGGCCCTCCGGATATTCCAGACTCATCTGATTCGTTAATCATCCAGACCGTTCCTCAGGCCAATCCACAAGCCGTTCCAACGAAACCCGGCTCACGGCCAAGTTAAGCCATAACACCGGGCATTCGAAAACGACTCCAAATAATCACCCTCCGCGGTTAGATAGCGTATTGCTTGAGAAGGTTGCGGGCGATGACAAGGCGCTGAATCTCCGATGTACCCTCACCGATGATCATCAAAGGAGCATCACGGTAGTAACGCTCCAGTGGCAGGTCCTTGATGTACCCGTAACCGCCATGGATGCGCATCGCGTCCATCGTCACCTCGGCACAGATCTCGGATGCGTACAGCTTGGCCATCCCGGCTTCCAGATCGATACGTGCACCGCTGTCTTTCTTTGCCGCTGCGTCGTATGTCATCAGCCTCGCGGCGTGAATCTTGGTCGCCATGTCTGCCAGCATGTTCTGAATAGTCTGGCGCTCGGCGATCTTCTTGCCGAAGGTTTCCCGCTCTTGCGCGTACTTGATAGCAAGCTCAAACGCTCCCGTCGCTACACCCACCGCTCGGGCGGCGATGTTGATACGACCGGTCTCGAGCGCGTCCATCACGTGATAGAAGCCTTTGCCCTCTTCCCCGCCGACCAGAAGATCTGCCGATACCCGGTAGTTCTGGAATATTAGCTCGGAGGTATCCACACCCCGGTAGCCGAGCTTATTCAGGTCCCGGCCCGCCGTAAAACCCGGGCCTTTCTCAGCGATGAAGGCACTGATACCGCGATGCTGTGGGTCGATGCCGGTGTCGGTCTTTGCAAGGAGTAGGTAAACATCGCCGGTACGACCATTCGTGATGAACAGTTTGTTGCCGTTTACAACATACTCTTCACCATCCCTGACTGCGGTTGTCTGCAAGCTTGCGACATCGCTACCACCGCCCGGTTCGGTCAGTGCCAGTCCGCCACGCTTTTCGCCGGAAGCCAGTTTTGGGAGCCACTCCCTCTTCTGCTCCTCAGTGCCGTAATTCACGATCGCGGCTGTGAGGATGGAGTGTGTGCCAATCGGCGCCGTGATCGACATCCAGCCCTTGCAAAGCTCTTCGAACACCATCGCGTACGTGGTGTAGTCCAGCCCCATACCCCCGTACTCCTCAGGGATCGTGATGCCAAACAGCCCCATCTCGGCCATCTGCTCTACGAGCTCCGTGGGGTAGGTGTCGTTCTCGTCGTGTTCCGCGGCCTGCGGTACAACGTCCTTCTGGACGAACTCACGAACAGTGGCAACTATTTGGCGGCGTACTTCATCGACGTCGGCGGTGGTCATTTTTGGTCCTGTTGGCTCTGGATGCGTTTAACGAAATTTCGTACCTGAGATTGTGCGTCTCAATTGGATGGGCGGCAAGGTGTCATCGCGTTAGATCACGGTCTGATCAGATCCCCGGCCTGTGGCGATAACAATAATTTCGGTAGCCACTATAGAATCCAATCCCATGCCCCCAAATGACGTGGATCGACTTCTCGCCAATTTTGAGACCGGAACCCTGTTGCGTCCTTCGGTCGATATCCCGAACTCCGTGGACCTGTCCCGTGCGGTCGCTCACCTTTCTGGCGACGGAACTATTCCTGTCGGAATCGGTTCCGAAGCCATGATCGGTAAGTTGATCGGCGCGTCGGAACACATCGTGTTCGTCGTCGTCGACGGGCTCGGGATGACGTTGCTAGAGACGCTTCCTGAGAATTCATTCCTTCGCCGAAATTTTGCACTTGAACTGCGGTCCGTCTTCCCATCCACAACGTCCGCGGCGTTGACGAGCCTTGCCACCGGAGCCTGGCCATCAGAGCACGCCGTGATCGGCTGGTGGACGCACTTCACGGAAATACCCGGGCCTGCGACAGTGCTGCCGTTTATCAATCGGGTTACCGGTGCGCCACTCTCAGAGCAGGGCCTCAGCACCGAGGCAGTATTTCCTCTTCCGTCGAGGATCTCCTCATTCGACAGAAGCGCCATCGGGATTCTTCCGGTCCATCTTACCCACAGCGTTTATTCCGGATATTCGCTTGGAAAGGCCATCCGCAGGGGCTACGGCTCGATTGCTGAAGGGATAGATGCGACGTTGACGAGACTCTCGGACGCTTCCGGCCCCACCTATACTTACCTGTATCTCCCACAGGTCGATTCGGCGGCGCACACAAGCGGCGTCGGTAGCGAATCAACACGCGCAGCGCTCGCCGATGTGGACAGCGGTCTGGAACGCCTTGCTCGAGACAAGCCGGATGCGACGAAACTTATCATCAGCGCCGATCACGGACATCTGGATGCTTTCCCACCAGATCCGATGCTCATTCGGGAAGACGACGAGCTAGGCCTCATGCTCCGGCACACCCCATCCGGTGACGCGCGAGTGAACTATTACCACGTGCGCGAGGACGCTGTTGACCGATTTGCTGACGCGTATGCCGATCGGATACCTGACGATGTGGTCCTCCTCACTCAGGACGAGATCGAGAGCCTTGAACTGCTTGGGCCCGGAATTATTCCCACTCGAACGCGTGATCGCATGGGCGACTACATCGCCATATGCATGAGTACAGCCGTTTTCGCATGGTCAGCGGCTAACTCCATTGGCCCGGATATGTCACGTCTCGTATCCCACCATTCCGGGCTGTCTCCGGACGAAGTTCGCATCCCGTTGATCATTGCCGACTAGTCAGATCCAGCCGTTTCAATCCTCTGGAGAGTGCTGATTGGAAATTTGGCCTATGCCATGCGAGGCATTCCCGGTGTCATCGTTAGGTGCCAGGTCCTGCGCATATTCACATTTCCGCCCCCGACCGCCTCGCCAGTCCGTGCGGGTGGCGGTATCCTCCGGCTCTATTGATCTACGCTGCGCACACTTTAGGTGCTCACAGGGTAGATCTTTGCTTCCAGTCATCTGGCTGAACAAGAACCTCCCCGGGGGGGCACATGCCGAAATCGACGGACCCATCAAGCACGCTCGAACAAACAGGTCTAATAGGCCAACCGGACCGAGAACGGTTCGTGAATACAGCCGCCCGCCTCGCCGCAGAGGTGTACGACTTTCACGAGCGCTGGGCGCTGGAATCGGGAACGCCACTAGAGGTGATCATCAAGCGCACCCCTATGCTGGATGAAGAGGTGCGCGAGCTAAAGGAAGAGATCGAAAGGCCAGTTTCCGAATTCGATGAAGCGGCGATGGCGGAGGAAGCGGCGGATGTTCTTTTTGTCGCTCTTGGCCACATGGAGCAACTTGGCACCGTTGGACTGAACGGCATGAATGCGGTGACGGCGAAAAACGTCGCCAAGACCACGAAGTCTCACTTCAAGCACCCCGTATCCGGCAAAGTGACGCGCATCGGCCGGAAAGATTCCCCGCAGACTGAATCGGGGGCCCTATCGTGAAAATCCCCGGTATCGAGATCTTCGAGATCAACCCGACCGAAATCGTGGACCCCGGAAGAATCTAGCTGTTCGTTCGGGTCGACACCGATGAGGGGATCAGCGGTTGGGGAGAACGCCACTCACTCAATCACGCGACGCACCCCCACCGAATCGCTGTATCATCCGCAATCCTTACGACACGGAACAACTATCGGAAAAGAGACCCGATGAGCAGACCGAACATCGTCTTAATCAACTGCGACGATCTGGGCTACGGCGATCTGGGCGTATACGGCTCACAGATCAACAAGACCCCGGCCATAGACAAAATGGCCGCAGAGGGAATGCGATTCACGGACTTCTACGTCGCATCGCCGGTCTGTTCACCATCCCGTGGAGCGATGCTTACAGGCTGCTACCCGCCCCGAATCGATTTCGGCGACTTTGACGGCGGCTGGGTGCTGATGCCCGGCGATCCCATGGGCCTGAACCCGAACGAAACGACCATAGCCGGCGCACTGAGCGAAGTCGGTTACACGACTAAGATGATCGGCAAATGGCATTGTGGCGATCAGCCGGAGTTCCTTCCGACTCAACATGGATTCGACAGCTACTTCGGGCTGCCGTACAGCAACGACATGGGTCGGCAGGTCGACGACCCACTGACGACAGACCCCGAACGCATTGAGCGCCTGCGGGCCCGACCACCACTGCCGCTAATCCGGGATAGGGAAGTGGTCCAGGAGCAACCAGATCTGCGGGCGCTGACCGAGCGTTATGCCGAGGAGGCCGTCCGCTTCATTCGAGAAAACAAGGAAGGGCCATTCTTCCTCTACTTCGCCCACATGTACGTGCATCTGCCGCTGTACGCACCGGAGCCGATGGTCAACGCCTCGGGAAACGGCGATTACGGCGCATGTGTTGCCGGAGTCGACTGGGTGACAGAGGTCCTGATGGATGAGCTGAAACGGCAGGGGTTAGACGAGGACACTCTGGTCATCTTCACAAGTGACAACGGCTCGCGCATGCAGGATCAGGGCGGCAGCAATGGCGAACTTCGTGGCATCAAGGGAACGACCTGGGAGGGGGGACTCAGGGTGCCGTGCATCATGCGCTGGCCATCAAAAATTCCCGCCGGTGTGGTGCGTAGCGATATCACGTCGTCGATCGATTTCTTGCCAACGCTGGCCGGTATTACCGGTGCGGATGTGCCGCAGGACCGGATTATCGACGGTACAGATATTTCCTCACTCATATTCACGGGTGATAACGTTACGCCTCCCCGGGACACGTTCTTCTACTACATGGGTAATCGCCTTGAAGCCGTCAGGAAGGGGAAATGGAAGCTTCACGTCTCCAGAGAGCTACGAGCGCACCAGCAGACAGGCGTTGTTAGCCAGGCAGTCATAGACGAAAACGCGGGGACTGTTCCAGGCTTGTTCGATCTTGAGTCCGATATCGGCGAGACAACAAACGTGTACGACAACCACCCGGACGTCGTGGCAGATTTGTCAGCCCTCGCACAGGCGTGCCGCGTGGACATCGGCGACGAGGCGACCGGGGTGGCTGGCGTAAACATCCGTCTGGCGGCACGTGTAGACAACCCGGAGACCCTCACCCACTACGATCCGGAACACCCATACATCTACGCCGAGTACGATAAGTCAGAGCGGGGGTGATGGCGGGGCGCGACTCCCCCAGAAGGAAGCCAGAGCCAGAGTTTTTCCAACCACCCTGAAGCTCTCGTAGGGTCCTCCTTCCCCCTCATCTTGGTCGACGGACCACGCGTATTGATCGCCCGACTACACTCGGGATGACCGTCTAACTTGCCCCATCACTCCCGCGAGAGAGGCCAATACGTATCGAGGGGATTGTGATCTAAACTTTCACCAGTTTCTGCATCGACCGCAACTCTGCCGGAATGTCCCAGCCACTGCCGTAATCGCTGTGCGACACCTCGGCCACATAGATGTTGCCTTTGGAGTCCACCGTGATGCCGTGCGGCGAGAAGAAGCGTCCGGTCTGCGAGCCGTATGGTTCGGTGCCGACTTTGGACAGCACTTTCCCGTCGGTGGTCATCACAGTGACTCGCGGCCCGAGATCGCTGCCGGTGTCGTTGCTGGAGATCCCGGCAAAGTACTCTCCGATGTACACGAGGTCCCGGTCGCCACGGGTGTCGATATACAGGCAGGCGGCGCGGGACAGGTTCACCCATTGGGTCTCGAACTTGCCTTCCGAACTGAACACCTGGATACGGTGGTTCTCGCGATCAGCAATGTAAACCCAGCCATTGCTGTCGGTCTCGACGTTGTGGACGATGTTGAACTGACCCTCTCCAGTGCCCGATTCGCCCCACGAGAACAAGTGCTTGCCCTCCGGCGAGTACTTGTGGACACGGGCGTTCGAGTAGCCGTCTGAGACGTAAAATTCGCCAGTTTTTTTGTCCACCCCGACATGTGTCGGAACGCTGAATGGCACACCGCTCATCGGCGGGCTAGGCTTATTTGCTTCTCCAAGCGTCATCAACAGCTTGCCGTCCGGCGTGAATTTCTTGACGGTCCCGTCGCCGTTATCGACCGTGAAAATGTTGCCGTCCGGAGCCACGGTCACGCCATGCGGGTTGCTGAACTCGCCCTCGCCCCAGTGGTCCACCAGATTGCCATCGGCGTCGAATACGATCATTGGCGATGTACCACGGTTGAAGACGTAGATGCGGTCGTTCGCGTCGACGGCTACGGAGGTGGCTTCTTTGTAGTTCCAGTCGTCGGGAAGCTCTCCCCAATTCTTGCCGGAAACCTCGTACTTGAAGTCGCCTTCTCCGAGCACAACAAGGCCGGACGGCCCATCTGTTGCACGGTGCCCGTCCTGCGGTAATCCGGATTCGAGTTGTTCTACTTCACTGGCCATCAAATCTGCCTCTCGACGGGTTTGGGTGTGAGTTGGGTGCGCGGGGTCCGCCCGTTAGTCGCGATAGTACCGTGTGTCCCGCGTCCCGGGAATGGGCTCATCGGCTGGCTGAAACATCAGAGCTCATGTTCGACCCGACGAACACGGGCCGAAACACGATAGAACGCGCTGGCCACCACCCTGACGCGAATCAATAGCCCCCTGATGCCCTCGAAGGCCCGTATTGCGGAAGAACGCCGCCCATCTCGGGAACCAACCACGAGACGCCCGCCCCCTCTCCCGGTGGGAGAGGATTGGATGATAAGCGCCGCCCGTACCATGTTATTGCGAACTGGACCCGGGACGGGTGCTCGGTTCCGGCCGCCGCTGAAGCGCCCCAAGCTGACGCATCAGGCCTAAATCGTCCCGGTGTATCCACTCTTCCGCAATCTTCCCGTGATCGAATCGAGATAGAGCCATGCCTGTCGATGTGATCTTTGCACCGGTCGGAGCGATACCCATCCACTGACCCTCGTGCGTCCCAGTCATCGTCCAGCGGCGTGTAACGAAGCCGTCGTCGTCGCTACTCGCGTATATCGATGCCTCAAACCGAAAGTCAGGAAACGCCCCTCTTAACGCCGAAACTTGCGTCTTGACCTCATCAATCCCCACCACATCACACTCCAGAACGGGATCATGCCGGACGTGCGCGGAGACCAGTAGCTCGTTCGCAACCTCGAGCATCCCCCGATTCCAGACCTCGTCCACATATCGGCGTATGACCGCCCCGTTAGTTCCCAACGGCATCGAATACCTCTCTACTCAATTGGTCGACGCCGGCATTCCCGGAACCGGCGCACCCGGCGTCTTCACTCGCAAAGAGTAGACGGAGGTGCGGCATGTCAGATAGAGGGTCTTAAAATCGGTTCCGCCCCAGCCGACGTTTGCCGGCAGTTCCGGGGTCTCGATCACTCCTAAGAACTCACCGTCCGGCTCCCAGACCCAGCATCCTCCGGGACCGGTGCTGAACACCCGGCCTCGCGTATCGACCTTCAGGCCGTCCGGCACCCCTCCGCGCTCGCCGATCGGTCGCTCCGCACCCGAGTGGGCAATAAAAGTGTCACCCTCGTCGAATCCGGCGGGAACGTATGGCATCTCGGCGAATACTCGACCCTTCGATAGTGACCCATCGACAGCCACTTCATACACGTACATGTGCGGATTCGGCCGGGTATTCGAGACGTAAAGTAGCGATTCATCCGGCGAGAACGCCAGGCCGTTGGGGTGCGGCATGTCGGTCCCAGCCTGGTGAAGCCCGCCGTCACGGTCGATCCGAAAAACACTTGACGTGCCGATGAGTCGATCGTCCGGCTCCATCAGGAACTGCGGGTCGCTGAAGTAGAGAGATCCGTCGCTCCGGCCCACCACATCGTTGCTGCGATTCAATCGCACGCCGTTGTACTCCGATGCCAGGACGGTCCACGAGCCGTCGTGCTCACGTCGAACCACCCGGTACACGTCCTGCTCACACCACACCACACTGCCCTGCAGATCGTACGTCGCCCCGTTGGCGCCGCCGTCGTTCTCGCGGAGCACTGTTTTTTCTCCAGTGTGTGCGTCTACAAGATAGTGGATCGCGTCATCAACGTCCGATACATATAGCGCTCCGTCCGGGTGCTCTGGAGATGGTGGCTGCCATAGAGGGCCTTCTGTGAAGTGGAATCCGGTGGCGAGGAGCTTTGGGTCCCCGGGTTCTAGGACGCGGTCTAGCTTGTTGGGTGCGGTCACTTCTGGCTCCTCACTTCCAGCGGTCGAGTGTTGGCGTGACGGCAGTTTAGCGGCTTACATACTGGCTGACTTTGATAGGCGCCCTTGGCCTCGTCCGCCTACGGCGAACGTTCCCTCACCCTGCGCCCTCTTTCATTTGGGAGAGGGAGACACAGCCGTATACATCCCGGTATTGTGGCGCCCATACCGTTAAGCGCACATACCAACAGAGGACTCTCCGTGAAAATTACCGATGTCATCCCACACGTCATCAAACCCGGGCTGCCCGGTGACACACCGGACCAAAGCGCGTGGGCGTTCATTGAGATTCGAACCGATGAAGGAATCACCGGGTGGGGTGAGGCGACAAAGTACGGGCGCGGCGGCAGTTTCCTGATCGGCCAGGCGATTCATATGGTGAAGGACGACTTCATCGGCGAGGATCCCGGAAATATCGAAGTCCTTTGGCACAAGTTGTACCGACGCTTCACCTACACCGGCGCACGGGGATTCCCCACGGCGCTGCTGGCCGGGTTCGACATGGCCCTGTGGGACATCAAAGGCAAAGCGACGGGACGGCCGGTTTTCGATCTGCTCGGCGGCAAGTTCCGGAACCCAGTGCCCCTGTACGCCAACGTCTGGTTCGAAGGCGCCGAAACCCCGGAAGAGTACGCCGCGGCAGCAAAAAAGATGGTGGCGCTGGGGCACACCGCGTCCAAACACGACCCGTTCCACGAGATGAAACCGTTCCACTCGATGTACCAGGACGGGAAGATCTCGAAGAAGGGCGAGAATATTGGATACGATATTGTGGCCGCGGTGCGAGAGGCGGTTGGGCCGGACCACGAACTGTTGATCGATGCCCACGGCCATTACAACGTGCCGACCGCTATCCGCCTGGCCAACAGGCTATTCGAACAGTCCGACATCGCCTGGTTCGAGGAGCCGGTACCGCCTGAGTCGTTCGAGGCTCTCAAGCAGGTCCGGCAGAACACCTCTGCGCCGATCTGCGTAGGCGAGAGGCTGTTCACCCGCTACGATTTCCTGCCGATATTCCGAGACGGCCTGGCAGATTACATCATGCCGGACACAATCTGGACTGGCGGCATATCGGAGATTAAGCGAATCGCCATAATGGCGGAGGCATACTACATTCCGATCTCACCGCATTGCGTTCCGGCCGGTCCGCTGGAGCTGATATCGGCGGCGCACGTATGCGCAAGCGTTCCGAACTTCTACAGGCTTGAGCACTCGATCCTCGGCATCCCGATGCAGAACGATCTCCTGACGGAGCCGATGGAGATCAGCAACGGATCGATCCACCTGAATGAGAAGCCCGGGCTAGGCTACGACCTCGACCCGGACGTGCTAGCGACAAAGCGGCATCCGCTGTGGGAGGGGTAGGAGCGCGGAGCGACTGCGTTTGACCCTGCCATCCGGGCACGACTCGGATGGCAGGGTCAGGGGCGCAGACAACCTCAACAATAGAGCCAGCCTTACTGGTTCGCCCCGCCATCCACAACGAAATGGCCTGTAACCGGGTGAGCCGTTAACAGCTTCAGGCAACCGGACTACAATTCGGGTCAGCAGATCCCCGGCGATCGGCCGGGGTTGAGCAACCCACCTTCCAGCGGATGCACCAACTCGGAGGACCACTCATGGCGGACGTAGTAATCGTCAGCGGCGCTCGGAC
>JAPYSM010000143.1 GCA_029936485.1 Dehalococcoidia bacterium
CGTCACGGTTGTCCATCACCCACACCAACTTCGGGTGATCGTCTGCGTGATCGACGATTGATTCGTCACTGACGATAAGTAAGTCACGATTGAATATCGGCATCACCGTGTGCGTGAAGCCCGGGAACGGCGGGTGGTAGTCCACACGGCTAATCATGGTCGGTTTCGATTTGTCGGACACGTCTAATGTGATTGCGCCGCCGTCGATGTAGCCCAGATAGGCGCGATCGGGGCGTTCCGGCCATACATTGCCGTTGTGAAGCCGAAACCCGGTGTCGAAGTCAGGGTGTCTCTCTGGCGGGTCTTCTGTGTCTCCGACACGGGTGCCCGGCAGCCACCAGCGGCCGACCTCGGTCGGATTGGTCGGATCGCCCACGTCCACGATCATGAAGAACTGGTCGTCCAGTGGGTTGTGTGGCTGGAAATCGGCCGCCCCTGTCGATAGATATGCGTATCGACCGTCTGCGAACCAGAGACAATGCGCTCCCCGGGAGTGCGGGCCGGATGTGTCGAAATGCGAGATCTTCTCTGGGTTCTCCGGGTCTTTGACGTCCCAGACGCCCATCCCGACCGGAGCATCGCCAACTTCCTTGCCCTGGTATGCCACTAGCAGCAGGTCGTCCACCATGTCCAGTGAGTTTGACCGCACGCGGCCGTTTGGGACTTCTGTCTGGGCAACGATGATCGGTTCGGACGGGTCGGTAACGTCCAGCGCTGTGAAGTCTTTCGGTCCGCTCTCGTGGGCGACATACATGACACGTCGGCCGTCAGCTGTTGCCTGAAGCGCTAAACCCTCTCCGCCGTTTCCGAAGCCTCCGAGATCGCTCTGGGAGATCAGTTTTATGTTCCAGGCCTGGGCGCTGCCGTCACTCATATGCGTCTCCTTAACCCGATAAAGGGGGCCAAAATCCCGGACCCAATCGGACCGAGAGTTTGCTGACGAGAAGATAACACCAGTTGCCGCCTCAGCAACTGGGCGGTATTCCCGTTTCGTAGCCGACGACGATCTTCGGAGATGGCGGAGACAATATCGAAGGACCCTTCGTGGGCGTCCGGGTAAATTTTTGACACCCTCAGGGTACGTCGCTGGGAGTCTCATGGTTGGACGTAGCAAGTTGCTAAGTTGGATATAGCGAGGATCGTGTTGTGGCCAGCCCGGGGTGGATAGAGTTCGCCCCGGTGGTGATTGAGGCGTAACCTGCCCACATCACCACGGGCCGTCGCCGCGGGCCGGACAATTGTTCAAAGGGGATCGCTATCCGTATTGCACGTTTTGAGGTCGGGGGACTTGCCCGTTACGGGATCGTCGAGGGCGACTTCGTTGTCGAGATCCGGGGAGATGTGTTCGGGTCGTTTGACACGACATCCACATCTCACGCTCTGGGCGACGTTAACCTTCTGGCGCCGGTAACGCCCAGCCAGATGTTTGGCCCCGGCGTCAACTTTGCGGACCACCTCCACGAGGCAACCAGTATCACCGGGCAGGCCGAGATGGCGGCGACACCGCAGCCCTGGCACAAAGCCATTAGCGCCATCATCAACCCCGGCGACGATATTGTCATTCCGTACGATTCCACCACGGGGATTCAGCACGAGGGCGAATGCCTGGCGGTGATCGGTAAGACGGCACGCCGGGTCAGCCCGGAAGATGCCTGGGATCACATCATTGGCTACACATGCGGTAACGACATCAGCGAGCGGACGTGGCAGCGCAACGACAATTCGATGTGGCGCGGGAAGGGAAGCGACACCTTCGCACCTATGGGACCGTGGATTGATACCGATTTCGATCCTCGATCAGGCGGCGACATGATCGTTAGACTGAACGGCGAAGAGGTTCAGCGTGCGAGCAGCTCTGACATGTATTTCAACTTTGGCGTGCTGGTCAGCTACATCAGCCAGCAGATGACGCTCAAGCCCGGCGATGTCGTTTGGTCAGGGACCACGGGCGATCCCCGCAACATGGTTCCCGGAGACAAGGTGGAGGTTGAGGTGCAAGGGATCGGTATCCTCGAGAATTCGGTAGCGATGGAACAGAAGTGAACGACGGCGCTCAGGGTTTCGTACCGCTAGCCGGATATACCGCATACGACGACGATGAAATGAGCAAGCGCGCCGCGAACTTCTATTCGGAGGTCGGTCGCCGTCGTACCGTGCGGAAATTTTCGTCCCGAGTTCCTCCGCGTGACGTGCTGGATAACTGCCTCAGAGCCGCCGGGACTGCACCGAGCGGTGCCAACATGCAGCCCTGGCATTTCGCTGTTGTTAACGATGCCGAGGTCAAGAAAAAGATTCGAATAGCGGCCGAAGAGGAAGAGAGCAAGTTCTACTCAGGCGGTGCCCCACAGGAATGGCTCGATGCACTGGAGCCGCTGGGCACGAACCGAGAGAAACCATTTTTGGAGACGGCGCCGTGGCTTATCGGCATATTCGAGGAAAGTTATGGCCTCCTCCCGGACGGACGACGGGTTAAGCACTACTACGCTCGAGAGTCGATCGGGATAGCGACCGGAATCCTGATCACGGCTCTGCACCACGCAGGGCTTGCCACACTCACCCATACGCCAAGCCCGATGGGTTTCCTGAACGAGATCATGGAGCGGCCACCAAACGAGCGCTGTTTCTTGTTGCTTGTGGTCGGTTATCCATCCGAGGACGCCACGGTGCCAGACATCGGCCGAAAGTCACTCGACCAGTTCACCAACCACCTCTAGTCATCGGTGGGCGAGTCGCGATAGGCGGTTCATGGTCAAGATGACAATCTCGGCGTTATGCGTATCCTGTGTTTTTGAAGCACGGGCGGGCAACCGCCGTCCGTCCGTGCGTGGGGAAAGCATTTCAGGGAGCAGATATTGGAACCGGTAATCAAGAACAAGGTCGATCACTCCAACCCGATCCTCGGCCCGGACGACGGAGTGCCAACGGTGGTCACGCTCTACCACGACCACCAGCCTGGTGAGTCCAGCGCCCACCACACGCATCCCTGGGAGCATCAGGCGTACATCACCCGAGGCGAAGGCATCATCTGGGTGGACGGTACCGAGTACCCGATAAAAGCGGGCGACTGCGTGATGGTCCCGCCCGGATCTCTTCACCACTTCAAGAACACAAGCGATGCGGTGCTGAGCAGGGTGACGTTCAACCCCCTGTCTTCGACCGAGGGCTAATTACTGGAGTACGGGCCAAGGCCGATTGTGTTGTGCCTTGATCCCGGATCGTCGGGACACCATGGTGTTGAACATTCGTTTGTTCAAGGTGTCGGCGTTCTATGGTTTGAGCAGAAAATCCTGAGCCCCGGCTGGGATCGCTGTTTTTACATGATCCAAATTCGCGACAGCGGTCTCATAGCAGGCATGCCGATAACGCTTGAGCTTCGGCCGTGTGAGACGATACCGCCATACGCTCCTACGCGCTCACTTAGATCGGGAGCGATACAGAGTCCGGTACTCATCGGGAATACAACATCGGCCTTGCGCTGGACAACCACGAAAAGGGAACCGATAACTAATGGTGAAGAACCAATCAGCCATCTACATCCGAAAGAGCTCAGACGATGAAACTTATTAAGTACTACCTGGAGTCCTGGCGTCGTTTCCGAGATCTGAAGGGCCGAACCACACGACCCGCTTTTTGGTGGCCGTTCCTCATTCACCCCATTGTGTTCCTTATCCTTGGGGGAATCTTTGCGACCATTTTCGGCATCGAATCCGACGAAATAGGCCCGGAGATCGTGTACGCCATTGCCTATGTCTGGGTGGTGATCACATTGGGAGTACGTCGCCTAAACGACATGGGTAGAAAAGGAACATGGCTCCTAATTAGCCTCGTCCCCTTCGGGATTTTTGTGCTTCTGTATTGGCTGGTTCAGCCGAGCACTTCCGAGACCAGCGAATAACTTTCCCTGTAAATACCGGTCGGTAAATGAGTTTTGTTATTCGGCTTCGAGAAAGATGCATTCTCCGGGGCACTCTTCGGCCGCTTCGATAGCCGCGATAACCGGTGCGGAACAGGGGTTAAAGCTCGGGCGCTCATTCGCGCGGCGAGCCCGCATGGTCTAGCCTTGGTTTTAAGCGGAAGCGCCGATCGAGTCTTTGTCGTTGAGTACCGAGCGCTACAGCTCTGGCTGGCTAGGGGTGCGCAAATTTGAGCGACCGGATTGCTTGAGCGAGGATGCGAGTCAGGTCTGGCTGTCGGCCTGATGGCGGAAGAACTCGACGGTACGGGCAAGGCCGGTCTCGAGATCGACCTTCGGCGTCCAGCCCAGTTCTATCCGTGCGAGTGTAGCGTCCAGGCTTATGGCGTGGATGTCGCCCGGCCGCGGCGGGCCGTACTGCGGTTTGAGCGCGTATCCCGTTAGTGCGCTCAGACGCGTGCATAGCTCGTTGACGTTGGTGCTCATGCCAGAGCCGATGTTGCAGCGGTGTGGCCCGCCGGGCGCCGCTGCGGCCATAACGGCATCGACCACGTCCGAGACATACACGTAGTCTCGCTCATCGTTACCGTCGCCAAATATTGTGATCTGATTGCCTGCCAACATGGCGAGGGCGAATATCGCTACTACTCCGGCTTCTCCGTGTGGGTCCTGGCGCGGGCCGTAGATGTTGGCCAGTCGAAGAATCGTCGATTCAAACCCGAACGCCCGCCGGTACATCTCCAGATACTCTTCGCTGGCGAGTTTCGATGTGCCGTACGGATTCTCGGGAGCCGTCTGTTGCGATTCACTGACTGGAAGATCTTCCGGCTGGCCGTACACCGTTCCGCCCGATGAAAAGAACACAAACTTCTTTGTGCCTGAGGCCCTAGCCGCTTCCAGGACGTTTACGGTGCCCAGGACGTTAATCCGGGCGTCCTGCAACGGTTTCCTGGTGGAGACCGAGACGCTGATCTGTGCGGCCGCGTGGACGATAAGCTCGGGGGCGGCGCTTCGGATGGCGTCCGCCGCCGCGTCCAAGGTCACGTCCGCGACCACGAGGGTGACCCCTGGCGGCAAATTTTCGCGCTTGCCGCTACTGAGATCGTCGATCACGGTGACTCGGTATCCGTCATCTACGAGCCTGTCGACGACGTGCGAACCGATAAATCCTGCGCCACCGGTCACCACGGCTGTTTTTGCGAATGGCATCCAATCTCCTCGAAATCGTTGACAGTATTCAGAATATTCTGACGAACCCGGAAATTTCCCTGCCGCACCAAACTACTCAAACTGCCCTGAATCATCGATACGTCATGTAAGAGAGTACGTCGCGTTGACGGATTTCGTATGTGTCCGTCCTTGACGGGAAATGCGAGTTAGACTTGCGAGCCGACGCTACTTATAATTTGGCGTTGATTCAGCATCAATATGCCAGTACCAGGGTCAGACCCTGATACTTTTTCGGCCAGGAGGATTGCCAACAGGATGACCTACATCATCGTTTCGCCCTGCGTGGATCTAAGAGACGGTGCTTGTGTCGACGTTTGCCCCGTCGACTGCATCTACTCCAACCCCGAAGACAACATGCTGT
>JAPYSM010000144.1 GCA_029936485.1 Dehalococcoidia bacterium
TCCGGGACGAGCGATATGCACGATCCCAGTGCAGCGACCATAACAAGTGCGAAACCCAGTAATGTCCACCATGGTCGGCGAGCGCTGAAGCTCGCCAGTGAACCGGGGGACATCGTCATTTCAGTTGTTCCCTCTCGATGTGTGGGGCCACGGCCGCACGGAGATAGACCGGATTCGTCGCCGGTTTTTCATTTCGATTAACGGAGTTCCAGAGCCGTCCCGTCACAAGTGCGCGGGTGGCTTCCTCATATTTTTCGACGTTTACGTCCGTCCCGGCAGCGCGCTGGACGATCAAGCCCAGAACGAGCGAGACCATTGTCTGCGCAACGCTCATAGGGTCCAGTGCGATGTCGATCTCGAATTGCTCTTGCGCCTTGATGACTATCTTGCTCACGTGCGCCTGGATCATGCTGAAATCTTCCAGCAGCACCTTGCGTGCTTGTTCTGAACGGGAGCTTTCTTCCCACACCTGAAGCGTGAGCCGGGCGGCGTCAACCGCTCCGGGCTCATGTGCCGCCGCAAAATATACGGCGCTTAACTCTTCAAAAATTGCACGGGATGCGGCCGAGAGGTTCAAGGTTCCAAATCGCTGCCGGTTTCGGTCCAGAGCTTCGGAGCACATTGCGGCGACGATGTCGTTTTTACTCTCGAAATAGCGGTAGGGCGCGCCGGTGCTGAGGCCTGCTCTCGTGGCGATGTCCTGGATCTTGGTGGCGTGAAAACCACGCTCTAGGAAGCACGCCCGGGCGGCATCAATGATCTGTTTACGGCGCGCTTCTACGTGCGCCTCGGTCGTCCTCGGGGACAGGATTTCACTCCGTTTAAGCAGTCAGAAAACGAATGGTGAAAGAAAAATCACTTAAATGAACACCCATTCATTTTATAAATGACATCGTCGATAGTCAACTGCAATCTGCTCGTAAGTAGTGTCCGCTATGGCATAGCGGCAGGGGGACGCAGATGATTGCGTCAGGTTCATGTGCTCTGAACACGAATGCAGACGGAGGTCGAATTGCGTCTTGAAGGAAAGATTGCGCTGATAAGCGGAGGCGCCAGCGGTATCGGGCGCGCGGAGGCGGTGTTGTTTGCTAGGGAAGGCGCGGCTGTCGTTATCGCCGATTTGCAGGTGGGGCAGGCGGGCGATTTGGTTGACGAGATCACGGCGGCGGGCGGCCGCGCTGCGTTCGTTCAGCTGGATGTTCGAGACACCGAAGCATGGGAAGCGTCGGTGGAGTTCACTGAATCGACCTTTGGCCCGGTGACGATTCTCGGTAATAATGCCGGCACTAATTTTCGTGTTGGCTGGGATGAGCAGACCCCGGAGATGTGGCAGACCGTCCTGGATGTGAACCTGACTGGGACCTACCTGGGGATTCGGGCGGTTGTCCCTTCTATGCGGAAGGCGGGCGGTGGCTCGATTATCAACATCGCCTCAAGCGCGGCTCTCAAACAGGGCGGGGGCGGACCGGCGTATGCGACATCTAAGACGGCGATCGTGGGGCTATCACGGAACGCGGCGCTCGCTCATGCTGGAGATAATATTCGAGTGAGCGCTCTGTGCCCGGGGCATGTTGACACGCCGTTCATTCGTGGAAGCCAGTCGCACAGCAAAAACACATGGTCGACCGATATCGCCAATCCGGATAACTATGCGCACAGGATGGAGCAGCAGCCGCTGGCGATCGGCAGGTTACAGTCGGGCGAAGATATTGCGTACGGCGCGCTGTATTTAGCGTCTGACGAATCGTCCACGGTCACCGGTGCGACGATAGCGATCGATGGCGGATCGACGCTGCTTTAGGTGGTGATTGACCCAGCACGCGTGTACTTGCAATAGGGTCGTAGGGGTCGATTGATATCGACCCGAGGGCGGATAGTCATTTGCCCCTACGGGATTGTTGCCGCAAGGGTCGATTAACCCGCTGCCAGTTTTTTCATTAAACGCGCACCGCTGGGGTTTACATCGTGGGTCCCGTCTGCGTACACGATGGTCGGGACTGTGCGTCCGCCGTTTTGCAGCTTGTTGATTTCTGCCAGCGCGTCGTCGTCTTCATCGACGTTGAACTGTTCGTACGGGATTTCGTGTTTGTCGAGGAAGCTCTTGAGAATGCGGCAGTACGGGCACCAGTCGGTGCTTAGTACGCGGAGCGGTGTCTGTGTGGTCATTCTGGGATCGAGTTCCTCTGTTGTTTATGCGAAAGGTGCCGGGGTATCTCGCCTGTGTGTTTGATGTGGAATAGGGTTCGCGGATTCAACTGGGCAGTTGGATGATCCCTAACCCTCTCCCCCACTGGGAGAGGGGACGCGTCGTTGCTGAACCGATGCTTCTAGAGCCTCAGTATCGGTTGTTGAGTGGGAGACTGGGGCCGTTGTTTCCGGGGTCATGCTTCGAGAGCCTCAACATGGGTTGTTTTGGGAGAGGGGAGATGGTCGGCTGAGCGCGGGGATCTCTGTGAACATGGCTCGGAATATGGCTGCTCCATCCTCTCCACCGATCAGCGGGTCGCAGGCCCTTTCCGGGTGCGGCATCATGCCGAGGACGTTGCCGGCTTCATTCATGATCCCGGCGATGTTGTTCGCCGAGCCGTTCGGGTTCCATTCGGGAGTGATTTCACCGGCCGGTCCTGAGTATCGGAACACGACGCGCTCATTCGCTTCTAACTCGGCGATCGTGTCCTCATCCGCCTGGTAACTGCCCTCGCCATGTGAGATCGGGACCCTGAGGAGGTCACCAGATTTCGAGGTGTGGCTGAACATTGTGCGGTCGTTCTCGACCCGGAGATCGGTCCAGGTGCAACGGAATTCGAGGTGGTCGTTTCGCATGAGAGCACCCGGAAGCAGCCCGGCTTCGCACAGGATCTGAAACCCATTACATATGCCGATCACGCCGCGCCCGTCCGCTGCGAACTTCGAAACCGACTCCATCACCGGGGCGAAGCGTGCGATGGCCCCCGCTCGAAGGTAGTCGCCATATGAGAAACCGCCCGGCACCACCAGTGCGTCGAATCTATCAACGTCGGTGTCGGCGTGCCAGACGTATTCGATCTCTTGACAGAGCGTTTCAAGGGCGTAACCGCAATCGCGGTCGCTCCATGTGCCGGGGAATACGAGGATGCCGAATTTCATAGTGAAATCGTAACCGACCCCCGGGCGATTCGGAACCGGCCTTCTATCTATACTTTTCGGGGAATAATCAATACCGACATGTCGGCACAAAACAAAAGGACCGGTCAACAACCGGTCCTTCTTTCTTGAACACTACCGCAAGCAGTGGTATTACATGTTCTTGCGTTGCGCCTTCAGGCTCTTGCGGCGCTTTCCGGCGGCCTTCTTCTTGCGAAGGCTCGTCGGCGGTTCGAAGTGCTGGCGGCGACGGGACTCGGATAGAATCCCTTCCTGCTGAACGCGCTTCGTGAAGCGACGCAGCATGCTCTCGAAGCTCTCGCCCTCAGAAATTCGTATCTCCGGCAAATTCGTCCTCTTGGTATTCAGAGTTAACATTAACCCGATTACGGATAATCGACTCCCACCAGCTTAGGCAGGTACCGGTGGAACGGTCAAGTAGTTAGCTACGAAATGGGCTGGCCGTGCAATAGCAACGAGGCTGCACGCCTGGCCCGGGCAACAGAACGATCGCGTCCAAGCGCAACCATCGTGTCGAACAGCGGCGGGGCTACTTTTCGCGCCGTTAGCGCCACCCGCAAAGCTCCAAACAACTGCCGGGGTTTCAGGTCCAGCTCGACGCAGAGTGCCCGGAACTGCGCTTCAAGCGGCTTTGCCTCAAACAATTCTGCCGACTCGAGAGCGGTAGCGGAGGACTCCAGCGCTGACGCTGTCGCTGCCTCGTCCATGCCCTTCTGCACGACCTCGGCCGGGTCTAGTTCGATCGTGTCCTGAAAAAAATACGCCAGCATCCCTGACAGCTCTTCGCGATCGATCTTCTTCAGTCGCTCATGAACGAGCGGCACGAGCTGGGTCAGGTAATCGCGGTCGATCGGCCGGCAAATCGATTCCGGCAGACCGTCTGGAGCTTCGAGTTCCAGGAGAAGCATCTCGGAGAGGGTTTCGACCGGCAACTGGCGTAGATAAACGCCGTTCATCCACTCAAGCTTCGTGATGTCGAAGATTGAGGGCGCAGCGTTCAGGCCATCGAGGCTGAACTTTTCCACGATCTGTTCGCGTGTCATCACCTCTTCATCGTCGCCCGCCGACCAGCCGAGTAACGATAGGAAGTTGAACATCGTCCCGGGCAGGAAGCCCTTGTCCCGGAACTCAAGCAGGGCGGTATCGCCGTGGCGCTTTGACAGTTTCGAGCGGTCCGGGCCGAGGAGTATCGATAGGTGAACGAACTCCGGCGGCTCCCATCCAAACCCGTCGTACATCATCACGTGCCGGGGCGTGGACGAAATCCATTCCTCGGATCGCAAGACGTGGGTGATGCCCATTTCGTGGTCGTCCACGATGTGCGCCAGATGGTAAGTGGGATAGCCGTCAGACTTCAGGATCACGAAGTCCTGCAGCAGGGACGGATCGAAGGTCAACGGGCCGCGCAGGACGTCGTTGAACACGACTTCGCCCTCAAGCGGGACTTTGAATCGGACGACGGTGGCCAGACCCTGCGCGCTGTCCGCCTCGCGTTCCTCGTCCGACTTGTTGCGACAGTAACCGTCGTATCCGGTCGATTTCTTCTCCGCACGCTGGCGCTGCCGTAGCTGATCGAGTCGCTCGGGCGTGCATGTGCACTTGTAAGCGTGGCCGTTCTCGATCAGTTGTTGGGCCGCCTCTGCGTACTTGCCGAGCACTTTGCGCTCAGATTGCACGTATGGCTCAAATGGTCCGCCTTTGCCGGGACCCTCGTCCCAATCCAAACCGAGCCATTCCAGCGCCCCGAGAATCCGGTCCAGAGAACCATCGAGCATGCGTTCACGGTCGGTATCTTCGATGCGGACGATGAACTGGCCACCTGTGTGCCGGGCAAAGACCCAGTTCAGGAGGGCGGTGCGGAGATTGCCGACGTGTGGGTCTCCGGTCGGGCTGGGCGCGTAACGAACGCGTACGGGCCCGGTGTGAGATGTGTCAGTCATGAGGTCAAAAATAATATCACCCGGGATGAGGGATTTGTTTGGGCGTGGTGCGGTAATTGGTGGTTGTGCGCGTAATTGATGCGCGGTCACGGTCGTATTGTCATCCTGAGCCTAGGCTCAGGATCTTCAGGCTCGTACTTCATTACGACGTCATCACATGAACACGCTTGCCCTGCATCCAAGTGGGCCTCTCCCGGTGAGGGAGAGGCCCACCATGAACAACCTCCGCAATCATCGACGACAGAAACGGCAAAGTGTCATCCCGAGCGAAGCTGAGGGACCTTCGCCAACTGAGGGGTCAGCGAACCAAACATGTTCTTGCGGAAACCTCTGTGCTCCCTCACCCCAGCCGTCTCCCGTCGGGAGAGGGAGGATCGCGTCCCTACTCC
>JAPYSM010000007.1 GCA_029936485.1 Dehalococcoidia bacterium
GCTCGTGCGAATCGCCGAACGAGATCCCTTCGAGCGTTTTTGGGGGATCTTCGGGGCCTTCAGCCTCACCGAACGAAACGTAATGGGGTGGAGGATCGTTGAAAACCAGGTAAGCAGATCGAGACGATGCCGAAAGTCGTTCTGCGGCCCCAAACCACACAACGTCCGGTCCGTTTAGCAACTTGGTCGGGCCGCCACTTGCTTCGCCACGGAGGCGATCGCCTATCGGTGCACCGTTCGGCTCTCCGACGCCCCATTGCACCACTCCCTCATAGTCGCTCGGCAGGACAAAACGCCAGTGACGGACGAATCCGAAATGTGGCCTCACCTCAACGGCGACGTGATTTTCCACGCCGTTGTAGGGGTGATGGACGCTCCAGCCGTAATGAGTCCGGGGTTCACCCGGCCCTGGGCCTTGTGCATGTCCGTGATCCGGATGCGTCAATGTTCTGGGCGCCCCGGGTTAGGAGTCCTGGTCTGCGCGTGCCCGATTCAAATGCCGAGCGAGACGGGAGATGCGGCGTGCCGCGTTGTTCTTATGAACTACGCCCTTGCTCGCCGCGATGGCGAGCGCACTCTTGGCCGCGGCCACCGCGGCATGAGCCTCTTCCGACGCGGGGTCTTGATCGATAGCGTCACGTGCTGCAGCAACCCTGTTGCGTGCAAGAGACCGAATTGGTCGGTTGCGCTCTGTTTTGCGTTCTGCGACTCTGTGGGCCTTCGCTGCGGGCATTTTTCGTTCGTTCTCCTCGGAAAAACACGGCGCCTCGCGCCGCATCCGGGACCGGGCCACTATCTATGCGACTGGGTTCCTATTTGGTTACTTGTGGGCTTAATCAGCCTGAAATATGGACCGATTATTCAGCGCCCTGCCGCTGGACAGATTGCACGCCGGGAACTGCATTCAATCGCGCGCACAATCTCATCAACTGATCAACCCCACTAGTGTACACCGTGAGTTCAACCATCGAGCGGCCGTAGACCTGTTGCTCACTAGAGTGGATACGATGGATGTTTGCCTTTTCACGGGACACCACGGCCGTCAGATCACTCAACAGCCCCACCCTGTCCCCGGCGTCTATCCGCAGACGTGAGGGGTAGCGCTCAGCCAGATGCCCCCATGCGACTTCGACGGATCGTTCTGGCTCTAAACGTGCTCGCAAATTAGGGCATGTCTGCAAATGAACCGTCACGCCGCGTTGTCGAGTTATGTATCCGGTGATCGCATCGCCGTACACCGGAGAACAGCAACGTGCCAGCCTCGTGACGGCCTGTACGATTGTCTGGTCGTTGGAGAGGACAACAACGCCGTGGCTTGACTTGTTGTCGTCCTGCTCTTCGTGCACCAGATCCGGATCGGCTGAGATATCGATAAGCCCGCGAACGATGTCGGCTGGCTGGATCGCGCCGCTTCCAAGAGCTTCAGCCAGCTCATCAGCTGACTCGAATCGAAGAGTCGCTGCGATCTCCTCTTCGGGAGTGGACGATTGCAACTGGGTCACCTGTCTCCTCAGCAATTCACGCCCACGCTGAACATTCTCCTCACGCCGTTGCCGCTTGAACCATGTGCGCACTTTTTCTCGCGCACTTGCCGTGACAATGAAGCCGAGATCCGGGTTCAGCCAGTCCATCCTGGGTCCACGTTCGCTACGGGACTTGCGGATTTCCACGGTGTCGCCGTTCTGAAGCACCGTGTTGAGGGGCACGATTTGCCCGTTCACCGAGGTTGCGACCGCGTGGTGGCCTAGGTCGGTGTGTACACGGTATGCGAAGTCCAGCGGGGTCGATCCGCCCGGCAACTCTTTGATCTCGCCCGTCGGCGTGTAGACGTACACCTGGTCCCGGAGAATGTCGGTCCGCACGGTGTCCAGGTACTCGCTGTCGCCCTCCAGCTCTTTCTGCCAATCAAGTAGCTGTCGAAGCCATGACATCCGTTGTTCAAAGTTGTCGTCGGAGTCGCTATCGCCCTCTTCTTTGTACGCCCAGTGAGACGCCACGCCGTTTTCGGCGAGATCATGCATACGTCGGGTGCGGATCTGTACCTCAACAGGCGCGTTTTCTTCGCACATGACCGAAGTATGGATCGACTGGTACAGGTTTTCTTTTGGGCTGGCGATGTAGTCGTCAAAATTACCCGGGACAGGTCGCCACAGTTTGTGAACGATCCACAGGACGCGGTAACACTCTTCCTCTGAGGACACGAGTACACGGAGGGCGGTCAGGTCCTGGATGTCGTTGAACTGGCGGCCTTGTTCCGCGTAGCGGTGCATCTTTTGATAAATGCTATAGAGATGCTTCGGTCGGCCGTGGACTTCGGCCGAGATATTGTGCTCATCCAGCTCGCCCTGAAGAATCATCATGACGCGCTCGGTGTAGTCCTCCCGCTCGGCCCGCTTCCGTTTGATCAGCCTGTAAACGGATCGGTACTGCCGGGGCTGCAGGTGCCGGAACGCTTCGTCCTCTAGTCGCCATTTAAGGTCCCATGCGCCGAGTCGATGCGCTAGGGGGGCGTAGATATCAAGCGTTTCTCTTGCGATGGCTATACGCCGGTCGTGGGTATGTGCGTCCAGGGTCCGCATGTTGTGAAGGCGGTCCGCCAGCTTGATGAGGACGACCCGGACATCTTCCGCCATGGCCACGAGCATCTTGCGCATGCTCGCTGCCTGTCGTGCGGTTCGTTCGTCTTGTGGGAGGTCGCGATCGATCGCGAAGTTTGGTGTGTTGATCCGATCGCCCCTTGTGAGGACGTCGATCGAGTTCATTTTTGTCACGCCGTCGACCAGCTTTGCGACCTCGTCACCAAAGCGATCTTCGATCTGTTTTCGGGTGATTTCGCAATCTTCGATCACGTCATGCAAAAGGGCAGCGGCCAGTGTCGTAGCGTCCATGCGACGTTCCGCAAGGAACTCCGCCGTCGCTATCGGATGTTCGACATAGGGTTCGCCGGACAGGCGTGACTGCCCTGCATGGGCGGTCGTCGCGAATTCGAGTGCGCTCCGCACAAACTCCGCGCGATCATCCGCGAGATAGGAGTCGATCTTTGTCAGGAGCGTTGTGGCTGGCATATGTGTCTCAGTGACCACGGGGCGGGCGTTCAGAGGAACAGTACCACTTAGATCACCCATTCTGGATTGTCTGATCTTACGATGTAGGGAAGCTGACTCCAAGTGGGCGTTACTACGGCGAAGTTTCGGTTTATGGCCTGGACACGTGGGCCAACACACGTGCGAGTTCGTCGCGGTCGAATATCGGAAGCGCTTTATCGACGCCTCCAGTACGGAGAATTAAGCCGTCTTCAGGCGGTCTGATTTCGCCGATATCTACCGCCGGGATTCCAGCTTTATTCACGGCATCGATCACATCCGACGCTCTTTCGGGTCCGGCCGTTATCAGCAGCGCTCCCGATGAGATCAGTCCCCACGGATCCACGCGAAGCGTCGCACATAGTTCTGCGGCCTCTCGGAAGACAGGTACGGCGTCCTTGTTGATTGCGACGCCGGTCGCTGAAGCTGTTGCGACTTCGGCCAGCGCCGTTGCGAGCCCGCCTTCTGTGGGGTCGTGCATGGAGGTGACGCCTCCTGCGGCATGTGCCGCCCGCGCCTCAGGCACTACGCTGATCCCAGGCTCGTAAAGGTAGTTTGCGGCCCGATCGATCACATCGGCGGCTACTCCGGCGCTTATAAGCTGTGTGCGCATCTCGCGTGCGAGCAGCGATGTACCTTCGATAGCGATTCCCTTTGTCAGGATCACCCGGTCGCCCGGCCGTGCGCCCGCCGTCATCACCTCGTCGCCCTTAGTCACCTCGCCCAGCATCGTTCCCGAGATGATCGGCCGGGGCAGATCGAGTGTCATTTCCGAATGGCCGCCGATCATGGTGACGCCGAGCGCGTCGCACGCTTCTGAAAGCTGATCGAATACGCGTTCCACCTGGTCCGGTGTGGTGCCGACGGGGAAGAGCGCTGTAGCCAGGAACCACTTCGGTACCGCGCCGCAACATGCGATGTCGTTAGCGTTCACTTGGACCGTGTACCAGCCGATCAGGTCGGTCGCGAAGGTCACGGGATCGGTCTTGGCCACGAGTAGTGTGTCGCCAAAATCCACCAATGCGGCGTCTTCACCAACACCTGGGCCTACGATGACCCGCTGGTCGTCACGATGGATTTTTGCCAGTAAGCGTGACAGCAACTCGCCGGGCAATTTGCCGGCGGGCAGGCCGTCGTTAAGCGAGTTGGCACTATTTGAACTCAGGGTTCATTTCCTCTGGAATACGTATCACTCAACCAGTGGTCCCCGGTGATCCCGGGAATTGGCGGACGATCACATGGACGATTGTAAGGCCTGCTCAGGAACATCCTCCGAATTTTGCCGTTCCCGCCCTACAATGTCGCTGGCCACCACTACTAGCCAGAAAGTCCTCAATATGCCTGAGATGACCGGCGCCGAAGCCCTCCGACGATCGCTTGAAGCGGAGGGCGTGGACACGGTGTTCGCGCTCCCTGGTGTCCAGATCATGTCGGCTTTCGACGCCCTTCATGACAGCCAATCCATCCGGTTGGTCAGTACACGCCACGAGCAGACGACGGCGTACATGGCAGACGGGTATGCCAGAGTGGCGCGTAAGCCTGGAGTGGCTCTCGTAGTGCCCGGGCCCGGCGCCCTGAACGCCTCGGCGGCGATCGGGACGGCATACGCTTCTTCGTCTCCCGTGCTTCTCATATCTGGCCAGATCCCAAGTGGTTCGCTCGGTAAGGGTGAGGGACAACTGCACGAGGTTGAAGAACAGCTTGATATTTTCAAGCCGATCGTCAAATGGAACACTCGCGTATCTTCGGTAGCGGGAATCCCGGGTGCTATTCACGAGGCTTTCAAGCAGATGACCACCGGTCGGCCGCGACCGGTCGAGGTAGAGATCCCGCCGGACATTCTTGCCGCTACTGGTGATGTGGAATTACTGGAGGCCGAACTTTACCCGGTTAAGCAGCCGAATGATGACCTTATTGCTCGTGCCGCAGAGGCGCTTGCTGGCGCGGCTCGGCCCGCCATTGTTATTGGCGGCGGAACATTGCGCGCAGAGGCGGGACCAGAGGTTGCCGCCATCGCTGAGATGCTGGACGCTCCCATTGTGGGGACGCAGCAGGCGAAGGGCGTTGTGCCAGCGAGCCATCCGCAGTACGTGGGTGTTCACTATGCGCAAGTCGGCGTGAGCGGTGAATTGCTTGGCGATTCCGATGTAATCCTGGTTGCCGGGACCCGCTTTATGGTGCCGGGATTCAAGGCCAAGGACGGCCAGACGATCATCAAGATCGACGTCGATCAACGAGAACTGGATAAAGACCATGGCACGACTATCGCCATAAATGCGGATGCCAGAGCGGGGTTGGGGGCAATCGGTGCCGCACTTCGCGGGCGCTGCGTCGAGGATGCGCAGTGCCGCAAAGGCGAACGGGCTGCTGAATATCGCACCAAACTAAAAACATTCATGGACGACGAGGCCCCGGAGCAGATGGCGTGGGTGAACGCGGTCCGAGCGGCGACCGATGACGATGCCGTCGTGATCTCCGGGATGACCAATATCGGCTACTGGAGCCATCTCGCGTATGAGGTCGAGGAGGGCGGAGAGTTCATCACCTCTGGCTACTTCGGTAATCTTGGGTTCAGCTTCCCGACTGCATTGGGGGCCAAGATCGCGGCGGGCGATCGTGCCGTGGTCGCTCTATGTGGCGACGGAGGCTTTATGTACGCCCCTCAGGAGCTAGCGACGGCGAAGCAGCATGGCATCAACCTTGTGGTAGTCGTGTTCGACAATGGCGCATTCGGAGCGTCGCGCTGGGACCAGGAGCATCGCTATGGCAACCGGGAGATCGGTACGGAGTTCTTCAACCCGGACTGGGACACGCTTGCTGCCGCGTTCGGCATTCGATCACAAGGCGTGGACACCCCTGAGGCATTGAAGACAGCGTTGCGGGAAGCCGTGGCATTGGATGAGCCGTCATTGATCCACGTCACTCTTCCGGTGATGGCGCCGCCCTTCCAGCTCGTTTGATTGCGATAAACCAGTAACCTTCCAGCTTGATCTGCGCCCGACTCGAGTTCTGTTTGTCCCGTCGGAAGCGAAGGCCATATGTATCCGTCTCGTCGCTATGATGTGCCACTTGAATATGTATGCACGAACAAAAAATATCGTTCGTACGAATTCAATAAGATATAGCTTTGCGATAGATGCCCTGTAAAGCCCTTATAAAGATGGAATATATCGTGATATTTGGAGTTGACATCGTACGTACGAATATTTAATCTTGTGTATACACCGGATGGTGTTCGTGTGCACATGACATGCGATATTTTGATTTATTGACGGGTTCATCCGACGTGCTGAATTCGTCAATACAGGACCGGGTGACATCTCTAGCGATGGGAGATCCGCCGGCGTAAACGAAGAATTTCCGAGAGAAAAATGACGACCGAAACACCGCATTTTCTGTCCCGAAGCACGATGCGGATGGCACTGGCACTGGCACTGGGCCTGGCACCGGTCCTGATTCTGGCGATTGCCTGTTCTTCTGATGATAAAAGCGACTCCTCTGTGAGTGTGTCCTCCACCGCGACGTCCGCTTCAGGATCTACGGCCGCCAGTAGCGCTCCGGCAGCCACGAGCACTCCGGAAACCGGTGGCGAACTGGTCATCTATTCGGGTCGCAGCGAATCCCTTGTGGATCCGCTGATCAAGATGTTTGAAGAAGCGACTGGAATCGACGCTCAGGTCAACTACGGTAAGACCGGTGCGCTGGCAGCCACGCTTCTTGAGGAAGGTGATCGCTCACCTGCAGACGTGTTTTTCGTACAGGACCCGGGTGGACTTGGCTCAGTCATCGACATGGTTGGACCGCTCGACGCTGATTTGATCGGGCGGGTGCCGGACTGGGCGAGTTCCCCTGACGATCTGTGGGTAGGTGTTTCAGGCCGTGCGCGGACTGTCGTTTACAACACGGACAAATTGTCACCGGAAGATTTGCCGGAAACCTTGGACGGGTTCACTGCCCCGTTTTGGAAAGGCCGTATCGGGTGGGCACCCACCAACGGTTCGTTCCAGGCGATGGTGACCGGTATGCGAATTGTTTGGGGAGAAGACCGCACACGTGAATGGCTTGAAGGCATCGTTGCAAACGAGGCCACGGTTTATGCCAAGAACACCCCGACTGTGGCAGCAACTGGTGCTGGTGAGGTAGAGGTTGGGTTTGTGAACCACTACTACCTGCACCGGTTCCTTGCCGAACAGGGTGATGGTTTCGCTGCACGAAACTACTTCCTTCCCGGTGGTGGACCTGGGTCAGCGGTACTTGTGGCCGGCGCAGCAATCCTGAAGACGGCCGAAAACGAATCTCAGGCAAACCGTTTCCTGGAGTACTTGCTCAGCGAGGAAGCCCAGAACTACTTTGCTGAAGAGACGTATGAGTACCCGCTGATTGATGGCGTTCCTCATTCGGAATTACTTCCAGCGTTAAACACACTAAACACGCCAGATATTGACATATCTGATCTTGGGGACCTGGAAGCAACTCAAAGCCTTCTACGCGAGGCCGGCGCATTGCCATGAATCGGCCACGGGTAAAAGGAGAGCAACAGCCTGTGGGTCCGGGATTTTCCTCCCGGTCATCGCCCCGCAGGCTGTTGCCTCCCGGGCTGCGGCGAGAACCGTTGACCTTATGGCTATGCGCCATCGCGGTCGCGGTCGCCGCGGCTTTACCCGCAATCTACCTGGCCGTACGTGCCGCAGATTCAAGCGGTACGACTCTGGACGTTATCTTAGACCCCGATACAGTGGGCCTTCTTTCGCGTTCGATACAACTGATCATTCTGGTAACTCTGGGCTCTGTCTTGATTGCGGTACCTCTGGCCTGGTTAACCGTACGAACTGATTTACCGTTCAAACGGTTGTGGGGCGTTGCAGCCGTGTTGCCGCTTGTCATTCCTAGTTACGTTGGTGCTCTGGCGTTTATTTCAGCATTGGGTCCAAAAGGCTTGTTACAAGGCTGGCTTGAAACACCGTTTGGGGTCGATCGTCTTCCCGATCTTTACGGACTTACTGGCGCGACTGCCGTCCTGACGCTTCTCAGTTACCCGTATGTATTCCTGACGGTAAGGGCTAGCCTCTGGCGCGTGGAACCTGAGATGGAAGAGGCTTCACGCTCTCTGGGACGATCTCCATGGCACACCTTCCGACGGGTAACGCTTCCAATGCTTTATCCGGCTATCGGCGCAGGGGCATTGCTCGTAGCGCTGTACACGTTGAGCGACTTCGGGGCCGTTGCGTTGCTTCGATACGACACCTTTACCTGGACCATATATAGCGAATACAACAGTTCCTTTAACAGGGTGGGGGCGGCCGCGTTGTCCCTTGTACTGCTTGGTGTGGCGGTTAGCCTTATTTTGGTTGAAGCGGGTGCGCGGCGACGGGCCCGGTATTACGCCGGTGCGAACTCAGCTCGCCGTGACCGACGCATCGTAAGGCTCGGACGTTGGCGGACCCCTGCTTCGGTGTTTTCCGGCGCCGTCACTTTGCTGGCGCTCGGTGTGCCGGTGTTTGTTCTCCTGTACTGGCTCGTGCGTGGCCTAAACGCTGGAGAGTCCGAGTTATTCGACCTAGGAGCGCTCTGCAATTCTGTTCAGTTTTCGACGTACGCTGCCGTCGCTACCGTGATCGCCGCCGTTCCGATTTCTGTACTATCGGTCCGCCGCCCTGGGTTACTTTCAGCTGTCATTGAACGTTTCTCTTACGTCGGATTCGCCATGCCAGGCATAGCTGTGGGCCTTGGGCTTGTATTTTTTGGGATCCGGTACGGATTTGGCCTCTACCAGACCACCTATTTATTGGTGTTTGCCTATGTCGTTCTGTTCCTGCCCGTAGCTGTCGGGACGATCCGATCCTCTCTTTTACAGGTCAATCCGAGAATGGAAGAGGCGGCGATGAGTTTGGGGCGCTCCCGGATCTGGGCCTTCTTTACCGTCACGGTTCCTATTATCAGGCCGGGTCTGGCGGCGGCGGCTGTGATGGTGTTCCTCCTAACAATGAAAGAGTTACCCGCCACATTGATTCTCGGGCCTATAGAATCGCGGACCCTTGCGACATCAATCTGGACAGCCGCCGAGGAGGCGTTCTTCGCCCGAGCGGCTGGTCCATCATTACTATTGATCGTGGCTGCTGCTGCGCCAATGACATTTCTGGTACTACGTGAAAGGCCCCGCACTTGATCGGCCTCCCTGGCCTCCGGAAAAGGCGTTCTGAGGGCGTGCAGACTGATATAGCGCTTCGTTGCAGTGGCGTTAGCAAGTCGTTCGACGCAACGATCGCTGTTGAAGAGTTTGATATCGAGGTCAAGCGCGGTCAGATACTGGCACTCGTTGGGCCAAGCGGTTGCGGAAAAACTACGGTCCTGCGGATGATCGCTGGATTGGAAGTTCTCGATACTGGTTGTATTGAGATCGGCGGTCAAGTCGTGGCGTCTAATGAACGTCATAGTGGTCCGGACAAGCGCAGTGTTGGCATTGTGTTCCAGGACTACGCTCTTTTCCCGCATATGACGGTAAAAGCGAATGTCGGCTACGGGCTCGATCGGAAAGGCCGCGAGGAACGAGTTAAAGAGGTCCTGGAACTGGTCGGATTGAACGGTTTAGGTGAACGACTTCCGAGTGAACTTTCGGGCGGACAACAACAGCGTGTAGCACTGGCTCGTACGTTGGCGTTACGTCCCGATGTGTTGCTCTTAGATGAGCCGTTTTCAAACCTAGACGCTGGTCTCCGAGAGCATGTGCGTGCAGAAATTAGAGATATCCTCAAGGCGGCCGGCACCACAACTGTATTTGTGACCCATGATCAGCAAGAGGCCCTATTTATGGGGGATCTTGTCGGTGTGCAGGTAGATGGACGAATTGAGCAAGTGGACGTCCCTGAATTAGTGTTTCACAGGCCCGCCACCAATTTCGTTGCCCGTTTTATGGGGATGGCGGACTTCCTGCCGGTCGAACCTCTCGGAAATAGACTCGTCACGGAGGTCGGTCCGGCTCGGGCTGTCCCGGGCTTCGTGCCACCTGAGACCGCTCCGCTGGAGGTGATGGCGAGACCGGACGATTTCGTTCTGGCGCCATCGGAGGACGGGCAGGGCGTCGTCATAAGCCGGGTCTTTCAGGGATGGGCGTACACATATGAGGTGGAGCTCAATTCCGGCCTTCGTATCCACTGCCAGATGCCGCATCTGCTCACCATCGAAGTCGGACAGCGTGTGCTCGTGAATCTGCGGCGTGATCACCCCCAGATGTTCTTCTCGGCGGGGCACGCAGTACCAGAAGTCCCCCGCTACGGCTATCAGCCTTAAGCTGGATATTATCGGCTGCTGCCGAGGGCAGTTTGGTGGGCCTAGTCTGGGCAGGATCGAGTTCGCTAGGACTCAATCGGCTACTCTCCTGTGGCGATTATTTTTGGCCCCTGGCTATTTCTGCTGCCGCTATATCGGCGTTATGTGCGGCTAAGCGGAATCTCGCTTTGACCCGTGACGGTTTTTCCAACGTAAGCATCATAGGTCCGCTTGCTATCAGTACAACCAACAGAATTAGGAACGGTGTTCGGTAGGTACCGGTGACGTCAAACATCACTCCGACAAACACGGGCCCAAACGCGCCAAGCACTGCGTTAACCGTGCTCATGATTCCGAGCATAGATCCGTAAGTCTGGCGACCGAAATAATCGCCGATCATGGCCATTCTTACAGGGATGCTCGAACCAAACCCGGCTCCGAAGAAAAGGGCGTAAACCCCCAATCCCCACTGTCCCAGGAATATTCCACCGACGGTGGCGTTCAGTGATATGAGGCCCAGAACCCCGATGATCTGCATATAGAACGCAATCGCCATGATGTAGCGTTTATCCACGAAGTCGCCGATGAACCCTGATGCCAACCGCCCGATAAAACTGCCAATCGCAAATCCAAATACCGCGATGGCCGCGGTAGAGCGGTTAATGTCGAACGATTGCATCGCGTCGATGTGCAAAAGAGTCGTGGAACTGACCAGGTGACCGAGACTGGTCCCGATAGCGAGTTGCCAGAAAAAACGGGTCTTCAATGCCGTGAAGATCGGGATACGACGCTCAGTATTTAGGGCGTGCTGAAGTTCGGAGGCCGTCGTTTGAGGAACCGGATCACCGTCAGGAAGCAGGCCGACATCTTCCGGCTGTCGAGTCATTACAAAGATGGCCGGAATTCCAACTATCCAGAATCCAATTCCGACAGACAACAACGCGTCACGCCATCCGATCGAATCGACGAACCACACGAGCAGCGGCGCGGTCATGCCGCCGATCGCCGAAGCGGACATCAGTACTCCGATAGCGCGGCTTCGTTTACGAACGAACCAGTTACCGACCGTTGCCACAATTGGGATGAACGTTCCGAACGACATCCCGAAGGTGAGCACCGCCATTACGACGTAGAAGTGCCACAGATTTTGCATCTGGCTCATGCCGATGAAACCAAGTCCTGTGACGAATAGCCCGAACGCCATCAGCTTGCGCGGGCCGTATTTGTCGAGCAAAAATCCGACGGCGATCGACATCCCACCGGACTCGATGCGGTTGAACGATAGCGCCAAAGCTGTAGCCCCACGGCTCCAGCCAAACGCGTCAACTATCGGCGTAAAGAACGCCCCGAATCCCTGCCAGAAAACGCCGGACGCGTAGCCCTGAACCACCCCGCCATAACCGACGATCCACCAGCCGTAAAAGAACCTCGGTTTTTGCTGAAGCTCTACACCGGCGTTTTCCGCTGATGAACTCTTTGCAGGAGGCTCTTCTGTGGGGGATGAGTCGTTGGAGGTCGACGTGGCTGCTGGCTCCTGGGACTACTTGGAAGCCGGGAGATCTTCTAGAAACGGTGAAACAGCGGCGTGGAATCCGGACGGGTTATCGCCCTGCACCAGATGCCCGGCGCGTTCCACGGTTTCTGCCTTGCTGCCGGGGATAACTTCCAGCATGCGCTTGATACTCGGCGGTGTGAGCATCTCACTGTCGCCGCCGATCACATAAAGCGTCGGGCAGGTGATCTTCGAGAGTATCTCCCATCGGGCATCTTCGGAATCGTTAGGCCCGTTGACTGGTCGGCGAATGTTGGGGTCGTACTTCCACGACCACTTTCCGTTCGGGAATTGTCGGGTGGTGTGTGTCAGGCTGCCACGCAACTGTTCGATTGGTCGGCCTGGGAGGTAGGAGTGAACGCGCTGCACAAGGTCCTCGTACGTGTCGAACTCTCGCTGCCCGTCCATGAAGTTGCGGACTCGTGCGCCTCCCGGCTCTTCCATACGCGGTCCGGCGTCCACGACAATCAGGGCGCGCACTTTATCTGGGTGGCCGGAGGTGTAGGTGTAAGCGTTGCGGCCGCCCATTGAGTGGCCCACCATCACGAAATCTTCCAGTCCGACGGTATCCACAAAGGCTTCAACGTCCGGGACGTATGTCGGTGCGCCGTAGTTGCCGTCCGGGTCCCACTCGGAGTCACCGTGTCCGCGCTGGTCTAACGCCATGCAGTGGAAACGGTTGTGCAGCGCCAGCGCAGAGAAGTCCCACGAGTGGCCCTGTTGCGCCGTTCCGTGAAGGAAGAGCAGGTCCGGAAGGTGTGGGTTGCCCCAGTCTAGGTAGTGGAACTTGAGGCCGTTTAGCTCGACGGTCTTGTCGGTTGGCCCAGCAGCCTCTGGGATGTCGAGGCCGGAGCGTCGGGCCGCCTCAAGTAGGCTTAGCCCGGGAGTCAAATTACCATCCGAAGATGCCAAGGGGATCCTGTACGAAGTAGGGGTGTCAAAAGTCCGCGGTCGCAATCATAGACCCAGAGAGGCTTGTCGGGCCACGTCTGAAAGCGATCTAGGTTTTCTAGCCGACCTTTAGTTCGGAATCAGATCGTCGCAATCCCAGTCCGCGATGCCGATCATCCGCCCGCTAATTGTTTGCACAAGTTCGCGTGCCTGCGGCGTTTCCATGTCCAGATTTGCCACGGACAAGACGGACGGGATCAGTGTTCTCAGAAGGCCACGTCGGTAATCTTCGATCAACTGGTCAGGTGAGTATCCAGTGACGCCGTTTTCTCTAAGTGTTGATAGGTATATATCGAGGAGTTCACGCTCGTGGCTGCGCCGTGTCTCAACCGGCAGGCTGCCCTGTATGAAGTATGCGATGTCGAGCGCTGGACTTGTCACCATGACGTTCTGCCAGTCTGTGAAGACCACTTCATCATCTCGGAAGAACAGGTTTCCGAGGTGGCAGTCGCCGTGATTTAGGGTCTGGTTGCCGCTGGCTGACGCTTCCAGCACGGCGGAGAGTCCGTCGCCGAACTTGTCTGCGATCATGAAAAGTTCAGGCGCGTAAATATCAGCCAGAGTGTCGGTCGTTCGACCCCAGGCGTCCTGATAGCGCGCCTGAAGGGTTTTGGTTCCTGTCGGAATATCGGCATCGCCCCCTAGCCAATCCAGCCCTGCAACTCCGCCGTCGTTCCACCAACGCGCATGAAGCCGGGCGAGACTGCGCACAACCAACGCCGCTTGCGCCAACGAGCAGCCGGCGATCTCGTCCCCTTCCTCCAGCGCGATCAAGTCTTCGAGCAGGAGAACGAAGTCTCCGAAATCAGGGTCCAGATCAGCAAAATAACAATCAGGCACGGGAATTCCCGACTCCGTTGCCAGCTCCCGGTAGAACATCGTCTCCCGTTGGTACATGCCGTCCCGGATCGCGTAATCGCGTATCTTAAGGTCGGCTGAGGGCGACTTTGCAACAATCGTGTGTGGCATCTCTGAGTCGCTCGAGTAACTGACGTTTAAGCGCCTGATTGATCCGGCGAATCCACGGCCCTGTCCAATGCGTTCAGGTGTCAAGGATTTCACGATTGTCATCATCGGCAAACGCCTGTTCGAATGTAGAGCGGCGGTCAACCAGTCGGGGGTGAAATCGTCGTTTGTCCGAGGAATTGTCAAGGCTCTACTTCTCCGTCAGACGTTCGAAAAGCGCATCGATGTTTGCCACACGACGCAGTTTACAGGGGCCTTAGATGCGTACCATCCAGATGATTCCTGCGGAAACCAGGCGGGTCACGGCCATCGCAAGGAACACGATTTCCCACGGGCTTCCGCTGGCGTCCAGAATTATGCTGAAAATAAGCGCCTGAGCGCCGGCGTATGCGTAGCCGTGAGCATCAAGGACTCCACTCGCCGTCGCCGCCATGTGTCTTCCACCGATGTCCACAGCGGTCGCTGCGATTAATGTGAGGCTCATCGCGAACCCGCCGATGAGGAGCAGTCCCGCACCCAGGAATTCGTTGTCTGCCGGAGCGAACGCAATGGTCACGAGCACGAGGGAGCTGATGAATGCAGACGCCAGAGTCATGGGCCGGCGTCGACTTCCAAGGAACTTGTCCGAGATGTAGCCAGAAACGAGCGGCGCTGTGAGATATCCGACCGGCAGCGCCACTGTGACCAGAATCGTGGATTCGATCGACAGCCCGCCCTCTTCGAAATAGTAGATCGGTACCCATGTCGTCAGGCCGTAGCGGACAACGTTCTCGAGGCCTTTGACGTGAGAGGCCGCCACGAAGCGCCAGTTCGTCATCAGCGTTTTGTATGGTCCAAAACCGCGGAGATGATCTGAAGAAGCTACTTCTGCTCGGCCCGTATATGAATCGGGATCCTCTTCGTACGGCTCCAGCCCGACGTCCGACGGACGGTCTCGAACGACGAGGAAATAGACGATACCTGCGACCGCGATCAGGAGTGGTGGATATCGGAACGCGGCGCGCCAGCCCCACTCGGACGCAACCCATCCGGTGACCATCCACATGGTCAGCATGGCTCCGCCGGCGGCTACGCCGACCACTCCCATAGCCCTTCCGCGCTGGGTGCGGGGCCACCACTGGGTGATCAACGCCACACCAGGAGCCCAAGCGCTGGCGTTCACGAATCCGGCGAAGCCCCATGGGATTGCGAAGCTCCAGATGCCGTTCGCGAAGCTTGTGATGACGGCAAAAACACTCGTGGCTATCGCCCCGAGCATCACCCAGAGTCTTAAGCCATAGGCCTCGGCCATTCGTCCGTGAACAAGGTCCCCCAGACCGAACCCCCACAGCAAGGCGGCGTTAACTATGCCGATCTCCACGTGCGTAAAGCCGAGGTCATCTTTGATGAGCGGCGCGGCCGGCCACAAGGCGAATCGGCCCATGTAGACAAAAATGTAGAACCCGACGAACCCGAACAGAGCGCGCAGCTTCCACTGGTTGTACTCAGTCCCGGTCGGGCGTGTATCGCCTGTGGGCAGGGTGGCGGGTTGTTCTGATGACATTAAGTGAGGGCCATCCTAGCGGGGGGCGACCGTAATAAAGCAGCTATTCGGACCGTGTGATAGGACTTTCTCGCACCCATGCTGAGGCCCTCGAAGCACGCAATTAGCAAATCAGGTCAAGCTAGTTGACTCGCTGCAGTCACCCGAATGATTTCGCGACGCTGCCATTTTGTCCTAAGTCATCAGACACAACCAGAGAGGCATTTAATGTCCAGCCAGCTCAGAGTGATGCACCCGGTCGCTGCCCTTGCAGGGCCCGGAATCGAGTGAAGGTCCTCATCACGGGCGCCCTCGGATGGCTTGGCAAAGCCGTGGCCGAGATCGTAGCCTCGGAACATGGTGTTCGCGCCGTTGACCCGGCGAATTCTGACATCTCGGCAAAGGTACTGGACGTTTCAGAAGAAGCGGAGGTTGAGACCTTTCCGGGCTCGATCACGGACTACATCGGGATCCGCGCTGCAATGGAGTGGCAGGACCCGCGGTATGGAGCACGCTTGCCCACGGGCATTATCGGGCCGGCAAGGCTGAGCCGTTTGACGTGAACGTCCGCGGCACGCACCGTGGACCAGCGCTGCTTCGGCACCCATCGCCGATCAAGGCAACGGGGTCGTGGCGGCCACCCTCCACGGTGCGTTATACGTACTAGTAAGCTGCGTTGTTGTCTCTGATTTTTGTCTGTTCCGCTGCGGCCGCGGCTAGAGTGGCCGGAGTGGCGCCTGGCGCCTGCGCTGCCTTGATCATCGGGGCTTCGTACTTGCCCATCAACTCGGCAAGCCTCGGGACATCCCTGGCGACCTCAAGCGGAATCTGGATTGCGCCGTGCTTGTCGGCAGCAATCAGATCGCCCGGGCTGACCTTCATTCCTGCGATCTCGATAGTCGTGCCGAGCGCCTCTGCATGGACGTAAGCGTGCGAGACACATACCTCTTTCGAGAGGAACTGGAACCCCATCTCACGGACCTCATCAAGGTCACGAACGGTGCCGTCCGTGACTACCCCGACGGCGCCAAGGCCTTTGGCGACGCTGCCGTTTACCTCGCCCCAGAACGATCCGAGGGGTTTCTCATCCCGATCGTGGATGACGATCATGCGGGGGTAGGGTTGAGCGATGATCGAATCCCAGTAGTCGGGGCGCGGGACAGATTTCCGGCCCGGCACGGCGGACGCGATTTCCACGGTGACTGCGTAGCCGACTACGGTTTTGAATTCCGGGAATCGACAGATGATCTCGGGACGCGTGAAGCCGTCTGTCCAGGGTCGGAGCCCGTCTATCAGCTCGAGAGCGTTGGAGATGGTGGGGGTGTCAAGCTGTCGGATGGCGTCCAGTTCAGTTTCGGACAATGGGGCGATCGGCTCGGCCAATATCTTATCCTTTATTTAAAGTTAATTAGAGCGTTGATTTAAGGGGGGCTTTAAATTCCCATGATCCCGTAACCGCCGTCGACCGGCAGCACGTGACCCGTGATCCCTGTAGAAAGATCGCTGAGTAGGAATACCGCTGCATCGGCGACCTCTTTGTGTGTGATGTTGCGGCCGATAGGCGCACGTGCTGCGTGTGATCGCCGCATCTCGTTGAAGCCGGGGATGCTGCGTGCTGCGAGCGTCGGCAACGGACCAGCGGACACGGCATTTACGCGAATGGCTTTCGGCCCAAACTCGGCCGCCAGCTGCCGCACCGTGTTCTCCAGCGCCGCTTTGGCAGTCCCCATAACGTTGTAACCCGGGTACACCTTTTCCGACGCGTCGAAGGTCAATGTCACGATCGCGCCCCCATCCTCTCCCATATGGGGGACGGCGAATGCCGTGATCGGGATCATCGTGTATGCACTGACCTCAAGAGCCGTCCTGAAGCCGTCAATCCCTGTCTTTGAAAAATCGCCGCCGAGATCGTCTCGTTCGGCATATGCAATCGAGTGAACGACGAAGTCCAGTCCGCCAAGAGCGGACACGGCGGTCTCGTATGCCGCCTCGACTTGTGCCGGGTCGGTCGCATCGCACTGAACCAGACAGGGCCCGCCCAGTGAGGAGACCGTTTTCTTGACGGGTTCAAGCAGACGTTCGGTCTGATAGGCGAAGGCGAGTTCGGCTCCGGCGTCCGCCAGAGCTTCCGAGATCGCCCACGCGATCGATCGCGCGTTGGCGACGCCAAACACGACGCCCTTTTTCCCGGTCAGATCCAGTCTTGGCATGGACGGCTCCAATTCCTTTATACAGGGGGGTCGGTAACGGGCGCTGACAAATCACTACCTTGAGTCATCGGCGCATGGTCAGCGTCCCGGTGAGAGTGCCTGTTATTTCCGGGCGGTAAACATATCACCCGTACACGTCCCGTCTACCAGTTGGTGTACGAGCCGTCTCGCCGATGTAGATGATTGAAGTCGGCAGGGCTGCTCGCACGTGAGGCAGCGATCTTTTCATCAACGTCTATTCCCAGCCCCGGACCGGTCGGTACCGGATAACGTGATCCCTCGAGTTCCAGCAACTGCGGGAACAGCTCCCGATCATCCCTTCCCAGATTTTCGGTAGGGGAGTTTCTGCACTCAAGCCAAGCGAAGTTGGTCACGGCCGCGCCCAGATGCACACTCGCCGCGGTGCAGATTGGCCCCAAGGGGTTGTGCGGCATTAGGTCGATGTAGTGTGCCTCGGCCCACCCGGCAATCTTGAGAGCTTCCGTGAATCCGCCGACATTACAGATGTCCAACCGGACAAAGTTCGTCAAGCCGCGTTCGATGAAAGGCAGGAACGTCCACTTGGAGTCGAACTCTTCGCCTATCGCAAATGGGATGTCGGTCATTGTCCTTAGCGATTCGTAGGCTTCGGGCGATTCTGAGCGAATTGGCTCCTCCAGAAAATCGAGTGTCCCGGCGGGCATTTTCTGGGCGAATGACGCCGCTTCTGCGACGGAGAAACGGTGATGAACATCAATGCCTAGCACGGGGCCGGGTCCGAGAGCCTCCCGGACCTTTGTCAACCAGACGGCGGTGTTCGCCAGGGACTCACGCGGCTCGTACAGCTCGAGACCCCTGGATCCGGTCCCGTCCGGCATCAACGGGAGATTTCGCCGGATCACATTCCAACCCTTCTCAACCAGCATCTGGCAGTCGTCAACCAACTGCGGTCCATCGGGTGCTGTGACGGTGGCGAATGCCGGGACATAATCACGCTGTTTTCCGCCGAGCAGCTGGTAGACCGGCACATCGAGCGCCTTGCCAGTGATGTCGTGGAGGGCGATATCGATCGCCGAAATCCCTGCAGTCAAGAGCAAGCTTCCCTCAAAGTACTGGCCCCGGTACATCCGCTGCCAGTGGGCGCCCCGGTCCATCGGATCGCTCCCGATCAAGAACCCTTTGAAGTACTCGATTACGCCGCGGACGGCGCGTTCATGGTTGCCCAATCCACCTTCGCCCCAGCCGTAAATCCCCTCGTCAGTCTCCACTTTGACCAGGAACTGATTGTGATTGCCCACCTTTGTGGGGAAGACTTTGATGTCTGTGATCTTCACTGGGAACTCCGAATCGGGCTGGAACCGGTGGGCGGGATTGATGAATTCGACCGGCATATCCAGTGATGGCATGCCGATAGAGTCCCGGAACGGTCCCATAGCGAACAGGGACAGATCAGAGAACGATCAGATCCTCGCGCAATTCTCAGGTATTAATGTTTGGACCTCGTCATCTTTGGCAAAATTAGACTTAGGTCTCGCCGGGAGGTCCGTCGTCTGGTAACCTCGAAGCAACGCAATTGGAGTCGCGGACAGACTCCTTGAGAGGTACCTTTCCCCATCAGTCGCAGAGATACAAATCTCATTTATGAACTGCCGGTTCGCCCGGCCCTGCGACTTCCCCCTCAACCACCCGACCAACTCAATCGTCTTGACCTTAATCTGGCAAGCGATTTTAGCTCTGATCGCCTCCCGATTAATGAGGCGGTTCGGCCGAGAAATTCTTTGCCCGGGGCTCACCCGGCACGGGTATGGGATTTCTGGGACCCGGGGCCCCTCGGAATTCCGGGGATGCTGAGTTCTGCCCTTCTATCTATCCCTCTTAGTTCTGAAATCCCTGTATTCAAGGAGGCACGACCTTGACCCAGTACGTGTTCGTCACTGGTGGCGTCGTTAGCTCTCTTGGAAAGGGCATCGTCGTTGCATCTGTCGGGAGAATGCTCAAGAGCCGCGGCGCCACGATCGCCGTGATGAAGCTGGACCCTTACCTCAACGTTGATCCCGGGACGATGTCGCCCTATCAGCACGGCGAGGTGTATGTGACCGGGGACGGCTCCGAAACGGACCTGGATCTCGGCCACTATGAACGGTTCATCGACCTCGAATTGACGTCGATTTCCAACGTGACTGCCGGCCAGATCTACTCTGACGTCATTGCGCGGGAACGGAACGGCCGCTATCTCGGCGGGACGATCCAGACCGTCCCGCACGTCACCAACCTTATTAAGGAACGCATCCACCAGCTCGCCGACGAGACCGGAGCAGATGTTGCAGTTATCGAGGTCGGGGGGACGGTGGGTGACATCGAAGGGTTGCCATTCCTTGAGGCTATCCGGCAGATGCGGAACGACGTCGGCCGTGACAATGCCACTTATGTCCATCTCACCCTGTTGCCGTACCTCGGGTCTACGGGGGAGTTGAAGACCAAGCCGACACAGCACAGCGTTCAGGCGTTGCGAGGCATCGGCATACAGCCGGACGCCATCATTTGCAGAAGCGACTTTGATGTTGACCTGGGTCTGCGGGAGAAAATATCACTCTACTGTGACGTGCCGACAGAGGCGGTCATTGGGTTGGAAACCCTGGACACGGTGTACGCCGTACCCCTTAGCCTGGAAGAATCAGGATTTGGCGATTTCCTTGCGGACCGACTCGGCATTACGGCCAATCCCGATCTTTCGGCATGGTCCGACATGGTCGATAAGCTTCGCGACCCAAAGCGGACGGTCAGGGTTGCTATCGTAGGGAAGTATGTCGAGCTCCCGGACTCTTACCTCTCTGTGATAGAGGCGCTTCGCCACGCCGCCCTCGCCCACGACTGCCAGGTCGTGATCGATTGGGTCAAGGCGGAGGATATTGAAGCGTTTGGCGCTGACCATGTGCTCAACCGGGCTTCGGGGATCATAGTCCCGGGCGGTTTTGGCGAACGAGGTGTTGAGGGAATGGTCTCGGCCGCGCGTTACGCACGCGAGCGCGGGATTCCGTACCTCGGACTCTGTCTGGGTATGCAGGTGATGGTGATCGAGTTCGCGAGGTCCGTTCTCGGATTGCAAGACGCCAACTCTGCGGAGTTTGACCCCGGCTCCCAAAACCATGTGATCGCGTATATGCCGGGGCAGGAGGAACTTGGCGAAACAGGGGGGACGATGCGGCTCGGTCTGTACCCGTGCACCCTGACCGCCGGAACGATTGCCGCGAACGCGTACGGTGCAGAGTATGTCAATGAACGACACCGGCATCGCTACGAGATGAATAATGATTACCGGGAACGGTTGAACGATGCCGGACTCATATCTAGCGGTACCGCACCCGATGGCTCCCTCGTTGAGATCAGTGAGGTGGAGGGGCATCAGTTTATGGTCGGCTCGCAGTTTCATCCGGAGTTTGCGTCCCGGCCAGACCGCCCCCACCCGTTGTTCCGCGAATTCCTAGGCGCCGCCGTCGACACGCTGCGCGAGGGCGCGCAGCACGCAATGCCTCTTGACGAATCAAGTGACGCATCTGGTGACGAAAGTGGCTTGGCTTCGTCCGAGATTATTGCGAGATCCGGGATCTCTGGTTAAAGGATTACAGGAACGTTGTGATATAGTCGCGGCAGTTGCCTATCGTGAATGAGATCGATAAGGCACATCGGTCGGGACTGCCGGCCTTCCCGCCCATGGGCACCTCCCGGAACTTGTCTGCGCAGATCATAAATCTGTATTGCGGACGTCGCTGAACTTCAGCGGGTTAACCGGTCAAGAGGCAGATTTTTCGCAGGGCAAGCGACGGACATACGGCGTTCGGTAAACACAGGCCGGCTCCCCGGAGATCCACTCTTAAGAGACTCCGTCCCAACACTTTTCTAATAGATCACTACGAATCCAGCGCAAACAGGCGCCGGGCTGGTTGGCATTGCACCCATCCACCACGACGACTGTCGATTACGCCGGTTATACACAAGACGCGTTTGTCGTCTCACACCCTCGCCTCTGTATAGAAGGCACAACATGGAGGAACTAATCTGACTACGCAGAGCCAGTCACGCAGCAGGCGCCGCCGGTCATCGCACCGCGGCCGTCGTTCAAACGGCCGCGGCCGTGGAACACCGGCGGGGTTGCCCCAAGATATCCAGTACGACGACGGTGGTTCGCAACTCGGCAACGTTGGTGCGATGTCGATGGACCAACTCCGGTCCCGGGCGCTTGAGTTAACCCTTAGGAACGGAATTCCGAAAAAACGGTCGGACCTGGTTCTCCAGATCTTGGCCCGTCATGCTGAAGAAGCAGACCAGCTTCTGGGTATGGGCGTACTCGAAGTAAGCGGAGACGGCCACGGCTTCCTCCGGCAACCGACCGGTGGAGGGCGGGAATCCGACCCCGAGGTATATGTATCCCCCGCGCAGATTCGGCGATTCGGCCTTAGGCCGGGTGACCAGGTCGCCGGTGAGGTCCGTGCCCCTAAAGAAGGGGAGCGTTTCTACGCACTGATCCGGGTGGAGGTCGTTAACGGCCTGGACCCGGAGTCGACCCTGAAGAGACCCAAGTTTGAGTCACTAACCCCGATCTTCCCGGACGAGATTATCAAACTTGAGACCACGCCGAAGAACATGGCGACACGGCTAATCGATCTTGTAGCTCCCATCGGCATGGGCCAGCGCGGCATGATCGTTGCACCGCCGAAAGCCGGTAAGACCATCCTGCTAAAGCAGATTGCAGAAGGGATCACTGCCAACAACCCGGGCGTGAGCCTCATCGTGGCTCTGGTTGGTGAGCGACCGGAAGAGGTCACAGACATGCGGCGGTCTATCGAGGGTGAAGTGTTTAGTTCCACCTTTGACGAGCCGCCGGCAGACCACACCCGGGCTGCCGAGGCTGCACTGGCTCGTGCCAAGCGGTTGGTCGAGGCCGGCGAGGATGTCGTCATTCTTGTTGACAGCCTCACCAGGCTCGCCCGTGCTTACAATCTGTCCGTTCCGGGAAGCGGGAAGACGCTGTCCGGTGGAATGGACCCGGTCGCCCTGTATCCACCGAAGGGATTCTTTGGCGCGGCCAGGAATTGCGACGAGGCCGGGAGCCTTACGATTCTGGCAACGTGTTTGATAGACACCGGCAGCCGATTGGACGACCTGATCTATGAAGAGTTCAAGGGGACCGGGAACATGGAGCTACACCTGAGTCGAGTGCTCGCCGAGCGACGTGTTTACCCTGCCATCGACATCCAGCGCAGCGGTACCCGCCATGAAGAGCTGCTGCTGTCAGAGCAAGATCTGCGACAGATCTGGCTCCTCCGCCGAATGGTGTCGATAATCGCCTCGGATTCCGGCGGTGATAACACTGCCGGTACGGAGCGGGTTATCGAGCGTATGTCCAAAACACAGGACAACCAGGAGTTCCTGGCTTCCATCAATAAGGTGGGGTAATTGAGATGGGTGTAAATCGCCCATCCTCGAAGATAGCGATTAACTGCAATGCTGCTGGTCTCTGAGGATATGGCAGCATTGCATGGTTAACGTATCCACGATGCACCAGTCGCCAACTGCGGACAATACGAACCCAAAATGCGACTCTCGCGCCCCAAAAGTCGTTGACACAGATCTGTTCCCACACGTACTCTTGCTTCTGCATGACAATCGAGGCAGGAACTCTGTAGATTGGCTTCATCCGTTACCGGGTAAGAGTGCTGAAATCAAGTCCGAAACGCACAGTTTGTCGCGCTTGGGGCTTCTTGACAGCCTCTTGATCGGAGTGTAAGAATCCATCTGTTCGGCTCCAGTCCCGGGAGTCCGCGCGTACATGTACGCGTTTTCCATGTGAAGTATTGGGACGTTTACACGGGCCGGCGCCGTCGATACTAGAGACGGAACGATCCTGTGGAGGAAAGTTTTTAATCTTGGGATCACGGCGAGGCCTAGACCCACAGGCAGAGAATTCTGCCAGCGGTGGTCAGAAACGCGAAAGTCATAGGGGGACAAGGAACGTGAATCTTTCGGTGAAATTGATAACCGCAATGGCGGCATTCGTGCTGCTGGTTGTGGGGTTAGTAGCCCTGACATCTTCAGGGTCGACAGCGCGTGCTGCGGTAGACGCTAATGTCTACACGGCAAACGAGTGGTCGAAACTAACAAACGACCCCACGCCAATAACTGGCTATAAATACGCTGGTGCAAGTAAATCCGTTTACACCACATTCGTGGAAGTAACCGGCATACTAAATACGGCCGACCAGAACACAATTCAGACATCCAGTGACTTGCTGACTGTCTTTGTTGAGGATGCTGATCTCAATGTGGCGGTCCCGAAGTCGAAGACAACCGCTGGTACGACGACCAATATCGGAAACACTCAGACGGTTGTTCTCTCGGCTGCTGAGAGCCCGATTGTCGACAGTGACGGCGACGGCAGCATTTTGGACGACATTACGCTGATCAATCCGGACACTGGTACTGCTTCAGCAACCATGTTCACACTGCAAAGTGCGTTCGCTGGTACTGCGTCAGTCGTTGGTTCGATCACTGTTACGCAGACTGTTGCGAATACTTTGGACACAAACGTTGCCCTTGCATGGAACACCAGCGCGGTCAACACGGCTGAAGTTATTGTCAAAACGACCCAGGACACGACTGGTAAGACCTTTACTGTCACCGAGACAGGTCCGAGCACGGGTGTCTTCAAAGGCAGTATTAAGCTGATCGACATTCAGGACGCTGCCCCTGTATGGGCCGATTCGCCGTCCGGCGAGATCGCCATCCAGAGTGGCGGCATTGCAACAGCGACGTTCTCTGACGTCTCACCTAAAGCTGGTGGCTCAGCAAAGAGTGTCACATCGACCGCAACTGCTGAGACAGGCGCCCCGTTGGTTACCCTTACGGGACCTGCGGATGCCAGTGCGACTCAGGTACGGCGACCTGCATTTGCGGGTTCCGTGACTGAGACGACCTCAGGTCTAGACATCAGTGGCATCCTTGTCTACATCGACAACACTGACGATGCCACCAACACTACTGTTGTTCCTGCAACCAAAGGTGGCACGGTTGACGACTACGCGCCGACAACACCTGCAGGGTCTGTCGACGGTGTATCCAGTTCAACGTTTACGTTTACGCCTTCGGCTGACATACCGTCTGGTTACTCCGGCACGACCGAAAGTCACATTGTTGACTGGCAGGTTCAGGCGAGTGACCTCGCGGGTAACATCGGTTGGAGCGACTCGAGTTCAACGGTCGCGAACGTTGCAGGACGAGGCCAGCCGACCACAGTAAAAATTGACCGTACCCTGCCCGCGATGACGACCGCTTACACCGGTTTCTGGCTGGACAACACGCTCGCTACTGGGGTTCGCAAGACCGACACTGCTACGTCGCTTGAAATTAACTTCAACGACGACATGGACCCCGCGACGATCCAGGCAACTGACTTTACAGTTGCAGGTAACACGGTTACCGCAGCTGAAGTTGGAGGCAAAGGGTTCAAAGACCGTGTGTTCCTGACGCTTGGAACAGCCCTTGCGACCAGCGCCACGCCGAAGGTCACGATCGTTAGTTCGATCTCTGATGTTGCGGGCAACACAACGTCCACAGGCAACGTCGCGAAAGCCAAGGACGCTCTTGCTCCGAACATCACCGTTGTACTGTCTGGTGGCTCGTCCGCTACGGCACCGACAACGTTGACCAAGAAAGCAATGACCATCACGATCACTTCGGACGAGGCACTGTCCGCTGATCCTGTCGTGTCGATTTACACGGCGGCTACGACTGGTACAGCTGAAGGTACGGTAGCTGCCGTCAACCAGGGCGGTAACGTTTGGATCGCATCCTTTACCGGTAGTTCCTACCTTGGAACTGGCCAAACGGGTGTGAAAAAATCCGTCTACGTGACCACGTCGGACAAATCAGTAACGGTTAGCCAATCCGGCGCCACAGTTGACAGTGACACAGTAGTTCCATCCACGGTAACCGTGGGTGCGGCTATCGACGGCAAGAAAGGCACTGGTACTACCGGTGCACTGGTGTTCACCCTGGACAAGACAGCGCCGGTATTGACGGTCTCTCCGTCCGGCTCGACGTCCGATGCCAGTCCGTTTGTTCGCTGGGCCTTCGGTGAGGTAGTCACGGTCTCGAAGGCTGAGTTCGGTCTTTCGGCCGGAACCTTGGCAGACGTGACCACGGAGCTCGGTACAAGCGACTCGAAGACGTACATCCGAGCGACGGACAGCCTTGCCCTTGGCCTATACAAGGCCAAAGGTACGGCGACAGACTTGGCTGGTAACAAGGCCACTGGCCTGAGCGGCACGTTTACGATTGCGAAACGTACAGAGTTCAAACTGTCAGTGTTACCGGGTACGACCCTAGTGTCGTTCCCGTTGAACCCTGCCGACACGAGCATCAATGCGGTGTTCGACAAGGCCGGAATCGTCTCGGTGTCCTCTTACGACTCGGCGGCTGGAACGTTCTCCAGTGCCGTACGTGACGCGGAGACCGACGTCCTGGCAGGCGACCTTGTGAGCATCGAAAGTGGAGTCGGCTACGTAGTGGTAGCGGATGCGGTCTCGGCCCTTGTGGTCCCGATCCCGTCCCTCACCGCTTCGTCGATTCCGCCGACCATTGCTGTGGCAAAGGGTTGGAGTCTTGTTGGAGTGACCGACGTCACGGGGGACGCCACTGGCGCCCTGCGACAGCCGGGTAGCACCATCAACACTTCGGCGCTGTACTTCCCAGCCAAGGTCACCCAGGTTTACTCCTGGAACGCGACCTCGAAGACTTGGCAGGCACTGTCGACTCGACCAGGAGGAGATGGTGGCGCTAACGTGATCTCTGGGGAAGCCTACTGGGTATACGCCTCGGCAGACGACGTGATCGTCCCGTAGCGGGAAACCCTTAACCGGGAATCAGACATACCCCCCTTCCCTTAATTGGGGAGGGGGGTATGTGTTTTTCTGGGGTGTACGTAAAAAGCTGGTGCCAAACACAAATGGCAGGAAGAAACATGAACACTCGGGCTCTGGTTGCGTTGTTTTTGATAGCCGTACTGGCGGGACTGACCGCGTTAGGCTCATCGTCGGTAGGGGCTCAACCCCCAAGCCTTGCATTCACCCTGTATCAGGGCTGGGTGACGGTAGCGGGTGAGCCGGCTGAGGATGGCCTTGAGATCAAAGCACGCGTCGTAGGAACGTCATATGTGTCCGGTGCAGTCCAGACCAGTGGCGGGCGTTACATCGTGTTGAAAGTTGGACCAGTGGAGGGGGCCAACGGCGGCAAGTTAGAGTTCATCCTTGAAGACCAAATTGTTGCCACGACTCAGGACACTTACGCTTTACCGAACTGTGGTGCGGATCCATGCCCGGCGTCGCGGGTGTTTGACATTAATTTCAGCACTGGACCTGTTCCTCCTACACCCGTTCCAAGCCTTCCCGCTAGATATTCGGGATTTATTTCAGCCGACGGCCAAACACCTCCGGACTCTGCACCATTTACAGTTCGGATTGGACCTGATTACGAGGTGACGGACGGAAGGCTGGTGGGTGGAGACTTCTCGGTTATTGTGGATCCGAAAGATATTTCTCTTTCCGGAACTCCGGTTGAATTCTTCCTATACAACGTGAAGGCGTCTCAGAGTGTGACGTATCAACCGGGTGCGATAGTAGGGGATCTGTGGCTCACGTTTGCGGGGGTTCCGACTCCTATCCCGGTTTCGACTGCGACCCCGGAACCCACGGCTGAGCCGACTGTGGCTCCCACGGCTGTCCCGACTCCGGTTTCGACCGCCGCTCCCACGGCTGTTCCGACTCCGGTTTCAACGGTGGCTCCTACGGCTGTCCCGACCCCGGTTCCGACCGTTGCTCCTGCGGCTGTCCCGACTCCGGTTTCGACCGTGGCTCCTACGGCTGTTCCGACTCCGGAATTGGTGAGCAGTGTTCCTGATTTTGATGAGGTGATGGACAATGTTTTTGAGGCCGATGCCGCGGCCCAGGACCAGTTTTTCGATGGAATACGAGACGAACAAAAGGAGGGCGGACTCTGTGCGGCGAACCCTGGAGGCCCGGCGTCTCCCGGACAACTAGGATTGATACTGTCTCCGCTCGGGCTTGCACTCTGGTTACGCATTAAGCGCTACCGTATCCGCACAGTTGACTAGCGCGGGGCCAGGACGGTCTCGTAACCGTCGGGAGAATCTTGAGCAGCAAGAACTTGAGGAGGCCAACAACAGGGCTTGTCTTAGGTTCCTTGACTTGACGTGACGAGCTTATTTTCGGCGATTACCGAGTCAATCTGCGCGTAATCAGAAACTCTTTCTCGTATGTGTTTTTCTGGGCGGTACGTAAACTGGTCCGAGTTGGTCACTGTTCAGGAGTCATCATGAAGAGAAGAGTCATATCGGGTTTTGTACTGGCGTTTGCGCTTCTAGGTGTATTCGCATCAGGACAGTCTTCGATCGATGCTCAAGGTTTTCCAAGCCTGGGATTCATCCTCTACCAGGGCTCTGTAACCGTCGCCGGACAGCCGGCCGCGGATGGACTGGAGATCAGGGCACGCGTGGTGGGAACGTCGTGGGAATCGAGTGTGATTAAGACCAGCGGCGGACGTTACATTGCGTTGCAAGCGGGCCCGGTATTAGGAGCCGACGGAAACAAATTAGAGTTCATTCTGGAGAACCAGATCGTTGCCACGACTCAGGACACTTACTTTTTGCCGGATTGCAAGGCGGCCCCGTGTCCTACGTCACGTGTGTTCGACCTGACGTTTTCCACGATTCCCCTTGAGCCGACTCCGGTACCAAGCCTCCCGGCTCGCTACTCAGGATTTGTGAAAGCTGGCGACACCACACCGCCGGATTCAACTCCGTTGACGATACGAATTGGTTCGTCTTACGAATCGTCCGGAGGAACTATCTCTGGCGGCGAATTTTCTATCATCGTCGACCCCAAAGACATGTCTCTTGCCGGTGAACCGATCGAGTTTTTTCTTGCTGGAATAAAATCTGGTCAGACTGTTCCGTACCAGCCAGGTGAAATTGTTTCGAATGTCATATTGACCTTCGCCGCTCTACCAACTCCTACGCCTGTGCCAACTTCTACGCCTGTACCGACTCCGATCCCAACCGCGACTTCCGTGCCTACGCCGACTCAGATACCGGAAGCCACGGCAACGCCGGAGCCCACGCGTACTCCTACACCTGCCCCGACCAGTACGCCGGTACCGACAGCAACCCCGACTCCGACAGCAATGCCTGCGACCCCTGCGCCGATTTCTGAGCCGACGGCTACACCGGTAGTAACGGTGGTTGAAGAAGTGGTTGTGGTTGTGGTTGACGAGGATGAGGGTGGCGGAGGACTGTGCAGCGCCAATCCGGGCGGCCCGGCTTCCGGTGGTCAGATCGGACTACTGTTGGCTCCGCTGGCACTGGGCTTTTGGGTCAGGGCGAGGCGGAAGACGGCAAAAGCAACGGTCGATTAGAAGGGCCTCGGATAGTCGATCTTGCGATGATCCGGAGAGCGTTTAATTGACCAGCGGTTTATCGCCGGTGGCTCGGGTACAGATATGGCCAGCCGTCAGTGTGCACCGGTTCGGTGAATAACGAATGTTTGTACTAGCCGTAGCCGTCAGTAATGATCGTTGACACGGTTCCTCAGAGTGATCTTCGGAAGCGTTGTATCTCTCCGAGAGAGCTCGTTAACTGCCCTGAGGCCTCAGGAGCACGAGTCTTTGCGCTTCTCCGAGATTACCCCGGGTAATCGTCACCCTCGACGCTGGTTCTGGCTTGGGTAGGCCTATCTCGGAGACGAACTGGTCGAACGCGGTGAGATCGGCTCCATCTGAAGGGATGCTCGGGTGCAGTGGAATTACTACGCGTGGCTCAAGCACCCGTGTGACTGCGGCGGCCTGATCGGCTGAAATAGCCTGATCCGTGCCCCCTGCCGGGGTGATCAATACATCCACGCGTCCGATCAGCTGTGCGGCCTGCGTCGTAAGAGGACCGTTCAGGGCCCCTAGATGGCAGACAGTCATAAGCTCGGCATCCAGTGTGTAAACCGTATTCAGAGCCCTCGGTTCGGTGGCGTCGCCTAACGGAACTGCAATTCCCCTGACAGCCAGCCCTGAAATTTCGTATTCACCCGGTCCACGAATAATAGGGACTTTACTCTCCCATCCTTCGATACCCGGGAGGCCGCTGGCATTACTGACTGTCACCACGGAGGCGTCAGCATCCACGTCTGGGCCAGGCCTAGAACCCGGCTGGGGGTCCATCACAAGGGTCCCCGCGGCGGCGCTAATGATGATCGATCTGTCAGCGAGCCAGCGAATGTCCATGAATTAATTCCAGAAGCGCGTGAAATGGGGTCGAAGAATCGAAGGGGAGGAGACCGCTGAAGTTTCCTGAATATAGTCTGAAAGAGCACGTTCCACTCTACGTGCTCCCCAATGCACGGTCAACGTAAACCAATCGTGTTGACACCCCATTTCGGCCATGCTAGGTTCGGCAGTATGGGCGGACGTGCCAAATGGCCGTCACTGCAAGTCTGATCGCATCTCTCTGGAGAGCGCCAATGACCACCCTGAGCCCGCGGCGGGGCAGCATATTACGACTCATTGTTGACGGCTACATCGCGACAGGTGAACCGGTCGCGTCCTCTGTTGTCGCATCAGACCTTAAGGTCAAGATTAGTCCGGCTACTGTCCGTAACGAGATGGTCGGCCTTGAGGATGACGGCTACATCACACGGCCGCACAGCTCGGCTGGTTGCGTGCCGGCGGACAAGGGCTATCGTTTCATCGTCGAAGGACTCGAAGCAAGTTACATCCAGCCGGACATGCAGGACTTTGATGCCATAAGAGCGGCCCTTGAGGAACGCCGCCGGGACATGGAGGAGTGGGCAGACGCCGCCGCTTCCATCGTGGCCGGGCTGCTCAAGACCCTTGCGTTTGCGTCTGCGCCGCGAGCAGACGCATCCAGGATTAAGCAATTAGAGATCCTGTTGATGCAGGACCTGACGGCCATGTTGGTCCTCATCCTCCACGAAACGACGGTGGTCAAACAGTTGATCCCGCTTGATTCTCCTACTACCCAGGATGAGCTATTCCGTGTTCGAAACCGTGTCCACGAGGCCGTTACCGGGCGCACCGCCGATGAGATCGCCCGGCGGATAGGCGTCGGTGACTCCGGGGATGGGCTGGAATCTCTTATTCTCGGGTCGGCGGTTAGAACTTTGAGAGAGCGGGACCAGCAGAAAATCTCTGGCTACAACATTGAAGGACTGGGACGCCTGCTCGGGGCGCCTGAACTATCCCAGGATAATTACGGCGCTGAGCTGACCGACGCGCTTGACAGCGACGAAGCGTTGTACGAACTCTCTGAGGGCGCGCCGAGCGATGGCAGTGCAGTTGTGTACATCGGCGCCGAGATTCCGCGGGTGGAGTTCAACCGGTGCAGTGTGATCATCGCAAGATACGGCGTGCCGTCCGAGGCTTCCGGGGTTGTGGGGATGATTGGACCGACGAGACTCGCTTACAAACGTGCGGTGCCTGTGGTGGAGGCAGCGGCTACATTATTGGGTGATCTGGTCACAGAGGCCTACTACGGATATCCCGTATCGGGCGAGTCAACGACGGCGCACACTTAGGCAAATCTGGGTAAACGGCGTCGCCGATTGGACTTTCGCGTTCGTATAATGAGTTTGTATTATCGCGTTCCATGCCGCTCGACGAGTTAATTTGCATCGTCAATGACCACTAAAATAGATTTTTATGAAACCCTCGGAGTCGCACGTAATGCCACTCCCGAGGACATCAAAAAAGCGTACCGCAAGCTGGCGTTTGAGTTCCATCCCGACCGGAACAAAGACGCCGGGGCGACGGATCATTTCAAAGAAATAAGCGAGGCGTACCAGGTCTTAAGCGACCCGGATCGCCGCGCTTCCTATGATCAATTCGGCCATGCCGGCGCGAACGGTGCCGCTGGCCGTGGATTTGAGGGCTTTGACGGGTTCGGCGGACTCGGAGACATATTTGAATCATTCTTCGGCGGTGGGCAGCGATCACGTGGCCCCGCACGAGGCAGAGACCTGGAGTACCGCACGACGATTACCTTTATGGAAGCCGTATTTGGCGCCGAGAAGGAATTCGAGATCAATCGTGTCGAGGCTTGCGATCGTTGTTCCGGCAGTCGTGCCGAACCGGGAACGTCGGCCGTTGAGTGCGCGACTTGCAGTGGCTCCGGTCAGGTGCGGCGAATTCAGCGCAGTATTTTTGGACAGTTCGCGCAGATGTCTACCTGTTCCACCTGCCAGGGCGCCGGCAAGACAGTCTCGTCGGTGTGCACGAAGTGCCAGGGTGCCGGTCGGGAGAGCAAGCAGAGCACGATTTCGGTAAACATTCCCGCGGGCGTGGACGTTGGAAACCGAGTTCGACTCGAGTCAGAGGGTGAGACAGGGGACGCCGGTGCATCGCCGGGAGACTTGTATATCCATATAGATGTCGAGTCTCACGATACCTTTAAACGGGACGGTAACGACATTCTCATCGAGCTGGACGTGAACGTTGCGAGGGCTGCGCTTGGCGCGACGACCAAAATCCAGACCGTAGACGGCCTGAAAGAATTCGAAATCCCGGCCGGTACTCAGTCCGGACAAAAGTTCACTATGCGCGGTCTGGGCGTGCCTCACGTCAAATCTTCCCGACGGGGCCGACGGGGCGACCAGATCGTCATAGTGAATGTCGCTATCCCGCGAAAGCTGGACGTGCGTCAGAGGGAATTGCTTGAAGAGCTTGCCACAACCATAGAGACCCGCAACTCGGCTGAACGCTACGTCCTTAGGGCGAAGAAGCTGCTCAAGGGGCTGGGTGCGAACGTGCCGCCACCCGAGTGGAAGACCAAGCTCGAGGCAGTGATCACCCCGCTCGAGGAGGCACTTGCCGCTGCGTCCTCCTC
>JAPYSM010000145.1 GCA_029936485.1 Dehalococcoidia bacterium
ATCGTGTATCTTGCCGAACCCTTCCTGTCGTGACGTATCAAACCCGACCACGGTCATCCTGGATTCGGTTAATTGCGATTGCCTGTCCAGAACGGGCAGAACCTCCCGTATTTGGGGCATCACACCGTCGATGCGTCCGTCAGATTCGACGACCTTAATCGCCAAACCAAGTGTTGTTGAACTCAGGTAACGATCAACAAAAAACGCTGTCCCGTCCGGGTCGTCGGCAAAAACGGCACTTTCTGCATCACCACTGGCTAGTGGTGTCCGGAGTCGGAGGTCGGTGTGACCAAGTGCGTCCAGGGCCACGCCGCGAATCGATCCGGTGACCGTGTCTCCGATAGCCAGCGAGGCAGAAATTATGGTCGTCGACAGCATCAAACCGATAACGATCAGGATGGTCTGCGCTCGCCGTCTCGGTATGTTTCTGAGGGCGAGTTTCAAGAGAATGCGGTTGCGCATCGCCATACTGATGAGTACGAGGCTGGTGATCCCTAGAATCGTCGCCAGTGAAATGGACAGCCACGACATCGGAACGCCAAATAGGGTTTCCAAGGTTTCCTAAGAGCCCACGTGTGCAGACGATTCAATCAAACCGTCACGCATATTCACGATGCGGTGCGTTCGGCTGCCGACTTCCGGTGTATGTGTGACTAGGACAAATGTCTGGCCCTGTGACTCGTTTAGATCGCAGAGCAGATCCATGATCTGTACGGTGTTCTCGGAATCCAGGTTCCCCGTCGGTTCGTCCGCCCAGACGATCGCTGGGTCGTTTGCCAGTGCGCGTGCAATGGCGACACGCTGTATTTGGCCGCCGGACAATTCATTTGGATTGTGATCCGCCCAGTCAACCAGCCCGACCTGTCTAAGTTTCTCCATTGCCTTCTCACGGGCTGCGTTTGCCTTGACCCCTGCAAGCACAAGGGGAAGCTCCACGTTCTCGCGAGCGGATAGGACTGGAAGAAGGTTGAATGCCTGAAAGACGAAACCCATGGACCTCGCCCTGTATTCACTTAGGGCGTCATCGGACATCCCCTTCAGGGATTTGTGATCGATAACAATCTCCCCTTCATCCACAGCATCCAACCCGGATATGCAGTTAAGTAAAGTGGTCTTTCCGCAACCGCTCGGCCCCATGATTGCGATCATCTCACCGGCCGCCACCGATAGGCTGACTCCTTTTAGAGCCTCTACGACGACGCTCCGTGATCGATACGTTTTATATATGTTCTGTGCCTCGATAATGTTCGAACCAGTTGCCAATTTTGGATCCTCCGGGTAACCCGATCCGCGTGCCTTGCGGCCAATTCCGACACGTTATTGTCGTGCAGCTACCAGTCAAAAGCCATGGTTTTGGCCGAGTGATTACCCTGCGCGTCATAACGAATCGACAGTGAGACATAGGTGTTTACTAAATCTCGACTAATGATGTCTATATTCATCTTGGTGATTATGATGTTGGACATAGACAGCATTGTTAAACACCTGTTATGTATTGTCAACATTGATTTCAGCATGTCTTTTTGCGCAGCAAGGCCATAAATGATTATTTTTTGGGAGAACTGGTTCTGGGATTATTGGTCCGACTAGAATTCCAAACCGAGACCCAAAGCACGCAAGTAGGACGCCGACCTCATAGTTGGCGCTTGAGTTACTAAATGACGAGATTGATCCTTGTTCGCCATGGAGAGACCGATTGGAATGTCACTGGGCGCGCCCAGGGCCATCACGATGAACCGTTGAACGAGCGTGGGTTAGCGCAAGCTGAGATGTTGGGGCGATTCGTTCGCGACAATTTTGTTGTGCAAACGATCTGGTCGAGTGACCTAGTGAGGTGTGCTCGGACGGCGGATGCCATTGGTGCTCCCATTCAACTGTCTCAAACCATACGAGAAATTGACTTTGGTGAATGGGAAGGTCAGCTCTGGGATGACATTGGCGGAATTGATCCGCTGGGGAGACAAAGATTATCGTCTGGCGATCCGGACTTCTGTCCCCCGGGCGGCGAATCGATGGGCGATGTGATCGAAAGAGCCAGGCACTTCTTAGATGAGACGGCCGTACTCGATGCGGAAGGTGACGTGGCTATTGTGGCGCACGGCGGCTCGCTCAAATGTTTGATGATCGTCCTGCTGGGTCTGCCTCAAACCGCGCTCGGGCGGTTCCACTTCTCAAACTGTGGCGTCAGTGTTGTGGGCGCAGGTAATGGCCCGGCCACGCTGATGAGTTTCAATCAGACTGCGCACCTCGATGGGCTCACGCCGATCACCTAGCTCGCGGAGACTTTGCTCCTGATTCCGCCACCGATCAGGTATTTACAAACGTGGTCACCGCTCGTAAGGCAGGCAATTCGTTCGATCGGAGAAACGGAGGCGGCCTCGATAACGGCGATAACGTATGCGCATAGAGATCGAGTATTTACCGCTACGGATCGGAACTTGCAACTCATCAAGCTGAACTCTGCCTTGTCCTTATCTTCGCTCACCTCTGTTCGATGATGAAGGCATAAGACGTTTACGAAGTGTCCTTAAATTAAGTCCGTAAATTGACTAATACAGCCAATGTGATCGTCCAAGAATTACGGGCGCCCAGGTTACGTTCAAGTAAAGCTAGATAACCACGTAGTCGTAGACCGCAGACAGGGCCCGAGCAGCTAATTTAACTGTGGGGGATACGGGTATTCGGTCCAGAGGAGTGACTCCTCGTAAAACCTGTTAGAATCAAGCGCTGGCCACGGGTCCATGTGCGTGAGATATCGGGCCTTTTTTTGCACCTGACACGTCCCGAAACGGACGATTGCGGGATACCCACCTGATCAAGGTGGACATATCAGCTGGGAGGAACGCCCATTGGCGACAAAGAAGTCCGCATCCACTTCCGGCAAGACCGTGAGCAAATCAGCAGCGAAAAGCAAAACTGCTGCAAAAGCAACGAAAGTGGCAGCGAAGGCGAAAGTCGCCGCAGCGACGGCCACCGCGGTCATGGATGTGGTCGTCGATGAGGTCGCCGAAGAGCCGGAATCCGATTGCAAGCACGCGTGGCTCATCGATCCCCCGAACGGGCCGACCAGTGATGGATCATGCACCGTCTGCGGTATGAAGCGCGAGTTCCGTAACTCATACGAATACACTCCATCTTGGACGGCTCGTTCCGGAAAAGCGGGAGCCGCGAAGGCGATCGCTGCAAAGGCCGCCGCCAAAGCCGCCGAAGCAAAGAAGGCAAAGGCCGCCAAAGACCCCAGCTGATTCCTTACGGATCCTAGGCCTCCGACGGGTCCCTAACGGAACAAATCTGTCTTCGGGCTGCGCTGGAGTAGTCCCGCGTCCGCTGAGGCAGAACTGGTAATCTGCGCCCCCCGGACTATCGCCGCTGGCACGCCTCCAAACTCCCCCATCACGAGCTGGGCGGCGGACGCCAGTTCATCTGCAACGGCCACAACCGTGGCGTGCAACACCCGGCCGTGGTCATCCCCTCGACCCCGCGCGTCTTCCAGTGGCTCGAAGCCGGCGATGCCAACTGCGATGTTTGTGCTGCCCTCACGCCAGGGTCTCCCAAACGAGTCAGAGACGACGATCCCGATACGAACGCCAGAGCGTTTTTCTAGCCCTGACTTAAGTTCGCGCGCTGATTTGTCCGGATCCGGAGGCAGGATAATCACCTGATCATCCTGCGCGGAGTTAGAACTATCGACCCCGGAATTTGCACACACGAGGCCGTGAATCGTCTCGGTGATCAAAACTCCCGGCGCAGTCCGAACGATCTGTGCGGACTGTTGAAGAATGACCTCGACAAGCCTCGGATCCTTCTTTACCGCCTCAGCCAACTCATGCGCCTGTTTTGACGGTGTGACCGTCTTCAAGTCAACGACCGCGCCTTCAGACTTTGACACTATTTTCTGCGCTACCACGACCACGTCTCCGTCTTCAAGATCGGCGCCCTGGCCCCGGACGGCGTCATAGATCATGTTCGAAAGATTATCGCCCTCAACCACTTCCGGAAGGCCCGGGACGGCGATTATCTCGATACGGAGTGACATGTGATGAACTCGATAATCGTTCGCACCTTTATGTTTGTTGGATGTGGTTCACTTGTGTGCCAGACAACCATGACTGGAATCTGCCCGCTTTCGTTCTGGGGACGCGCTTGAAGCCATTGAGGCAACCATTATCGCCATCCAGCCGTCTACTGGGCTTCCGGAACCAGTGATATGACCTGTAACAAGCGCCCCGGAGTATGTGATCCATGCGGCTAGTTCCGAAAAGTGTCCTATTCGTGCCCGGAAACAGGCCGAATATGTTCGAGAAAGCTGCTATTGCGCCGGCCGGCGCTATTTTCCCAGACATGGAAGACGCAGTGCCGTTCGGCGAAAAAACGGCAGCACGCCGTGATATTGCTGCCAACCTGGAGAAGCTGGGGTGTGGCGGCACACCCGTAATACCTCGATTGAACTCACTTGATACCGGTCTATTCGACGAAGACCTTGAGGCCGTGATTGGGCCACTGATTGTCGGCGTATCGGTCGGTAAAGTGCGAAGCGCCGGCGATGTGCGACGCATCGACTCAATAATCACTGGCTCGGAGCGTCGTAACGGACTTCAACCCGGAATAATCTCCATCTACCCGTGGATTGAGACCGCCCGTGCGATAGCGCATGCATACGAAGTCTGTAGCGCCTCGCCACGCATTGCAGCTGTATGTTTCGGCGCAGAAGACTTCTCGGCGGATGTCGGGATAGCGAAAGACCTTGGCGGGTGGGCGGCCTCCACCTCCTCGGACGACCCCAACGGCCCTTCTGTGGCCCACGCACGGGGCGAAATCATCGCAGCAGCAGTCTCAGCCAGAGTAGGCGCGCTGGACACGCCCTACGTCGCTTTCAGGGATTCGGAAGGTCTTGCCCGTGAAGCAGCTGTGGCACGATCGATGGGGTTTGATGGGAAGTGTGCGATTCATCCGGCGCAACTCGACATCATTAACAACGCCTTTACTCCACAGGAAGAAGAGATAACGAACGCCAGAAGAATCGTGGCCGCCGCAGATGAGGCGGAAAAACAGGGCAGCGGCGCTACATCCTTGGACGGAAAGATGATTGATCGCCCGACCGTCGTCAGGGCACAAAATCTTTTGGCACGTTTGGAGCTCTAGTTACTCGGGTTCAATCCTGAACAGGATCCCGTCCTCGACGAGCCGCAAACCCGGCAGGGCGGTCATACCTGCGTCAGCTTCGTAAAGCTGATTGATGCCGAGGTTATGGTCGATTATGGCCAGTACCCGGTCCTGCATGCTTTCAGGGCGGTTTGTCGGCATCCTTTCGGGGAACTGAATCTCAAGATCATCCCAGTACCAGTCGAACACGATGTGAGGCACCGATACCGGCATCACTTTCTGTTCTATCTCAGCCACGTACGACTGGTACCAGAGGCTAAAGACACTGTTTTCTGTCCGCGTGAACACGATCGATTC
>JAPYSM010000146.1 GCA_029936485.1 Dehalococcoidia bacterium
GCCGCGGCCCTTGCACGAAAAGGCCACGGTCCGACTTTCGTTGCAGTCAGGGCAAAAAATTCTCTGCGGCGCCCGCCTTTTCGTGAATATTTTTCCACGCATCAGGACCGAACTGCTCCAACACCAAACCCCGTACCGCTTGGTTCACCATTCCATACATACGTATCTCCTCCCTTTATTTCAGACCTCATGGAACCGATTTTCCCCCAAAAGGTCAATAGATTAACCAAGAGGTCAAAATCAGCTACAATCAAGAACGGCCAGATGTGAACGCCCTATCATCGCTGCCGGCTGAAGCGACCTAGGACGCTAGTCCGTATAAAGGGGTACTATCGCTTGTCCGGTCAAGGGTTTCGTGATCGCCAATGCCAGCAGCCCTGCTCGTTGTCGCCTGCGGGAGATAGATAAACATTCGTCTGTAGCCCATCCAGGATACCTGTCCAGGAGATCGCTCATGGCGCCCCGGACCGTCCGTCGCCAGCCGGCTGCGCGGACCCGTCGTCCCGCTCAACATCGGAGGCACGAGGGCCGACGGTCTGCGCGTGGAAGGCGACGGCATAACCACCCACGAGCAGGTACTTAGCGCCTGCGGCGTTCAATACAGCAAATAGATCTTTGATGTCCGGATTAACCGCCATCGAGTTTCTGCCACCCTGTCTATGCCCACGCGCCTTCGTCGATCACTCGATCCAGAAGGCGTAGAGCCGGGCGTTCTTCAGGTGGAACGCCAGTCGGATGTAACCGTCCTTCAGCTGGCCCAGATTCTCTTTCTGGCTCCAGCCGACGCGACTGCGCGTAGAATCCCGGAACACCGGACAGCAGTCTGCTTCGCCGTATCCGTCGAGCGAATCCCCGTCTTCATCGAGGACCGCAACCCGCACGTATCCTTCAGTGCCTACGTCCGCGTTCACGAATAGCTCCCCAGCGCTGCCCTCGAACACCAGCGGCCTGGTGATCGCCATACCCGGTTCCACACCGGCGTCCAGCGAGGCAAAGCCGTCGCGGCGCAGCACGGCCACGCCGCCCGCCCATCGCCAGGTGTCCTTGGTTCCGTCCAGGTTCGTTCCCCGGTGATAGAACCAAAGTTCGTCCCCTCGAACCACCGGCCCGCCCACGGTGTGCAGGTTGGCCATGCGGATGTAGTGCGGCTTCCAGCTGTCCTCATCTCCCAGCGGGATGAACGGCCGCCTGTCACCCAGGTAGTACCAGTGCCGCCCGTCCCTGCTGCCTCCCAGGCGAATCCAGTTGCGCTTGAAGTAAGGGCGCGTCGGTGACAGCTTCTCGCTCTCCTCCCTCGTGGCCGGGCGGCTGATCGTCATCGACAGGCAGTTGAGCCACATGCTCTCGTAGGGAAACCCGTCCGCCTCGTAGATGCCGAACATGCCGGGGATCCTGGCGTCGTCGGCGTCGGGATAGGCGTAGATTCGCGGACTCGACCAGTGGATGAGGTCGTCGCTCTCGCAGGCTGCCACCGCCCGTCCGTACCCGTGCACGGGCGTCATCCGCATGTCCGGGTCGATCCCGTGCTTGGTGTTGGCCACGTAGGTGCGCAATCGGGGATCCCACCTGACCATGAGTACGTCCCCCACTCCGAGGGGCCGCTCCTCGGGAGGCCGGAAGGCCGCCGACGCTCTCAGGATGGATGTGTCGGCCTTGTGGCTCCACCGCAGCCCATCCGGCGACGTACACAGTGACAGGGATGACTGCGAGAGCGGCCCCTCCCGTTTCAGGTGAGGCCACCTCACCTGCCTGGCCGCGTCACGCTTCTTCACGATGGCTTTCCAGCGCTGCTCGGGATCCGGATCTTCGGGTTCGAAGAACAGACCGTGAATCTCCCCCACCATGACGACGTTGTCCGGACCCCCTTCCCAGGCTTCATCTCCCTTGACATCGCACAGGTCGAGGGTGGGGTACTCCCAGTTCAATCCGTCGGCCGAATACGCAACCCGCAGGTACCAGCCGCGTGAATTGTAGTACATGCGGTAGCCGTGTTCTGGGTCCGGGCAGATGTATCTGGGCCAGCCCTCGCGCAGGATCGGATTGGCGGGATGGTCCCGTGGGCTGTGGAACTCCCGTTTCAGATTCTCCACGTGTGCCAGGACATGGTCGTCGACAAACAGCTGGCGCCGCGTGTCGATCTTCATCTTCCACAGGGAGAGGTCCTCCGGAAACATCAGCCGCTCGTTCAACAGAAGGCCGTACCCCTGCGGAAACAGGGACCAGTCCGTAGTCGGTTCGGGGTCGTCTCCGGGTCGGTCGACCTGGTACCAGCTCATATTGCCTCCAATCTCATCCGCCATTCAGTTCCCTGCCCGCAGCACGGCGTTGTCGGCCTCCAGCTCCCGGATAAGGTTGTAGACGGTCGGTTTCGGCCGCGCCGGCGGATCGCGGCGCCTGGCTGGCGGCAACGCCGTCGATCTGTCCCAACTCCTGGCACAGGACACGTGCCCGCCGGCCATCCTCGGCGAGGCGCTCGATCATGCACCCCAGGGCGACGATGCCGGCGGCCGCCACGATCCCCGCCTGGCGCATGCTGCCCACCAGCCGCTTGCGCGCTCCCACCGCGCCCTCAACGAAATCCACCCGCCTTGCCGTCATATCCATCATAGTTCTGGACCTATGGGAACGGTATGGGGTTGTCGCCGCCGTGCCAGGGGAAGGCGTAGCTGGGCTGGTTGACGAACCGCCGCATGCCGGCATCGACGCGAAGGGATGTGGAAGGCGGCAGTTCGACGAGGAAGTACTTCCCCTTCACCTCCACCGTCGTGTGATCGCCGTCGTCGCCGAACGTCACTTCAGTGAAGTCGTGCTCACCGAAGGCTCCCGCCTGCACGATGAGCCGCCGTGTTTCTTCCCTGCTCGTGTTGACGAGCTGCACACCGGCGCCGTCCGGACGCAACTCGTCCACCAGGGCGGCGACATCCGGCGGCAGACCGGGGCGCATGCGATCGGCGTCAAAGTAGCGGACCGTGGCGCGCAACAGACCGCCGTGATACATGTACTGTGGCGAACCGAATATGACCTGCGTGAGCACCTTGGTGAATACCGGGTTCGTCGGTTCCTGGTTGTCGGCGATGATTTGGGCAACTGAACGGTCATCGGCCTCCATCTTGTGGTAGGCGTCGAGAGCCTGCTGATATTGCAGCGCCAGCGCCTTCTGCGGCCAATTCGGATTCTTGCCGTCGTAGTACTGGAAGCGACTGTATTCGCTGTCCCACTCGGCTCTCGAGGCGCCGATTTTCTCCTCGTTCCAGTCCCGCTCCACGTCGCCGGCGCGCACCCGCGCGATCAGATCGTAATCCTGTTGACTCATCGACGCGTGGTACAGGTGCGCCAGCTCGTACAGACGCAGGGTCGTCGACGAGGTGGCGTCCCACTTGTTCGGCTCCACGTGAGCGTGGACAAAGCCGTCGGGCGTGGCCCGATTCGGCACCAGCAACGCGCCGTTCTCATCGGTGATCGAGTTGTCCAGCAGCACCTTGACCTGCGACCGCAGCAGGTCGAGATAGCGATCGTCGCCGGTCAGCAACAGGGCGCACTCCGAGGCGATGGCGATGGAGTGGAAGATGTGGCTCCAACCGACGTAGCTGTTCCAGCCGTAGAGCGTACCCCACCACACCCCGTCGCGAAGCTCGCCCGGCTTGCCGGTGGGTCCGACGTTGTCGGGAATGATACCGTCGTTCTGCTCGATCCGGTCCATCCAGGCTTCGACGTATTCCAGGACCCAGCGTTTGTACTTCTCGTCGCCGGTGTAGAGGTAGGCGTTGGTCACCAGCCCCGTGGCCGCAAGATTCAGCGCCGAGTCGCTGCCCATGACGATCTTGTTGAACAGCGCCACGATCTCGTCGGCGCGCTCGGGGTTCTCCCACCAGTTCGGTTCCAGTTCCACAACGGCCGGGTAGAGGGAGGCGCGCACACCCATCGTCTTGGGCACCCAGTTGGGGTTGTCGCGCGCGTGGCCACCCAGCAGAAAGGTCTTGGCGTCTTCGACATCCGCCCCCGACCAGGGCCCCTGGCTGCTGTGGATGGGAGAGCGGATGATCTTGTGCACCGGGTCGTAGTTGGGCGCCTCCTCGTCCTCGCCGATGAACATGGCGGCAAAGCGCTGCGCCCGGCGCGCGTTTTCGGAGATCGTCGGATCGCCGAGGGCCAGGTCGTAGAACGCCATGTTGCCCTCGCCCATGTGGTGCCACTCGGCGTTGCCGGGGTTGGCGAGACTGAAATACTCGTTGTGCAGGCTGTGGCGAAGCCTCTTCGGCGTGCTCTTGCCCTTGGTGTAGTCGAGACAGTTGCCGCGGTTGTTGTCGCGGTCGTCGAACAGCCGCGTCGTCGCATTCCAGTGCTTCAGCGCCAGATCGACGAGATGCTCGCCGCCACCCATGTTGTAGAGCAGACACCAGTTGTAGGAGCGTTCGTAGTAGTCGTCCAGGTCGTCGTACCAATACCAGGCGCCGCTGCGCTCGGCATATTTGCCGCTCATCATGGTGGCCCCCTTCTCCATGAGCGCGATGAGCTTGCGTTCGATCAGGGCCCACTCCGGTGGCGCCTCGATCTTCGTGGCGGTGATACTCGGCATTTTCTGGATGGATGCTGACAATTCACAGACCTCCTCTGGTTGAAGTTTCCGTAATCTGGCGATGCCCTGATCGCTTGCTCAGTGAGTCCAGAAGGCGGACGAAGTCCGGATCCCAATCAGGTGTGGCGCACATGAACCAACGGTGGAACGGCTCGTCGTTGACCTGATCTGACCTGCCCCCACATATGTATCCACATCCAGAGTTAGGATGTGGCTGCGAATTTCGGTTTGATGACCACCGGTGCAGGTGGCCGATAACCCAATGCGCTGTGAGGTCGATGGTGATTGTAGTGCTGCCTCCAAGCGTCGGTCAACACTTTTGCCTCCGGCACACTGGAAAAGACCTCACCGTTAAGTAGTTCATCTCTGAGTTTACCATTGAAGCTTTCGATGTAGCCGTTCTCCCAGGGACTGCCCGGCTCGATAAACAGGGTTTGCACACCCAGTCTTGCCAGCCATGATCGCACCGCCCTGGCCACAAACTCGGGCCCATTGTCTGACCGGATGTGCTTCGGGACACCATACCTCAACATCAACTTGGCCAGCGTTCGTAGCACCTCCCGGGATGTCTGCTTACGATCTACGTCGATAGCCAGACACTGCCGGCTGTATTCATCCACCACCGTCAGGAATTTCAACTGCCGACCATCACCCGTCCTGTCGAAGACAAAATCATAGGCCCACACATGGTTGCGATACTCGGGTCGTAAGCGGATGCAGGAGCCGTCGTTAAACCACAGCCGTCCACGTTTGGGCTGACGGGCTGGCACCTTCAACCCTTCCTGTCGCCAGATCCGCTCTACCCGCTTGTGGTTCACAAGCCAACCATCGGCCCGTAGCAGGGCGGTGATGCGGCGATATCCATACCGACCGTA
>JAPYSM010000147.1 GCA_029936485.1 Dehalococcoidia bacterium
GGGGAGCGGGGAAGGTCAGCTGGAATCCGTACGCTTTTCGGCCTTCGCGCATTGCCGCGACAACTCGGTTGGGTTGATCCAATGGAACGGCTCCAGACGGGGGTTGGTTCATGAATAGAGAAGCGCCCGTAAGGTACGCCCGCTCTGTAGATGAGGCAACCCGGACTCAGAGGTTATGTCTTCAAGTCATCGGGAACAGGTCATTTTGAGGAACCTGCGGCGAAGAATCTTTACGCTGTATGGCAGCGAGCACCATGGAATGTCTTGCACACCGCTACCGCTAGGTTCTGGATAACTTATCGTGGGCGGACCAGTGAGCGGGCTCTCGACCTCAATCATGTCTTCGGAAAGGCCGAATACTGGACTCGCGGGCCATATAATCTGCCGATCTCGCTCATCGATTACGCCTCACCAAATCGCAGGAAATCGTCAAGTTGAACAACATCACCGACTGGCGCACCAACGCCGGCACGTCCTTCCAGACCTTCAAGCAGTCTGCCGTCGCATCACGCGGGATGGTCGTAACCAATCACCCGATGGGATCAGCGGCCGGGCTTGAAATGCTGTCCATGGGCGGCAACGCTGTAGACGCCGCAATAGGCGCCGTGTTCGCCCTCAGTGTCGTCGAACCCATGATGGTCGGGCCATTTGGGGGCGGGTACATCAACCTGCGTACCGCCGACGGCGAATCGGTCTGCATCGACAACTACACGCTCGCTCCTTCGGCTGCAACTCCGGACATGTACCGGGCGGTCTCCGATAGCTGGCCCGGCTACCTACTCACCGAGGATCGGGAGAGCCAGGTTGGCTACCTCGCTGTCGGTGTTCCTGGCAATTTAAAGGCATGGGACGAACTGCACTCCGGGTACGGCAAGCTCAGTTGGGAGACTGTAATCGCCCCGGCGATTAGGTACGCCGCAAGCGGATTCCCAGCGTCCGAGTACCTGATACGGCTCATCACAGAGAACCAGGAAGACCTCAGAAAATTTCCAGCGACGGCGGCGATATTCTTGCCGGGAGGTTTGCCACCCGCGCCTGGGCAGAGCATCGTCCGGCGTGACTACGCAGAATCCTTGAAGGCCATCGCTGCCGGCGGAGCCGCTGCGCTGTATGACGGCCCTCTGGGACATGCCATCGCTGAAGACATGAAGCGCAACGGCGGGTTGATCACTATCGACGATCTCCGGGACTACAACACCCTTAGAAAGGATCCCGTTCGCGGAACCTACCGGGGCTTTGAAATATCTGGCCCGCCGCCCGGCAATACCGGCATTACGCTCATCATCGAGATGCTAAACATTCTTGAGAACTTCGATGTCGCAGGCCAGGGTTTCGGAACCCGGCAGGGTCTGCACCTTATCGCCGAGTCACTCAAGATCGCCTTTGCAGACAGATTTGAGTATCTCGGCGACCCGGCCACCATGGAGATACCGCTCGACTGGATGACCTCCAAGGATTACGCAAGTCAGCGGGCTGCAGAGATACACGCGTCGCGTGCCAGCGAACAGCGTGCTGGTACGCGGACCTCTGAATCCGAAAACACTACGCACCTGACCACCGCCGACGACGAGGGCAACATGGTCTCCATGACGCAGACCATTAACGAGGTATTTGGTTCCAAGGTAACCGTCCCTGGCACCGGCATCCTGCTCAACAATACGCAGGCCATGTTCGACCCGCACCCCGGAAACCCGAACTCGGTGCTGCCTAACAAACGGGTTGTAAGCAGCATGTCGCCTGCCATCGTCAGCCGGGACGGCAAACCCTTCCTCGGTATCGGCACTCCGGGTGGAGTTCGCATCTTCGGATCGGTCATGCAGGCGATCATGAACGTGATCGATCACGGAATGACCCTTCAGGAAGCGGTAGAAGCACCGCGTTTGTGGACGCAGGGACAGGAGGTCGAGCTTGAACAAGGGTTCGGTGAGGGGCCGAGCTCCGGGATGTACGGGCTTGGCCATCCCGTGGTGCGTGTCGCCAACGTCGCCGGAGGCATGAACGGGATTGTGATTGACCATGAACGTGGCCTGATGACCGGCGCTGCTTGCTGGAGAGCCGATGGGGTCCCGGCAGGTCTGAGCGGCGGCCCGGCCAACTCCGACGCCCGCTTCAATCCACTCGTTTGATGCCAATGTTGTTTGATTTTCAATGCGTCTCGTGTGGTGCAACACAACCGGCCCGGATCACCGACCTCGCCTGTGTGTCGTGCAGCTCGGTGATGGACGTGTCCTATGACGAACCGGCCGACGAATACTCGCCTCGCCTCCCACTTGCCCGGATCTCCGAAAGGATGTCGCTGGGAGAAGGCAACACGCCGCTGGTGGCTTTGCCGTCGATAGCTCGGTCGCTTGGCATCCGGGGACTGTGGGCCAAACTGGAGATGATGGCACCGACCGGATCGTTCAAAGACCGCGGGTCTGCCGTGCTGGTTTCTGCCGCGCTGGAGGCCGGGGTTACAGAATTCGTGGAAGACTCGTCCGGCAACGCCGGCGCATCTTTATCGGCGTACGCCGCTGCTGCGGGGATTACAGCGCACGTCTTTTTCCCGGATAGCGCTGCTCAGGGTAAGGTCGATCAGATTGGAATATTCGGAGCGATCCTGCACCCGACGTCCGGCCCACGACAGGCGGCCACACAAGCCGCTGTGTCATACGTGGCGGAGCACTCTCTGCCGTATCTATCTCACAACTTGAGCCCTTACTTCCTTGAAGGAATGAAGTCGTTCTCCTACGAGATAGTGGGTTCCGATGCCGCCTCGATCACTGACATCGTCGTCCCGGTTGGCAACGGCTCGCTATTGATCGGCATGTTCAAAGGATTTGAGGAGTTGAGAGCGTCTGAACGGATCAGTTCGGCCCCGGCCCTCCATGCTGTGCAGGCTTCAGCGGTGCGCCCACTAGTGGCCGCATTGAACGACCAGGAATGGGGGTTTGATGCCGAACTAAAGACCGTCGCAAGCGGAATCTCCGTATCACAACCGCCTCGCCTGCAGCAGTGCGTGGACGTGATCAGACTATCCGACGGATCTGCCATCGCTGTTGATGACGACACGATGCTGCGCTGGCAGCACCGACTGTCTGCTGAAGCAGGCATTTTTTGCGAGGCAACCTCCGCAGCGGCATTTGCCGGACTGGAGGGGATGGTCGCAAATGGCGCGATCTCCGAGGACGCCCATGTGTTGGTCCCGATCACCGGGTCAGGTCTGAAAGAACCGCTGACGCGATGACCTGATTGCTGCGATCGATGGACCGAAAATCAACTCGATCGCCAATCAAAACGAAAGCAGGCCCCATTGGAGACGACGCAACTCGGAAGCACAGGCGTGCAGGTCAGTCGACTGGGCTTTGGCGGCGCGCCTGCGGGACTGGCCCAGTATCTGGACGATTACGACCCAGCACGTGATACCGACCGCGAAGGCGTTGTGTCGGCGATTAAGCGAGCTGTTGAACTGGGTGTCACTTACTTCGACACCGCGCCAGGTTATGGAGACGGAGCAGGGGAGTCGATCTACGGCGAAGCGCTGGAGGGTGCCCGAGAGGGCGTTTTCATTGCGACCAAAGTCTCGCTGGATGTTGAGGATGCCAGAGCGTCCGTGGAGGAAAGCCTCAAGTTACTCCGTACCGACCATGTCGACCTCGTCCAGATCCACGGCAACTCGTACACATCGGATCAAGCTGACGCGATCCTCGTGATCGACGGGATGTTGGAACAACTAGAACAGCTTAAAAACGAGGGTTTGACGCGCTTCGTCGGGTTTACAAGCGAGGACAATAACGCCGCCGTCTTCCGGTTCATCGATTTGGGTCGCTTTGACGTGATGCAGATCAACTACAACCTGCTCCACCAGCACCCGGCTGAATGGACGCGCCCCTTTGGCAGCCTGTTCGAGGCCCGAGAGATGGGCGTGGGTGTTGTGACGATGCGTACCCTGACCTCAGGTATCTTCCAAAAATGGGTTAATACCGTGAGGCCGAACGATGATTTCGACTTCACGCCATCTCTCTTACAGTTCGTACTGTCCAATCCTCTTGTTAACGTGGCTCTCGTAGGCATGCGGACCGTGGACGAGGTGGAATGCAACGTCGCGATTGCCAACGACATGGAAGGACGGGTTGATCACAAAAAGTTGCAGCGCAAGTACCCGGAGTAGGTGCCCACCTCACGATACGGTAAAGCCAACACCACCTTTGAGGTCGTGCGACGAATCGGGCGTATGGATCGCCCCTGTCCCCGCCGAAAGAGGGCTAGGATGAGGGTGCACGAACCGATCGCAATCCGTTCGTGGAAGCCGGGAGCACGTAGTGATACATCCCCATCCTTCGAGAGCCTCATGGTGGGCCCTCCGTCAAGGTGTTATCTCAAGGATGATCGGCTCGATTGGGATCGACCTGCGGGCGGGTTACTGTACGGCCCCTGTGCAGTAACAGACACCTCCGTTACTGGGCCCGCACCTCCGCAAGCGCTTCTCTGAAGCCGTTGAGAGAACCCTCCAGCACTCGGTCCGGCACGGAGAACGACAGTCGGAAGTAGCCCGGACCGCCGAATCCGCTGCCCGGTACCACCAGGACCATCTTCTCCTGGAGCGTCCTTACAAACTCCACATCGTCCTCAAGCGGGGACTTCGGGAACAGGTAGAACGCGCCACCCGGCTTCACGACGTCGTAACCGATCTCGGTTAGCGCGTCGTAAATGAAATCACGTTTCTTACGGTACTCGGACACGTCCACCGTGACGTCCTGGAGCCCGGCGACCAGGCGTTGCATCAGTGCCGGGGCGTTTACGAACCCGAGCGTTCGCAGTGAGAACACCATGGCCTCCATCATCTCGCCCTTGTCCGGGTAGTCTGGGTTGATGGCGATGTAGCCGATGCGTTCTCCGGCCAGGCCCAGATCCTTAGAGTGTGAGGATGCGACGATTGTCCGCGGATGATGCTTGAACACGAAGGGGTAAGTTTCGTCCGTGTAGATCAACTTGCGGTAAGGCTCGTCCGTGATCAGGGCAATCTCGGTTCCCAACCTCCGCTCTGCGTCGCCGATCCGTTTGCCGATTTCGGCAACTACAGATTCCGGATATATCACGCCGGTTGGGTTGTTCGGGGAGTTCATCATGACGGCCCTGGTACGTGGTGAAATCTTGGCCTCAAGATCGTCCATATCCGGCATGAAGCCATCCTTGAACCCCACAAGCTTGTGAACGCCGTTGTTGTGGCTTACGTAGTAAACGTACTCCACAAAGAAAGGCGTCAGGATCACCACCTCGTCGCCCGGATCCAACAGCGACCGGAGGATGGTATTTAACGAGCTGCTCGCGCCGTTGGTCATGATAATGTCGCCGCCCTTCAGAGCAGCGCCGGACTCCCGGGCGAGGCTTTCCGCGACGGCGGCGCGTACTTCCGGGAATCCAGGGTTCGGCATGTAACGGTGTGTGT
>JAPYSM010000148.1 GCA_029936485.1 Dehalococcoidia bacterium
GGCGGAAGCCTGAAGTTGGTCAGCGATCCCCTAGATGCGGTCAGCGATGCCGATATCGTTTATACGGACGTGTGGACAAGCATGGGGCAGGAAGAGGAAACCAGAATCCGCCTCGAGGCATTCAAGGGCTACCAGGTAAATCCGGCGCTGCTGGATAACGCCCCGTCAGGAGTCCGATTCATGCACGACCTACCGGCGCACCCGGGCGAAGAGATCTCGGATGGTCTGTTGACAGATCCAAGGTCGATTGCGTTCGACCAGGCCGAAAACCGTCTTCACGCGCAGGCCGGCCTTCTACACTTCCTGTTCTCCGGAGCCTGATGCCGTGGCAATCCCGGTAATCGCCATAGTGGGCCGGCCAAACGTCGGCAAATCCACACTGTTTAACCGGCTCGCCGGTGAGCGCATTGCCGTGGTCAGCGATATCGCCGGAACGACTCGCGATCGGGTCTCCGCAGACGCCAAGTGGGAAGAAGAGCCTTACATTCTGGTGGATACCGCCGGTATCGAAGGCAACAGTGAAGACATCTTCTGGCCTGACATGCAGTCCCAGGTCCTGAAAGCGCTGGACGAAGCTGACTCCCTGATCTTTGTCACCGACACGCGCCAGGGCCTGACCACCGCCGACCGCGACGCCGCAAACCTAATCCGCCGGTACCACAAGCCCGTAATCGTCGCCGCCAACAAGGCAGACAACATCGAGCGGGAGCAGGACGCGGTCGAGGCATACGAACTGGATTTAGGCGATCCGATCCCAATCAGCGCCTATCACAACATAGGAATAGCGGATCTCATGGAAGCCGTGATGAGTACCGTGGTCGGGGAAGACGAGGAGGAGTTCGGGAAAGATGTCCGGATCTCCATCGTCGGCCGCCCGAATGTCGGCAAATCTGCGCTACTGAACGCGCTTACCGGCGAAGAGCGGGCTCTGGTGAGCGACATACCCGGAACGACAAGAGATTCGGTCGACAGCCGATACCACTACGTCGACGGTGGAACGGAGATGGACCTCAGGTTCATCGACACAGCCGGACTCAGACGCCGCGGCAAGACTGAACAGGGCATAGAGAAATACAGTGCGTTGCGGACCATTCAGGCTATCGAACGATCACACACCACGCTGATAGTCCTGGACGCGACCGAGTTCGTCACCGCTCAGGACCTGCACGTGGGCGGGTACGCCGCCGATTCAGCGCGTGGTCTGGTTGTGGTCGTCAACAAATGGGACCTTTCGAGAGAACTAAAGCTAACCCAGGAAGAGGCGAGGGAAGAGATTCGGGATCGCTTCAAGTTCCTCCCAAACTCCTCGATCGTGTTCACGTCGGCACTGACCGGCCGCGGGCTGGACCGGCTCTTGAAGGCCACAGTCGCGACCTACTTTGAGTGGACGAAAAAGATCGCGGCCGGCGATCTCACACGGGTAGTGATTGATGCACTCGGCGCACACCCACCGCCCAGGGGCGGGTATCGACGTGTACGATTGCGCAAGGTTGCCCAGACACGAACCGGCCCTCCTACGTTCACTTTCCACATGGCAAACCCGGACTTGATACACTTCTCGTATCGTCGTTATCTCGATAACCGTTTGCGTGACGCTTTCGGATTTGATGGCAGCCCGTTACGGTTACGGTTCGTAGGGGGAGCCTGATGGAACCCGTGTTGTTCGCGGGATCCTTGATCGTCGCCTATTTACTGGGCGCATTCCCGACCGGATTACTGGTCGGGAAACTGGTTCGCGGCGTGGACATACGTCGCTACGGAAGCGGCAGCACCGGCTCCACGAACGTCTACAGGACACTTGGAAAGATCCCCGCCGCTTCCGTCGTGCTCCTCGACATCGCCAAAGGCATCGTGACCGTTGGCATCGCATGGGCAGCCACGGACAACAACGAATATGCGCTCGCGCTTGCTGGCGTCGCCGTCATCGTCGGCCACAGTTGGCCCGTCTTCTCAGGCTTCCGGGGCGGCAAAGGCGTGATGACGGGCTGGGGGGCAATGATCGCGCTGTCGCCGATCGCAGCGGGTATCACCGCCTTAGGATGGCTCGTGGTTACCATCACGAAATACGTCTCGATCGGATCGCTGTTCGGCACCACACTCGGAAGCGTCACCATCGTCATACTCGGTGTAATCGGACTGGTGCCGATGGAATACGCCGTCTTCTCGGTAGGCGGTTCGTTGGTGATATTCATCAGGCACACGGAAAACATCAGCCGCCTGATATCAGGCGCCGAAAAGCCGGTGATGAAGCCTGGCAGACCTACCCGCGCCCGTACACGCGAGAGCTAGGAACCTCCACATGGCAAAAGTCGGAGTTGTAGGAACGACAAGCTGGGGCACCACCCTCGCTATTTTGCTTGGCCGCTCCGGCCACGACGTCACCTTATGGGCACGAACCGATGCCGATGCCGATCTTCTGAGGGCGACCCGGACGAATGATCGGTTCCTGCCCAGAGTCGAGTTTACGGCCGGCTTGTAGGTCACCGCGGACACGTCGGAGGCCTTTGGGCGTGCCGAACTGGTGTTGCAGGCTGTACCGTCCTGGTCGGTCACCGAAAACGCAACAAGGATCGCTTCATCCGTATCCCGTGACGCGATCATTATCAGCGCCACCAAGGGCATTGACGAGGCCACCGGTCAGCGAATGTCTCAGCTAGTCGGGACAGCGCTGGGGCGGAACGACGTCGGTGCGCTCTCTGGCCCGAACCTGGCGTTGGAGATCGCCGAGGGCAAGCCAGCGACCACAACGGTCGCGCATGCCAATGAGTCAGCCGCAGCGACGGTCCAGAGCATCCTGAACTCAAGCGTATTCCGGGTTTACACGAGCTCCGATCTGATCGGGGTCGAACTTGGAGGCGCACTCAAGAACATCATTACCATCGGCGCAGGTTTCATCGATGGCCACGGCCTCGGGAACAACAGCAAGTCGGCTTTCGTGACACGAGGACTCGCTGAAATCACCCGCCTCGGTGTGGCGATGGGAGCACGGGCGGAGACCTTCGCCGGGCTATCTGGCATGGGCGACCTGGTCACCTCCTGTTACAGCGGGTTGTCCCGGAACCGGTTCGTGGGCCAGGAGCTGGCGAAGGGTCTTTCAGCTGCCGAGATCGTCGCCGGGATGGACCAGGTCGCAGAAGGCATAAAGACGACGCACGCCGCGGTTACCGTCGCAGAGTCTCTCGGCGTGGATATGCCGATCGCCAGAGTGACAATGGCCGTGCTGGACGGGGATCTAGACCCAAAATCAGCGATCGCTGGACTTATGACACGTGCACCCGTTTCGGAGACGGAGTCGACGCATTAACGAACCCGGGAATGTGCTTTCTCCTACATATCAAGGGGCTTCAAGCTCTCCGAGTTCGTACATCACCGCAGCTACCGTTGCAATGGCCGCCGTCTCAGCACGAAGAATCCGGGTGCCAAGTGTCACAGACAGGGCTCCGCATTGCTTCAGAAACTCGATCTCCGCCTCGGTAAGCCCGCCTTTGGGCCCGATCACGATGCTGATCGCGTCATGAGAGCCCGCATCCTGAGTCTTGAGTACTTCACGCAGGCTGCTGGAGGGCTCCCCCTCCCACGGCACGATCAATAGCCCAGTGGGCGGATCTGCGAACGCGGCATCCATCGCAACGGGTGCGACGACTTCTGGCACGAACACCCGACCTGACTGCTCGACGGCCTCCTGTACGATCTTCGCCCAGCGTGCCTGACGGCCCTCAGAAGCCCCGGTCGCTCCGGCCCCTGACACTCTTTCAGTAAGCAGCGGAATGAAGCGTTTCACGCCCAGTTCGACACCTTTCTGTAAAACGAGTTCGAACTGGGCCGCATCGATCAACGATTGGTACAGCGTGATATCGACCCGAGGCTCGGTGCTGGGTCTGGTGACGTCTACGACATGTCCCTCAGCAAACCGCGAGGAAACGTCATCAAGTTCTATCGTCCACTCGGTGCCGCTTCCGTCAAAAACGCCAATCTCTTCACTGGCCCGCATCTTGAGCACGCGCGACAGTTGCCTTGCGATGTCTCTTGGAAACCGGACAGGGCCTTCTGCTGGCATACCGTCCGGCAGGTAAAACCGGTGCATGGACCTACCCAAAACGTTTCCGGGAACTGATCAGGAACGCATCACGGCGGAAAAAGCCGCCCAGTCGCCTGAAATGGTGAGATCGGTGAACTCGGCACCCGCCTCTGTAAAGGCCGTTTCAACCTCGTCCTTACGCTCGGCGAGCAAACCCGAGCCAACGAACACGCCACCACGCGCCAGTGTCGCCAGTATGTGCGGTGCGAGCACAGTAAGGATGTTGGCAGAAATGTTGGCCACAGTCACGTCGATTGATCCGTCCGGGATGATCGGGTTCGGCAGGCTGCCAAGATGGAAATCGGCCCGTTGTTCGAGGTCGTTCTTGCCCAGGTTATCGTGGCTGGCCTTTATCGCATCGGTCTCGATGTCCAGTCCGGTCACGGACCCGGCACCCAGTTTGAACGCAGCCAGGGTCAGTATCCCGGAACCGCAACCCAGATCAAGAACCTTACAACCCTGGGAGATCGTTTTCTCAAGATAAAGCATGCACATCCGGGTTGTGGGATGGTGTCCGGTCCCGAACGCCAACCCGGGATCTAGCTTGATCACGATGTCGTCCGACTTCCGGTCCCAGTTTGAGCCTTCTGGGGCGATCACCATTCTCTTGCCCACGCGAACAGATTCGAACTCCTGGAGTTCCCATTCCCGATCTTCGAGTATTCGTTCTTGCAAAGGCGGAATGGGGTGCAAGTAGGAGATTAATCGCAATCCAAGATCAATTTTGGAACGACGGTCGTCCGTTGTGGCGTCGATCGGAAGATAGGCTCTCACAATCACAGGCGCGTTCACCGGTGGCGTCTCGCCCTCGTCCGGATTGAAGCCACCAGCCTCTTCGACAACGACCCCACCTTCACCGTAGCGTGCGAACAGGTGAGTCAGAGGCTCTGCATACTCCCCCGGAGCCTCGGTGCTTAATTCAAGCCATTGAGAGGGCATTTCGTTTTAGCCGCGTTCCGCTATGCAAGACTCAGGAAGAAAGCCGTCCGACATTAATTGCCGTCCCCACTCATGAAATCTTTGACCTTCCCAAGCCATCCGTCTTCTTCAGATCCGGGAGAAATATCGTCACCCACAGTCTCTCTGCCGTCCTCACCCTCAGAACCGCCTTCAGGGCTTGAGGCTCGGTCGGCTGCATACGCCGCAAGGGCCGTCTGGAGATCGTTGGTCAAGAACGCCAGATCCTCCGTGGAGGAGGACGCAGCGGCAAGTGCCTCCACGAGCGGGGTGATCACTGCCTCGAGCTTGGTCTTCCACTCGGGTGGCGGCACGT
>JAPYSM010000149.1 GCA_029936485.1 Dehalococcoidia bacterium
TTCTTCTCTTACGGAGATACACGCCTGGGTCAGGGACGTGAGGCTTCCCGAACGTTCCTGAAGCGGGAAGTGGCTATCAGGGCCGAAATCGATGCCGATATTCGCGCTGCCGTGGCGGCAAAAGCCTCGCCGCCGGACCCGGCTCTCGCATCGGCAAAGGCTGATGTTTCTGAACCGTCCGATTCCTCAGAATCCAAGGACTAGATCTGACCTTGCACACACGTTTCCCAGCCTGACGAGGCTCGAATTTGCAGTTAAAGGCCCGTTCTCACGAACGGGCCTTTATTCGTGCTGAGATAAACTCTTCGTAATAAGGCCATCACCGGATGCCCCGGAACGATGGCTGACAAGGAGAACACGCGGGATGACTCTGTCGATATTGATCATCGCGATTGCCGTAATTGGCAGCGCTCTAATTAGCGCGTCCGAAGCGGCAATAGTCTCGGTCAACAGGTTCAGGGTCCGGCACCGTGCCGAACAGGGCGACCTGTCCTCAGAGGCGATCGTCCAGATCACCGACGAGTACAACAAGTTCTTCGGAACAATTTTGCTCATCGGGAACGCCCTGAACATCATCATTACGGCCGTCGGCACGGCGCTCGTGATCAGCCTCTGGGGCAACTCGGCGGGCGTGGTCGCCATCGCCACCCTCGGGGCGACCGTAATCGTGGTCGTTGCAGCGGAACTCACCCCGAAATCGGTCGCCGTGGTTGGGGCGGAACGCTGGTCCCACATAGTCTCGCGACCTGTCCTGTTACTGATGGGCATCATGGGCCCGGTCGTGTGGATCTTCACGCTCGTCCCGCGGCTACTGACGCACATGCTCGGCGGCAAAGACGCCCTGACTACGCCGACCATCACAGAAGGCGAACTCCGCATGCTGATCGACGTCGGTGAAGAGGAGGGCACGGTGGACGAAAGCCAGGGAGAAATGTTGGAGAACATCTTCCGCTTCGGCGAGTCAGAGGTCAGGGACGTGATGACCCCCCGCAACGAGATCGAGTGGATCGAGCTCGGCACAAGTGTCGGCGGGTTCATGGAGATCTACGCCAAAGATCCGCACACGAGGTTCCCGGTTTTCGACGACGATCACGACGATGTCGTCGGCATCCTTTCGGTGAAAGACGTCCTGCAATCTATCGCAGTCGGCGACCTCAAGGACGGAGCGCCGGTCACCGGCCTGATGCGCACAACATTGTTTGTACCCGAGACCAAGAAGCAGGACGAGCTGTTCCAGGACATGCAGGCAGCGGGACACAAGATCTCGCTTGTGGTCGACGAATTCGGTGGGATAGCCGGGCTTGTCACGCTAACGAAGATCCTGGAACAGGCCATCGGCGCGACCGGCGAGGAAGGCCTCAAGCCTGACGACCGGTTCATTACGGTTGATGCCAACACGTATGAACTTGACGCAACGCTCTCGATTGAGGACGCCAACGACCGGCTGGAACTCGGCATACCGGACGGTGACTATCAGACGATCGCCGGTTTCTTGCTTGATCAGTTGCAGCGACTGCCAAAGGTCGGCGATCGAGTCAGGTCGGGTCCGGTCAGGTTCCAGATTATCGAGATGACCGGTAAAAAGATTATGCGTGTCCGGGCAAGGCGCTGGGTCACCGCGCAAGAGGTGGCGCCAACCCTGTGAGCACTGGCACGCCCGAAACGTCGGGACACGTTCTTTCGGTCAGGAACGCCATAAATACGGCGTTGGGTGAAGCCGCAGTAGACGCGGATCGGTCTGTCCTGATCGCTGTATCCGGCGGCACTGACTCGATGACGGCGCTCGATGCGATGCAGGCGATCGGCGCGGAGGGCGGTCCCAGAATCATCGCATGCCACTTCAATCACCAGATGCGCGGCGCAGAGTCGAACGCGGACGAAGAGTATGTCCGTGCGTCCGCCGAAGCCCGCGGACTCACATACATCGGCGACGGCGCTGACGTGGCCACATATGCGAAGGATAATCGGCTGTCGATAGAAGACGCCGCACGTCGCCTTCGCTACGGATTCCTGGGGCGGGTAGCACAGAGTGAAGACGCCCAGGCGGCGATCACCGGCCACACGCTCGACGACCAGGCAGAGACGGTTCTTCTGCATATCGTGCGCGGATCGGGACTCGCCGGCGTTCGTGGAATGCGGCTCGTCTCCCAGACACCGAAACGCTGGGGCGGCGGCTCGCTAACGATCATCCGGCCACTTTTGAGGCTCCGGCGTGAGGACACTGAGCAGTACTGCCGTGACCGCGGAATCGTCCCCCGGATGGATGTGAGTAACGAATCGACGACCTTCGCTCGAAATCGATTGCGACTGAATGTGATGCCCGAGCTAGAGGCGATCAACCCGCGCGTCGCCGATGCGATCACCCGGCTGTCTGACACGGCCGCAGAGGAACTTGCAGCGCTGAACGAGATTGTGGACGAGTTGTGGGAGCACGTCCTCGACGTCTCGGACCCGGAAACCAGCTCGGTGACGCTCGACCGGAAAATGCTACAGATCACCCGTCCGGCGCTCAGACGTTCTTTGTTGCGACGTGCGTTCGTCGAGGCGGCAGGCACAGCGATAGATCTGCTTCGATCCCACATCACCGAGATGGACCGGTTGGCCGAATCCGGCGCCGGCCGATCTATCGATCTCCCGCATGGAATCCGGTTCGAGACCCGATCCCATACGGTGATGTTTGCGCCGGTCGGTCAGGAAGATTCGCCATACCCGGTGCCCATCGAACCGATTGAGATATCTATTCCCGGACGGCTGGAGTTCTCCGGGGGTAAAACGCTGGTGGTGGAGCTGGTTGAACGGCCGGACGATCTGACCGCCGATTCACAGTCGTTCCACTACGCCGCCGCCGATGCGATCGGGAGCGCGGCAACGTTGCGAAATCGGGTCGAGGGAGATCGATTTCAACCGCTCGGTATGGACACCGATACCCGGTTGAAGGATCTATTCGTTAATGCCGGAATCCCGCGGACGTGGCGCGACCGCGTGCCTATCATCGAATGTGAGCGCGGTATCGTATGGGTCGCCGGGTTGCGAATCGCTGAATGGGCACGGGTAACGCCGGAGACAGCACAAATTTTGCAGATCAGCCTGGAAGAATCGTACTAAGACGAAGCTCTCTAGAGAACCCGAGTCAGGCGTGGGTTCAGCGTTATTCCCGGCACGAATCCTCGGCGAGCCACCGGTCGGCCCTCGAGTTCCTTTATTTTCGCCTGGAACTTGATCGGTCGTGCAGCGCCGATGTGGAACCCGATTCCGAACGCCGCAACTGGCGCCCTTTCGTCCGTGAACGCCTGTATCTGCTCGGGGTCCAGATCGCCGCTCACGAAAATATCGACGTGGTTGTAACCGGCCTGGTCCAATCTCGCCCGGAGTTCGTGCACAAGATCAGGCGTAACGCCGCCCCGTGTGCCTGCGGTCTCAAGCCGGACGCCACGCAGCCGGTCCCGCAACATACGTGAAACCTCGATCGCTTCGATCGCCTCATCGTCGATCGTCCCGACCACTGCAACACGTTGCACTTCGGGCGGCATGTTCCGGTCAAACGCTTCTACGGCAGAACGTGTGTCGCCCATGACGATCACGAGCGCCGCCGCCATCGTGCCAGAGGGCGTGACGCCGGCAAGTCGAGCACCGAGCACGGAGGTACACGAGCTGGCCCCGCCAGTCACGGCCGAGTAGTCCATAACGCCGACGACGCTGGGATGAACGTGGTGCGCGCCCAGTGAGACAATCGGCACCCCATCGGCAGCGTCGACACATTCCCGCGCCGCCGTCGCCCAGCCGGCGCTCGAAGAAAGAATCCCATTTATTGCCGTCTCATACAAGCCGAAGGATGCGTATGGACCGCGAACCCTGAGCACGACCTCGTTTTCGTCGAAGCTGCTGGCTTCGTCGAGCGCCCACACCTCTCGGCCGGTCTCTGGAAGGTTTCTGTTGAGCAGTGTTTTGACGTCGTTTATGCCGGCGAGAACGCCCGATATTTCGGGCGAAAACTCCATCACGACCTCGGGGTTGATCGATTCGTTACGGAGAATCTCCAGGGCGCGATGCAGCTCGATATCGGCCGTGTGGCCGAGGACAAGGGCTCGGGATATTTCAGGTTCGGGATTAGTCATCGGCGCCTGTACGGCTCATCTAATACCGGGATTACGGGATGTCCTAGAATGCGCCCGGGGAACACATATGCCCCTGCCAGAGGTTGCGTCACTCTATCTACGCCCACACGCGGGGGTCAAGGTCAGTCCGTCGGTCATAGGCGCTTTGCCCGGGGCACGCCGCCGAAGCGAAGTCGCAGCAACCCCTTCACATCTTCCGTCACAGTTGCGGTTATATTTACCCGGGTATCCGGGTCATCCTCCCAGTGGACCGGGTGAGATTTGATCTTGTATCCGGACTTGGCGGCGATGATGAGCAACTCCGTATCGAAGAACCAGTTGTTGTTCTTGACCAGTGGGATACATGCCTCGGCCACCTCAGCTGTGACCCCCTTGAATCCGCACTGCGCGTCTTTAAATGGCGAGAAAAACATCACCCGGTGCATCAGGTTGTATACCCGTGAGGTGATCTCGCGCTGGAGCCTCCGGCCTACAACTTCAGACCCTTTCATCAATCGGGATCCAGTGGCGACTTGGTACTCGCCTGATTCCAAGGCCTCTACCAGCGGCATCAGCGCATCGAGCCTGGTTGATAGATCCACGTCCATGTAGAACCTGATGTCAGCATCGCTTTCGAGCCATGCCTTTTTCAGTGCCCGGCCTCTGCCGCGCCGATCAAGGCGCGTGATGCGGATGGGGTATCCCTGTTCGGCAAGTTCTCCGGCAACTTCCTGTGTCCGGTCGGTCGATCCATTGTCGGCCACCGTGATCTTCCAGTCGCGGCCCGGATGCTCCTCGATGAACGCCGACAATGTTTTGACGCAGTGAGGCAGGGCGACCTCTTCATTGAGGACCGGGATGACTATGTCTACGCTTGCGGCCATAACGACTTATCCACACCCCTAGTGAAGAAAGTGTCGGGTGCCGGTCATAATGACCGCCATCCCGAGCCTGTCCGCAGCTGAGATCACTTCATCGTCTCGGATCGAGCCTGCAGGCGAGATCGCCGCCATCACCCCGGCCTCTGCCGCAAGCTCCAGCGTGTCTGGGAAAGGGAAAAACGCATCGGACGACAATACCGAGCCGGCAGCTGCGTCACCGGCGGCCCGGACCGCCAGGAAGGCACTGTTTACTCGGTTCGGCTGCCCTGCCCCCATGCCGACGATCGCCCGGTCCTTCACGAGAACGATGGCGTTGGATTTGATCA
>JAPYSM010000150.1 GCA_029936485.1 Dehalococcoidia bacterium
AAGTCCCGCCGCGCCCGCGCCGATCACACCTATTCGCATCTATTTACTTTCATTTTTATGAACATGTATTCAGGTATACGACCAACTCCGCAAGAGCGCCTTTTAAATTGTTGATTTGGTCGGCACGGGAGGGTCATCGGTTAAGTTGTCGACCTCTTCACCCGCCTGTGTCAGTCGGGTCCTCCCCAGAAGCGATTTCAGCGACGTGTGATCGAACAAGAGAACCGCCAGGCCCAACAACGTAACCGGCAATAGCAAGGCTATGTGCGCCGTCAAGACGTACGCTCCCGCCTCCGCCTCGTTAACACCAAGCGCCACCAACGTCGCTGCGCCAAAAAAGTTAAATGGACCCACTCCCCCCGCAGTGGATGGCACCACCAACGCCAGGTTGGCGATCGCCATGAACAGGCTGATCGCAGCGATCATCTCTACGCGCCCACCAAAGGCGGAATCGATATCGAAGCCGAGCGCGATCACGTACAGCATCAACACTTCGGCCGCCCAGATCGGCAGGGACAGGAGCAGCACAGCGACTAGTGCACGTGGTGTCCTTACGACGGCCAGGCCCTCGAGTAGTCGCCTGGCAAGCTCGAGAAGTTTTCCCTTAATACCGGCCGGCATGAAAAACATCATCCGTTCGATCAGCCGGACGGTTGTGGCGGGATCGAGGACGACGATAGCCGCGATGATCGCCGTGACCCCTATGAATGGGAGCAAGGAAAGCGCCAGCAATATCGGGGCACCGCCCGGCAGGTCGTCGGCGACGCGCCCAAGCAGGTCGCCCACCGGCAACACCCAGACCGCCGCTATCACGAAGAACAACACGAACACGTCGAACACCCGCTCGACCGCTACCGTGCCAAACGCAGACGCCGGGTTGATCCCTTCTCGCAATCCAACGTAGTAGGACCGAACGACTTCACCCAGCCGCACCGGGAGAATGTTGTTCGCCATGTAGCCAACCACCACCACCGGGAATAACGACCGTTTGGGACTCTCGATAAGGGGCCTGAGAAGGTAGCGCCAGCGCAGGCTGCGGAAGTAGACGGCCGCTAGGTAGAAGAGGAGCGATGGGGCGACGTACCAGAAGTTGGCCTCACGCACGACTTCTTGTACGTCGTTTATCGGAAGAAACAGGAGCGCAAATACGGTGAGGAAGGCGGCGCTAACTAGAAGCCCGGCCCACACACTTCGCTGAGAGATCACCAACTTATCCTACTGCCCAACTGGCTGTGCGACCGGCAGCGCGTCCCATCCTCGATCAACGCCTGTTCCGAGTACGAAGCGATCGTCATTCCAGTGCCCTGAGCGGGATGCCATCATCAAAGTATACAAACGCGTCCTCGGAACCAAGCGATTGCGACATCTCTCGGTACACGAAGAAGTTCAATGCATTTTGCCACCGACTCGGACGCACCAGCGTGTTGAAGAACTGACTCCATGTCGTCTGCTTGTACGTCTCCGGGAACCACTGACGGTGAGGGAATCTACGCCCCTCGGTGAAACCTTCTTCCGTGGCGGCCCTTGCGATGTTCTCGTTACGTGTGTGGACGATCGCCACATAGGCGTCGCTTGGGCCTTCCGGACGCGCGAATCCCAGGTTGGCATACGAAACATTGGTGTAGTCGCGCAGGTACCAGGTCCAGGGCCATGTAAAACCGCTGGCGCCGTCGATAATGACCTTCATACCTTCGCCCTCGCGGGTGAGGCTCGCCGCCGCCTCTATCTCCTGTGCGAGGCCCGCGAGAGCAGGAGATGTCTGGGTGTAAACAAGGAGTTCCGTCGGGACATCCGGGTCCTGGTAGGTCGCCACCCAGCCCGTCCTTACGGTGAGTATCGCCATCAGACCGACAACAGCCACGGCGGTCAGCCCCAGCGCTTGCCGCGAGCCGATACAGCGTGTGAGCCAGAACAGCCCCACTGCGAGCAGCGCGAGGACCCCAAAAAGCACCACAGCTCTGGCGGCCACCTCAAGACCGCCAAGCCCGGGCTGGTCATCGTCCAGGAATATCAATCTCCACAGGACGATCACGGCGATCGGCACGCCCACGAACACGTAGTACCCGCCTCGCGCCAATGACGGCCTCCAGTGGAGGGTCGACAGGAGGTCTCCTAGCGCCTTCCCGGCGAGGAATATGAACGGCAGAACAACCTGAACTTCCAGCCACGGCATCTTCTCGCCCGCCGCGGAGTAAGCGGCGAAAGTCGCCAGCGGCCAGTACGCGAGGAATCGGGTAAACGCGTCTCCCTTGAAGGCGTAATAAACGGCCCCTATCAGGCCGATAGTCGCCGGAAGGAACTCGTACACGCTGGTCAGCATCACGTAGTAGTAGTCGGGCTGTCCGCCCCGTGCCACATCCTGCTGGGCCACCCAGTAACCGAGACCCTGCCACAGGCCTGATGCGAGTCCGCCCCAGTTCGTAAAAACCGAGCTGAAGAGCACCACGAATATGCTCGCCGCTATGGCAAAACCAATTAGCCACACCCGTCGGTCCCACATCAACCCGATCACGGCGGCGAACACAATCAAGAACGTCGTAATCACCACGGCAACAATTTCGCCCGTCCCGTCGGCAACGCCAAGAGGCAGGCCGGTAGTTACGTCATCATTGGCTAGTGTGAGGCCAAGCGTGCCCTGGAGCAGCCCGGACACCGCGCCGATCATCGGCAGGGTCAGGGTTACGATCACCACCAGCATCCCACCGGCCGGATTCCATTCAGAAATCTTCCGGCGGCCCCAGACCCATCCCAGCACATCCGAGCGTGCCATAACAAGTAGCGGTATCGCGACCAGCGCCACGACGATGTACTGCGTTTCCTTCGTGGCGAAACCCAGCGCCACGAGCGCCGCTGTGAAATATATGTATCGAGGGCGGCGATCGTCCATATAGCGCCACACCATCGCCACCAGGACAACCGTCCACACAGCAACAAAAATGTCGTTACGGGCAAAGCGGCTGAAATAGAGCAACGAAGGTGAAAACGTCAGCATGCCAGAGATCAGCAACGCCGATACGTTGCCAAGACGTTTACGCAGCAATAACGGGGTGAGGATCAGCACGGCACCAAATAACGCCGGTGCAAGCCTGAGACTGAACTCGTTGTCTCCGAACAGGAAAAAAGACCCCGCCGTAATGTGAAACAGAAATGGCCCGTGCATCAGGGGATCGTGCGAGTATCCAGATCCGTTGAAGAGCAGCCACGAGAAGTAACCGTGAAGGCTCTCGTCGTGATGGACCGCTCGACCTCCCAGATCGTACATCCGCATCCCAAGTGCCACCACGAACAGCGCAAGATATACCCCGACCTCCCATCGGAACGGCAGATCTCGGCGCCAGCCGCCACCGCTTACGGGCGGTGACTCAGCAAGTTCTGATCCTGAATCCAGCGAGGTGGTCTTCGGCCAGTCACGAGCATCTGTCGAAACGATCTCGACCCAGCGACCGCTTTCCCATCGGCCGCGCACGGTTACACCCGGACTCGATGCCGCCGGGCGTCCGTAATCAAATGAAATCGTCGTCTCTTCTCCGGTCAATGCGTTAACTCCCGGTAACGTCAATTATTACGTAATCCCGCGGCCCAAAATCTGTCCCATCGACCGGATAGACACGTTCGCCAATCTGCACAAGGCGATCAATGTCAAGATCGGGGTAAGTTGACCGTTCGCGAGGCCCAACCACGATGTAATCGATCTTGTAGCGTTTCAGAATTGCCCTCGTCTCGTCGATTTCTTCATTGGAACCAGTGGAATAAATCCGCTCCACATCCCCTTGCCGTCCGGCAAACGAGGAACGCCCGCCACGCCACTGTTCCTCGTGGAACGTCCACCCCAACACAGTTGGTATCCCGGTGGAGGACGAGATACGGCCAAAATCTGTGTAACTACCTCCAACCGCCTCTACCAGTACTGCATCCTTGCGGGCATTTTCTGACAGCCACTCAATCGCTAAAGACTCTGTCGCCTGAAAATTTGCTATGAATGCCGTCCCGTCCAGACTTCGGTCTCCAGAGAATCCGTTTGTCCTGCTGTCCAGGGAGGCTGCCGGATAGTACAACGCCCCTAATACCATTACGGCGGCGATCACGGCACCGGTTTCACTTACGGATCTGCGAATATCTCTCCAATTTTCATGGCTCCGCACCCAGAAATGAAGTCCGTAGGCTCCAACTACGCCCAGGATTATCCACACCTGATAGTACAGTTTAAAGACCGTGTTCATGCGGTTCGCAAACAGGTCATTGATGTACAGAAGTTCCGCCCCGTACACCATGTACAGGGCCATTGTGAGCAACCCCAGGGCAAACACCAGCGTGTCCGCAACCGATCTCTGGGCGTAGTGGAGCAAGGCGAGCATAGACATCCCCGAAAGGAGAGCAAGCGGGAGCACATCCCGGGCACGCCGGAACAGATCTGACGTCGTAGCGGAGTCGTTTGTGGCCAGATGGACGACCGCCCAGATTACGTATGGAACAGCGATCGCCAGCAATACGGCTATCAACGGGGCTACGTCCGCCCGGCCTAGTGGCCCGGAAGATGTGACAACGGCCTGCGCGGCCACATCCTGATCATCAACCACGCCGCTGTCTCGCCCGGGCCTGACCCGATGCACATAAACGCGCACCACCCGAACAGATACCGTCAACCATAAGGGTGCGAGCAGGACCACGAACATGGACCACACCGTGAGCATGTGAATTGGGCGTGTCGCGTATTTTGCAGCGCCTATCGGAGCGCTCCAGTCCACCTGGCTGCTGAACGTCCCAAAGTAGAATCCGGCAAATATCGCCATCCCGAGACACAGTACAAGCAACGTCGTCCCCAGGCCCCTGAGCACTGCTAACGGGAGGGCCATCGACTCGTCCCGGTACATCTTGACCGCCACGACGATCAACACGAGCGCCGCCGCGAAGCCCAGATCCCACGCATTGATGAAACCCAGCGCTCCGACCGTGATCGACAGCAACAACCACTGCATCGGCTGGCCGATCATGCGACCCGGTCTTCCGGCGCCCGGCCTCAAGAACAGGTTTAGCGCCAGGCCGAGAACGAGCAGTACGAACGGGATCGATATCAGGTGCGGGTGCAGGTCCCCCAGCAACAGGCTGAAGAACGGAAACTCCTGGATAGTGAAATCCAGCCCGGAATTTGTTGCAGCGATCGGCACGATATCGAACGTGTTGATGACCCGCGATGAATGCCACCACCACCAGTGATTGTCGGGCCGCCAAC
>JAPYSM010000151.1 GCA_029936485.1 Dehalococcoidia bacterium
CGTATCTCAGCACGCTTAACTTTCTGTTGTTCTTCACGTGCTCGGTGCCAGGCCTGTTGTTGCTGCTCAATGGCACGCGCTTCCTGTTCTAGCGCGGCAGATTCATTCTCCAGGGTTGTTATCACATCCGATTTGGTGTTGTCCCCGTACGAATCTGCGTCAATCACCTTTAGTTTTTCTTCTAACTCAAGATTGGCCCGTTGGATCTGCGCCTCGAATTCCTGCTCAAGTGAACCAACGTCAACAGATGCCCCTGATCCGGCGTCGACTTTGGCCCTCAGTGCAGCGATATCCGTTTCGTACGTGGCGTCAAGATCTGTCAGGATCGCTTCGTATTCTGCTTTTTTGGCGTAGGCAGCCGTGAGTTCAGGATCGGTTACAGTCGCCTCTCCACCCTGTTGAGCGTCTGCCAGCTGCGTCTCGTAGTCTGAGATCAAAGCTTCGTATCGGCTGATCCGGGATTGAATTTCTGCGTATCCAGGATTAGGACTGTCTGGCGTTGACACCCTTTCAGGAGTGTTATCGAGGGTGCTCGACGCGGCGTCGAATGCCGTCTGGGCGCTATCGACTGCCGCCTGAGCATCGGCTTGGGTCTGCGCTTTAGTGTCGGAATCTTCAAGAGCGTTTGCCGCAACTAACGCTTCATTCGCGGCTACCAAAGCTTCCTCGGCAGTTGTCTTCGCCTGTGCCACTTCGGCATAAATTGGATTGGATTCCTCGCCACCGGGAATTGTTTGCGGGGCGCCGACTAGCTCTTCCTGCGCAGTTGTAAGGTCGAGCCTACTACTGTCCAAGCCGGCGACTATGGCACTCGTATCAACGCTACCGCCATCTGATGACTGCGCTGCTGACAACTCGTTGATCAGTGTTTCAGTGCCAGCAAGAAGCTCTCTGTAAACGCTCTTTGCTTCATTGTAATTTTGGTCGACGCCAGCGATATCTGCGTCGGCGTTTTCACCGGTTTCAGCCTGTTCGTCTTGATCGTAGGCCTGACCCCGCTGTTCATTGATCGACATGAGTATCTGCTGATGATCATTTTGAGCAGCTTCGCGCTTCTCGTTTCGGCCCTGAAAATCTATTTGTTTTTGGTCCTGTTCGTTATCCCAGGCCGCCTCAATCTGTTGCTGCTTATCTCTTACTGACTCGTACCGAAGATTCCTTTCATGCTCGAAATCCATCGGCTGTTCCTGTTCCCATATCTGATTGGATTCGTTGTGCATCTCCTCCAACCGTTCCCATAGGGGATCCAATTCGTCTTCTATATCAAAACGCTGCATCTCAAGTTCTTGCTCTTGTTTGCGTATGGCCATTTGAAGAGCATTCAAGGCGTTGTTGTCGGCCTGAGTTAGGTTCCGTCGATCTTCAAGTGCTTCTATCTGCGCTTCTATCTCTGGATCACCTTTTTCAATTACCTTACGCCTCAGGAAATTTCCGTCCTCAAACTCCATCCACATTGCTTGCGTGGTGTCTTCTAATTCGTCCCACGTATCATCCCTGGACTGATCCAAGGATCTAAACATTTCTTGCTGGCCTTTCTCAAGTTCGTCCCATTCACGTTCAAGAGCGTCATATTGCTCCTCTAACTGATCTTCAAAATCTCTCCTTGCTTCTTCTTCCCCCTGCCACAGCACGTCGTACGCGCCGCCCATTTCACGTTCGAATTGATCACCGATATCTCTAGCTTCATCGTAAATATGTTCACGTGCATCTTCTAAGTCTTCGATTTCCTCCTCTAAGGGTGCAATTTGCGACTGCATATCGGCAAGTTGATCCATGAGGGGGTCAAGTTCTTCGATTTGAAGCCGAAGAACTTGTTCCTTCAGAGCAAGCGCTTCCCCTGCCTGTTCTGTATCTATAATCCCACAGCCGGTAACAAATACCGAGAGGGCAATAATTGATAGAAGTTTCTTAAGAGATATCATGGGAATACTTTGGGCAGACTGGCAAAAGGGGGTGTAGTTTTATGAAAACGCGCCTGTTTCCGACTGCTCACGCGCGACGCGAATATTAACCTACCCCTCGTTACCGTGTCTAGCCAGACGGGTGCGCTCAGGTGCGAGCATATGTTGGTTTGGTCAGAATTGGTGGCCCGATGGATGAAATTTCCGAGCTGACGAAAATCAGACGGTTACCAGGCTCTTTGAGTTCCGTAGGAGTTTTCGGGACTCAGGATCAAATCGCCCCGGCCGTGTAAAGGGTCGATGTACAGGCCTTTATGAACCAACATAACGGCTTCGTCGTCACTTCGTACAGCAGTCGTATCTCCAACCCGGTCCACGAAGAACATTCAACACCTGGCCAATCCCGATTACCGATAGCCCGAACGCAACGCCAATAAAGACAGTCGTCAAGCTCCAATCGAAAATCATCGCGGCTAGGCCGAATCCTGCCACGACCATGAACCGGGTATATGTAATCAAGACAGGCATGACCATGTGCCCGGTTCCCTGACTGGCGAAGTACAAAGTTTGACCGCCACCGAAGATCCCGTACACCGGTGCCGCTATGCTCAGGTATAAGGCGCCGATCGCGTATACCTCCGGGTCGGTCGTAAAGCGATCGAGCCATATTCCTGGCATGAATGCTACTGAGATGCCGAGGACAGCCGTCCCAACCAGGGTGACAACAGCCCCCATCCATGCGATTTTTCTCGCCCTCGCAATCTGCCCCACCCCGAAGTTTCCTCCCACAGCGGTCGTCAGAGCGGCACCTACCCCGAACGCAAGAGGTACAAGCGTCAACTCCAGCCGGCTGCCCAGACCGTAACCTGCAAGTGCTTCCTCACCGAATCTACCTACGAAACCGGTCACGACGATGACCGTAAGTATCAGGCCGCTACTGTTGATCAACCCGAGGCCACCGACCTTCATGATGTCCTTGATCGAAATCCAGGAAAACCTGTGAGGCCGCACGGTGATGGCTGCTTTTCCACCCAACACTTGAATCGAGAGGTACAGGGCCGCAAGACCGTGGGACACGACCATTGCCGTAGCGGGACCCGTGACGCCGAGGTCAGGAAACGGACCCCATCCTAGGGTCAGCGCTCCAGACAAACCAATATGGACAATGCTGGCCACAATGATGGCATTGGCTGCCATCCCCATTTCGCCCGTGCCGCGCAGTATGGCCGCACACATGAAGGCAAGCCATATGATCACGGCACCCCCAAAAACTATGTGGGCGTAATCGACCGCGCCGTTCAGTACTTCACCAGGGCCGATTATTAACGAAAAGATGGGCCTGGCAAAAACTCCGAGCAGAGCCATGTACAGGAACGACATGAATGCGCCGATAACCAGGGCGTGCCAGGCTCTGCTCTCGGCTTTTCCGACGTCGCCTCCCCCGAGTGCTCTGGCGAGTGATGACGCGACCCCTCCCCCGATTGCGCCATTGGACATCATCCCCATGAGCGTCTGGAACGGAAACACGATTGCAAGGCTTGCCAGAGCTGCTGTCCCGACCTGGCCGACGTAATAGACATCGGCGAATGTGACCGCGGTAGTCGTGGCCATTGCAGCCACATTGGGAGCGGCGAGCCTTGCCAGCATCCTCGGAATCGACCCATGCAGAATCATCTGCATGCGGGGAGTGAGTGCGGTGGTCAGAGGGCAATTCCTAAATGTTACACAGGCCTTATTGGGGCGCTCGTAGCAGGTTTAGTCGACCTTGAGAATGTCTGATCTGTCTATGCATTTCAAGCTGACTAACGATGGCAATCGATAACTTATCCGGATGGCCTGACCGACCCTGGCTGTTCAAAGTCGGAAGCTATGCTGAGGAATCTGACGGCGGTTTTGACCTGAGCCTCTTCTACGATGATGCTGTGCCCCAGTGGAGGCTGAAGGTCTTGCACTTCGAGGTCAATCCACGATCCTCGCGTTGGACCTCGTCCCGGCATCTCTGTCAGTCAGCAGATGCCAGTTCAGCTCTGGCCATCGGCACCTTGCACTCAACAAGAAGCGCCCTGAGTTCAACAAGCAACTCGTCTGGCGGACGAATTGACGGAGGTCGTGGCGGTCCCGCACTTAGTCCAACTGCCTCCATCGCCGCCTTGATGAAAGGTCCTTCGCCGCCGGTAACGGCGGCCACTTTGGATCGCCAGGTGGCCCATGGCCACTTGAACTCTGCCAGACGATCACGAACGCCGTCGTAGTCCTTCGCTTCAAGTCGGTTCCAGATATCGAGCGGGTACTCCGGCCAGAAGCCGGACAGGTGGGTGATAAACCCGGTCGCACCGTACATGTGGCTCAAGACGTGGTTGTTCGAGTTATCTATGGTCGCTAGCTGTCCGGCGAACTCCTGCAGTCCTTCGCGATAGGCCGCGTTATCAGGATGGCTCCATTTGAGCGCCTTCACTGTAGGGATCCTCACCAGATCCCTGAGTAATTCCGGGCTCATCACCAGTCCGTCCCACCAGGTGTGATAGATCATGAGGGTGAGTGATGTCTGCCCCGCGACTCGCTCAAAGAGACGCCGGGCGTCACTCTCGGTGGAATCGTAGTAGTAGGTGGGGCCGAGTTGTCCGCCCTGCACCCCAACGGCCTCCGCGTGGAGCGCCATCTCCACGGTGGCGCGATGGTCGGTGTGTTGGATCGATGTGAGCACCGGCGCCTCGCCGTTTGCCGCCTCGACAGATGCGGTCATGACCGCCATACGTTCTTCGATGTTCAGGACCGGGTGCTCGCCGCCTGCGCCGCCGACCAGCAGGCTGCCTTGCCCGGTCTCCACGCCACGATCGATCATGAACCTGATGTTGGTGCGGAGCGCGTCCAGATCCAGTTCAAAATCTTCGGTAAACGGCGTCGCCACGGCGACCATAGGGCCACGTAGCCAATCGTGGATGCGGTCCGGATCCATTTCACGTGCTCGCTGGATAGAAGGTTCGAGGTTGCAGGTTTAATTGCGAGCAGAGTAACCGCCCCTGCGGCTGGTTGCCAATCCGTCATCGTGTCCCGATGGATGCCGAATAGATGGAAATACCTGATTGGTGCCCGGAATCGTTGACACGGAACCGTCGCACAGATTCAATGGGTGCAGCGTACGCTAAGCGGTGCCGTCCCGGTTCTGGGATCGGTCGTTTGTGCGCGGGTGGGGCCCTTAGCTCAGTTGGCAGAGCATCGGACTTTTAATCCGCAGGTCGTCGGTTCGAATCCGACAGGGCCCACCA
>JAPYSM010000152.1 GCA_029936485.1 Dehalococcoidia bacterium
TCTCCGACCAGTTCTCGTCGACAACAACCTTGGCTCCGGCCCAGCCGGCGGCGGTCGTAAGCGCATTCCCACCAAAGGTAGACCCGTGGTCGCCCGGCTCCAGTACGGCGTACTCCTGCTTGCACAGGAAAGCGCCAAGCGGTGCACCCGCTCCAAGGCCCTTCGCCATGCTGATAGCGTCCGGCTCGAAGCCGAACTGCTCGTAACCGAACAGGGTCCCGAGCCGTCCCATGCCGGTCTGCACTTCGTCGGCGATGAGCACGAGATCGTTTTCGTCACACCATGCGCGCACTTGCTTGAAGTAGTCCGGCGCGGGCACGTTCACTCCACCCTCGCCCTGGACCGGCTCAAGCATCACAGCGCAGGTCTTATCGTTGGTCGCAGCCTTGATCGCATCGATGTCGTCATAGTCGACATTTACGTAACCGGGAGCCAGCGGGCGCCAGTTGTCCTGATAGTGCGCCTGGCCGGTGGCGGCCATCATACCCATCGTGCGGCCGTGGAAGGAATTGTTGGCCGTAATGATCTCGTAGGCACCGTTTTTCTTGACCTTGCCGTATTTGCGGGCAAGCTTTGTAACCCCTTCGTTGGCTTCGGCCCCAGAGTTGCAGAAGAAGACCCGGTCCATGACCGAATTGTCGATCAGGATCTGGGCCAGCTTGAGCTGTGGGATCGTGTAGAACAGATTGGACATCTGAAGGATCTTGCCGGCCTGCTCAACGATGGCCGCGGTGACGGCCGGGTGCGAGTGGCCGACGTTCAGAACGGCCCACCCTGCGGTGAAGTCCAGGTAACGCTTGCCGTCGGTGTCATACACGCAGGTGCCTTCGGCATGGTCCAGGACCATCGGCATGCGGTTGACTACCTGCATGTAGTAGTCGGCCTCGATCTGCTTCCACTGTTCGCCCGTGGTGGTCATGTTGTTGCTCCTATTGGTTTGTCTGATGGTGTTGAGTTTATGGGATTTGGTTGGCCCGCTTGTTCAACGTGTCGGAGGGCGTGCGCAGGGCGGATAGTCATTCGCCCCTACAGTGGTTTGGTCAGACTTGGGTAGCTCCGAAGATGGTTTGTTCTCTCGAAGCCAATGTTCGTGTGCGTCATATTCCCGTCTCCGGGAGGTGCGTCAATATACACCTCGTCACTCTCTCCTCTGGCATCATGTGATCCTGGTACCGATGTCGTTGCCCGCAACGCACTCCAGTAGTACTCCAGCGATCCGTCCGTCGATGATGTAGCTGGCGCGTACCGTCTCCACGGCAAATGCGCAGGCCTCGATCTTGGGAATCATGCCGCCATTCGCTATACCACTGTCGATCAGGTCTTTCGCCTGACGACGGGTCATCCGAGGTATGAGCCTTCGGGTAGCGTCAAGTACGCCCGATACATCGGTCTGGAACACCAGGATCGCTGCGCCAAGTGCTGCCGCTACGTGACCTGCCGAGGTGTCAGCGTTGATGTTGAGAATACGGTCTGAACCGTCAGGCTGCTCCGGGTTCACGTTCAGCGCTGCCGGAGCTATCACCGGGATCGCGCCTGTTTCCAGCACGGCCGTTACGGTGCTGGCGTCCGCTTCGGTGATTTTCCCGACCATGCCAAGTTCGGGATCGAGGACTTCGGCCTTGAGCATCCCGCCGTCAACTCCGGCAAGCCCGACGGCCTTTCCACCAGCCGCCGCAATTTCAGCGACAAGTTGTGCGTTGACGAGTCCACAAAGGACCGCAATAGCGACATCCAGGGTCGGCTTGTCTGTCTTACGCAGGCCGCGCACGAATTCAGGCTGGATGCCCTGAAGGCGGACCCAGTCTGAGATCACCTTGCCGCCGCCGTGGACGACGACCGGCTTCAAGCCCTGCTTCTGCAGCGCTATCAGGTCCGGGATGGTCGAGTCGCCCTCGCCGAGGGTGGACCCGCCGACCTTGACGACGACGATGTCGCCCTCGCGCGCGCCGCGCCCACTTCTTCTGATGCGTGATCCTGATACGGATGTCATCGTGCTAATCACTGCAACCTCTACCCGTCTACGTGGTGTAGGCGGAGTTGAAGACTACATACTCCTCGGTCAGGTCACATCCCCAGGCCTCGCCAAAACCGTCGCCTACATTCAGGCCAACGCGTAGTCGCACCTCGTCTTCCCCGAGGGCGGAGACTACGCTAGGGATGCTGTACGAGATCGCTTTGCCTTCAAACACGATCTGGATGTCGTTGACGAAGACTTCGATCTGGGATTCAGTTAACGGGATCTGGCTCTTGCCCACGGCCATCAGGATCCGGCCCCAGTTGGGGTCCTTTCCGTAAACGGCGGTACGCACGAGTAGTGATGCGGCGACCGAGCGAGCGGCCTTGCGTGCATCCTCGTGTGAGTGGGCGCCGTCTACCGTGACCTCGATCAGGGTCTGGGCACCTTCGCCGTCCCGTGCCATTTCGCGTGCAAGCCAGCGGGTCACGTAGTCCACGGCTGTGGCAAACGTCGCTGAATCATCGGAGTCACCGGTCAGGAGCGAGTTGCCCGCCGCGCCGTTGGCCATCAGCAGAACGGTGTCGTTTGTGGACTGGTCGCCGTCGATGTCGATCTGGTTAAAGCTGAGTGTGACGGCGTGAGAGAGGGTTTTCTGCAGGAACGATTTCTCCACGGCCGCGTCCGTGGTCAGGAACGCCAGCATCGTCGCCATGTTGGGGTGGATCATGCCGGAGCCCTTGGCGCAGCCGCCAATGGTCACGGTCGATCCGCCGACTTCGATCCGTACTGCAATCGCTTTCCGGTGCGTATCAGTAGTCATGATGGCCGCAGCGAACTCCTCACCGTCGTTATCGCCGAGCTCGATCTGCGGGATGTGCTCCCGCATGAGCGCCATCGGAAGCTCTACGCCGATCACGCCGGTAGAAGCGATCAGTACCTCGTCCGAGCCGACGCCCAGTTTTTCTGCGGCAAGAGCGGATGCCTCACGAGCGTCGATCAGACCCTGATCACCGACTGCGCAGTTGGCGACTCCGCTGTTTGCGATGACGCCCCGAACTTCCCCGCCGCCATCAACTACCGCTTTGGAAAGGGTCACGGATGGTGAGAGGACCGAGTTCTGGCTGAACGTTCCGGCGACGGTGCAAGGTCGATCAGATAGCAGCAAGCCGATGTCGCGCTTGTCCGCGCCGGCCGTCTTGATGCCTGCAAAAATCGCTCCGGCGGAGAAACCCTCTGCGGAAGTGACGCCCCCGGAGTTGACTGTAGTCATATCCAAACTCATGTTTTCGTCCCCGATTTCGTCATCAAATAATCCGAGCGCTTCCGCACGCTTCGCCTGTTGAATCAGTGCCGATGCCCGCTGTCTTGTCACTGGCGGGAGTAGCGCCGCCCCGATCTCCCTCGGTTTCATGCCTTGATCGAGCAAGCGAAGCACTTCGCTATAACGAGGCAACGCTTGTAACTGACGCGCCCGTGCGCCAGCCAGTTGTACGGTTCGATCGAATGGCATTGAAGAACTATGCACTATTGCAATGGTGTGGTCAACTGCGCAATAGTTCAGCGATATTTTCAGACCACAATGTCAACCGAGTTAAGATAACGGGGCCTTTGATCGAGGTTAACAGCCTTGTCATGATCTGTTTACTGGACTATTGCGTACTCGTCAATCAGGTCATTTCCCGATGTTCAACGTAATTCAACCCACACCGGTGATACGATTCTGTTTCGACTTCAAAATCAGCGCCGTTAAGTCGGCCTGCGTATATCCAAATAACCGACAGGATTCCGATTGCAGAACGGCAGTAAACAGAACCTGGTGTGGCTCGACCTTGAGATGACCGGGCTCGAGCCCGACAAGGACGTGATCGTCCAGATAGCGGCGATCGTCACAGATAGAGACCTCAACGAGATTGCGGAGCCGGTGGAGTTCACCATCTGGCACCCGTCCGAGACGATGGACCGCATGACACCGTTCGTCCGCGATATGCACGAACGATCCGGGTTGCTCAGACAGATCCAACAGTCGAAAACGTCTCTTGAGGAAGCGGAGCGAGAGGTGCTGACCCTGATCTCGATGCACTGCGACTACGGGACCGCCCGTCTTTGCGGTAACTCGATCTGGCAGGATCGGCGCTTCCTTGAGCGCTACATGCCGGCGCTCGAAAATTATCTGCACTACAGGATGATCGACGTGTCATCAATAAAAGAGCTGGCCGACTGGTGGTACGGAATCAACCATCGCAAACCGAACGGCGCGCAACACACGGCGCTATGGGACACACGTCAGTCGATCGCCGAGTTGAAGTACTACCGCGAAAAGATTTTCAGACCTGATAGGGAGAGCGGGAACTAGAGCGGGTTGATGGGATGGGCGCGATTAGGCCCATTGGCGTCTGCCACCCCTTCTCCGACGAAGAGGAGAGGGATTTGCAAGGTGTCCTTGAACCCCTTGGCGGCGCAGTTGTTGGGGCGGGGCTTGATCCACCCGCCGCCCGTTTAAGCAAGTAGCCAGTCGGCCAGACACCGATCGTTGGTCCTCCCTGACCCGAGTCCTGTCCCACTGGGAGAGGAGGCAACGTTGATGCCGGTACGCGCTTCAGATCAAACCTGTTACGCCGCCTCTATCGATGCCCCTATTGAGAATGATTGGAGTCTGTCGCGATAGAATTCAGCGGTCTCCAGGGGACATACCGTGACGACAGCCGTACCATCTGCGTGTGCGTCCATCATCACCTTGATTGCATGCTGTTCACTGAGCGTCGGCACGGACTTCAGGAGTGCGTCCACCACGTGTTCCATTGAATTCACGTCATCGTTGTGCAGGATCACGGCATATCTTGGGACATGCTCTGTCAAAGAGCGTTCGAGTATCTCTTGCTCGACGTCCGGGCTCGTCATCATCAACCCGCCCGAACCCGATCCTGTTAGCAGGGATTCACGCATGAAGCTCGTCCGTCTCCGTGGATAGCGCTCCGTAAAGGTCTGGTCGGCGGTCCCTGAAGAACGGTGTCAGGCGGCGCGTCTGCTCGAACAGTTCTCGATCAAGATCGGCCACGATGATATCGTCTCTTTCCTCAGCCTGAACAACGGTCTCACCGTCCGGCCCCACCAGCTTCGTGCCGCCGAAGAATACCGCCTTCCCCTCCTGTCCCACATGGTTCACAGGCGCGAGGTAGGCCACGTTCTCATACGCGCGTGTCTGTATTA
>JAPYSM010000153.1 GCA_029936485.1 Dehalococcoidia bacterium
TTCCGGTGTGGTCGGCAAGCAACTTCTCCAGATATGGGCGGGCCATCTGCTCGACGTACTTTGCGGTAACGTCGACTTCGATGTTCACTTTTGAACCCGCTGTCCGCTCTGCGATGGTCGTATGTTCGTATGTGTAAGGGATTATCGCGACGGAGAAACCGTCATCGTCCCGGTCCACCACGGTCAGGCTTGTGCCGTCGATGGTGATAAACCCCTTCGAAACGATGTAACGCATTATAGATTCGTCGGCGATAAATCGTATAACGATCGAATCCCCGTCTTTCTCCACAGCCGAGACCTCGGCTATGCCGTCGACGTGGCCCTGCACCATGTGGCCGCCGATGCGCCCACCTTCCGCCAAGGAACGCTCCAGGTTGACGCGGTCGCCCGGTTTCAGTTCGGGCAGGTTGGTACGGCTCAGTGTCTCCGGAACGACCTCGACGGACAGTTCACCTTCTTCACCGGCGACAACGGTCAGGCAGGCGCCTGCAACGCAAATTGATTCCGATTCTTTGAGTCCGGTCGTGACATCTGGCGCGTGGATAGTAAGTTTCATTCCCTCGAACGAGAGGACTTCGCCAACTTCTTCAACTATTCCGGTAAACATGCGGTGCGTTTAGATGTGTTGTGTTTACGCTGCCGCTATTGCGGCGCGTATCCCGTGATGAGAACATCCGATCCAATTTGCTCAACACGGATACGGTCAAGTTTAAGCGCGCTCGACACCTCCGATACACCAATCCCGCCGACGGCGGTCAATGCATCGGCACCCCCGAGAATGATGGGAGCTATAAAAGCTGCCACTTTGTCGGCCAGCCCGGCGTCGATCACAGAACCCGTGAGGGCGGCGCCGGCTTCCATCATTACGTTGATACATCCCCGTTCGCCAAGGAGGTCCAACAGGCTTTTGAAGTCAATCCCGCCCGACTTGGAGCGAGGAAGTTGAACCGCCTCTAGGCCGGGTGCGTCGAGCGTTAATTTACATCCTTCTGCCTGGACCCACAGTATGTCGCCCGGCTCGGCCAGTAACGCAGCTGTAGACGGCATCCGGCCGTCGCTATCGACGATCACCCGGAGCCGAGGTCTACCGGTCACACCGTCCAGTCGCGCCGTCAAGCGAGGATCGTCGGCAAGCACAGTGCCTATTCCGGTGATCAGCGCGTCAGCCTGAGCACGCATCAGGTGAGCTCGCTCCCGGGCCGCTTCCGATGTGATCCACTGGGAGTCACCGGTACGGGTCGCGATACGACCATCAAGGCTGGCGGCGAACTTCACGGTAACGAACGGTCTCCCGGTCGCAATGTGGTGTAGAAACCCTTCAAGTGACTCCATCGCCCTTTCGATGAGGTCCCCTTCAAGAGGCATGGCGACCTGTATTCCGGCCTCCCGCAGTTTACGGAACCCCTCGCCATCCACGCGCGGATCAGGGTCTCCGACCGGGCAAACAACTCGATCGATCCCGGCTGCGATAAGCGCATCTACGCACGGACCTGTGACGTGGGTGTGTGAGCATGGCTCAAGCGTCGTGTAGATGGTGGCTCTACGCGCCCGCTCGCCGGCCTGTTGGATGGCGACGACCTCGGCATGCCGTTCGGGTGCTGGTTCGGTTCGCCCCTCTCCGACTACCTCGCCGTCACGGACTATTACGGCGCCCACGGACGGGCGAGGCGATACCTCTCCCAGTCCGGCACGGCCGAGTTCGATGGCCCGTTCCATGTACCGTCGTTGGTTCGAGACTCCCGATGCCACGGCTAATCTTCCTGGCCCGTTCGACGCTCGTCGAAATCGATATGCAACCGGGAAGTGGTGGGTTCTGACTGGCCCTGGTAACGGCTGCCAAGTTCGCTCGAACCGTACGGCCGATCGACCCCGGTGCTCATTCTCTGGAACGATATCTGGCCAATCCGCATGCCGGAATAGAGCGTGATCGGCAAGCGTGCGACGTTCGTCAGTTCAAGGGTCAGATTGCCCTTCCATCCCGGATCTATGTACCCGGCGGTCGAGTGGATAACGAGGCCTATACGTCCGAGCGAACTCTTGCCCTCCAGTCGCGCCACGATGTCGTTCGGCAGCTCAATGTGCTCCATCGTGCCGCCGAGCACGAACTCGCCCGGATGGAGGATGAATGGCTTGTCGTCAGGAATCTCTTGTCGTTCCGTCAGGTCAGACAGGTCTTCACGGACATCGATATATGGCTTGCTGGAGTTCCTGAACACGAGGATGGGTTTATCAAGGTGCAAGTCCACGCTGGCCGGTTGGATATCGCGTTCGTTGAGCGGGTCGATAACGATTTGCCGGGCTGCGAGCGCTTTCTTGATTGAACGGTCGCTAAGGACCATATGGGTTCCTGATTCTGTTTGTGTCGGGATGTGTAGTGACGTGCCACCCGGGCCGAAATTCTACTAGACCGGGCGGGAGCGCGATGCCGCAGGTAATCGTAATCGAGCGCGGGCAGAGATGGTTGTGAAGTCACTAAGTGTTCATGCAGCCTATACGGTCACGGCGTACTAGAAGTGCTTCTGCATCTTGTCATTCTTTGCGGCGCGCGAGAAAGAATGACGGTTTACTGGATACGCGGTAGCAAGTGTGGGTGCTTTGATCTCTTCAAAACGCGTCCACAAAAAAGTAGGCGCACGTTGCTGACGTGCGCCTACAGGGGAGGAGGGGTAGCAGTGTTTCCATCCCGCTTACTGGGTTGTACGGACTACCGGGCCGCAGGGATCACAATTGCGAAAACTGCCGACACGCTAGCCGTCACGTCCACATCGCCGGAACTGATCTGAGTCGGGGCAAAAGAACGAGCCTGATCGCCACTAAAGGCTGCCTCGGCGGCAGCAAAAATCGGCGCAGGGGAGGTACCTCCGGTCTCCTCAAGGTACACGACCGGCCCAAGTTCAACCCCGAGGATCCCTGCGTAAAGCTCAGCCTTGTCGTGAGCATCACGTGCCGCGAGGTCCCGGGCGGCGGCGGCGTACAAGGCAGGGTTGTCCAAACCGAAGCTAATCCCGTTAATCCGGACTTCGTCGCCCGCAGCTTCGGAAACCTGATCGATCACGTTTCCGACCTCACCTAGGTCACGAATGGTGACCTCTGCGGAGTTGGACACAATGTATCCGATTATGACGTATTCGCCGTACTTACCCAGCGCCGAGTCGCGTTCCACGTAAGTTGACTGCGGCTGGATATTGAAGTTCCGGGTGATGATGTCATCCTCGGCAACGCCGGCGCCGGTAAGAGCACTACGCGCGGAATCCATCGTCTCTGCCGCAACCTGGCGGGCATCGCTTACAGTGGTCGCTCGAGCTTCCACCATGAGGCTTAGCGTCGCAATGTTCGGGTCTACGGCAACGGTGCCACGTCCCGAGGTGGAGATCCCAACCTGCTGGAACCCGCCGCTTACCTGGCTGACCGCAACGCGTGCGAAATCATTGAACTCGATGGGAACCGCTTGTGTGGACGGGGCGTAAATGGTCCCGGCGGGCACATTGGTGATCTGGCCGATCGGGGCGACGGTCGCCAATCCGTCCTCTTCCGAGTTCGAGCTGCAAGCCACAGTGGCGACCATCGTCAGCGCAATTACGCCGCCGATGAAGACCGCTTTCCTAGGCCGAATCTTCTCCAGCATTTTTCTCTCTCCTGACAGCCGTGTTCGGAGTCTTTACACGGGCAAATAAATTCGGGCCGTTTGTCTTTGTGTCGACCCGTCACAACTACAGACGCTCACAGGCCCGCAAATGTTGCCGCCCTGTACGGAGGGCCGGTTTGAAGTCCGTTTAATGTCAAGATAAAAAGTACTCCTCCGAAACAGTCCGCAATTCGCCTAGTCACTCCGTCATTCCCACCGGCGTGAGAATGACATTGAAGACCAGACCCTGATAATCGAGGATGAGATGATTGAACGCATCTAGGTCGCTATACCTGCTACGCGAATCAGAATTTCACCTTGGGAAGTGTCATCTTCGGCCAAATTGGAGATGTTTCAAGCGCCCCTGGGTGGTGTTTCGACGGGCCAAGTTTTCTTTTGTGTCGGCTCCACTTTGACCGATGTACCCTGATAATCCTAGGCAAAGCTGGGAAAGCGATACATACAACCACGAAGACGGACGCGGCGTACTCTTACCTACAATCAGGTAGATAAATTCATGAGACCTCTTGATTCTTGATCTCCCAGCTTCTTCCTGACCAACCTGGAGTTTCCTAGGGCCTTTGAAATCTATACGTGATATATCTGAGACCGCCATCACGGCGGTCCTCATCTTCGTGATCCTCCAGATCTCCACCCAGTCCTTCCGCGTGGATGGCAGGAGCATGGACCCGACGATGGCTGACGGCCAGCACGTCCTGATCAATAAATTCATATACGCAAGCGCGGATCGCGGCATCTTTGGCGACATTCTGCTCGCCATCAAGGGCGGTGATGACGGTGAACGCGCTTACCTGTTCCACGCGCCGCAACGTGACGATGTGATCGTATTCACCCCGCCCACCGGCCCGGTCGCGGAATTTCTTGTAAAACGTGTAATAGGGATTCCGCGGGACGAGATCGATATCCGCGGCGGTCAGGTCTGGGTGAACGGAGAGCCTCGCGACGAGTCGTTTCCGGTCACCCGTGAAAACGGGGGGGTTTATCCCCTCACGGTCGATGCCGACCATTTGTTCGTGCTGGGCGACAATCGCGGCACATCTAACGATTCGCGCACCTGGGGACAGCTCCCGGCGAGGAACGTGGTGGGGCGCGTCTGGTTTGGATACTGGCCGCCGGAGCAGATGAAACTGTTCTCGTCCGTAGGATCAGTCATCACCCAGATCAATCTGGGCACCCCGGTCGGTTTGCTAAGGTAATCACAGCCCCCTGTCGCCCTCTAGGCGAACTGCTGAACCCTCACGGGCACACTTGCATGGGGCTTGCGCGTCTTACGTAGATCGTGAGCTTAGGGTAAAGTTGGGCCATCCCATACTGGTGGTCCGTACTTCGATCAAAATCTGTGTTTCAGGCGGTCGGATATCGAATCCAAATTTGTGACGAATTCAGGAGGATCCGATGGTGGATGAGCGGCTCACGACCATGGCCCACCTGCTCCGACGTGCAGGGTTTGGCTCTTCACGTGATGAACTTGAAG
>JAPYSM010000154.1 GCA_029936485.1 Dehalococcoidia bacterium
CAGGTGGCCTTGCGCACGAACGAAGGCTGTCTATCATGTTGGACCGTGGCGTCGCAGGTACCTGACTTCCTTTCCGATGCAAGTAAATTCCAGAAAACACCGGCGCAATCGGGAGACCATTGAATACATTTCAGCTGCTCGAGATCGCATGTGCGATCGTTCCGGACCGCCCGGCCTTCGTCGCCGGCGAGAACGGCGAGATCAAGCCAGATTTTGCGACGTTCCGGGACAGGGCATCCCGGCTCGCTGCCGTCCTCGCAGATATGGGCGTCGAGCGCGGCGACCGTGTCGCCCTCATGGACGTCAACTCGCCTGCGCACGCGGAAACCTACTTCGCCTGCGCCATGTTGGACGCTATCTATGTACCGGTGAACTTCCGCTCCCGAACGGCAGAGGCAAACCACATGCTGGAGCGCACGTCGCCTTCGGTCATCCTGGCCGGCGAACGCTACATGGAGCTGATCGATTCGTGCGAGTGCGTTGACGGCAATAAGACCGGCCGTATTGCGCTCGAATCCGGCGCTAACCCGGACGGCTGGATGGATTACGAGGCCACCATTAAGGCCGCAGAGCCGTACCTCGGCTACCCGTCCGGCGACGACGACGACACGACGATGATCATGTTCACGTCCGGGTCCACCTCGGCGCCAAAGGGCGTGACGCTCACACACGGAAGCTTCACATCCTTCGTAATGGACAACGTGCCGCCGGCCGATCCGGACGCCAACGAATGCAATCTTCTGACGGTGCCGCTCTACCACATCGCCGGTGTCCAATCGATGATGGCCGGCGTATGGGGAGGCCGCACACTCGTCCTCCAGCAACAGTTCGAGCCTGAAGGCTGGCTGGAGCTGGTTCAGAGGGAGAACGTGAACAGGGCGATGATTGTCCCGACCATGCTCAAGACCCTTATGGACCATCCGAAATTTTCTGAATTTGATCTCTCAAGCTTGGATGTCATCACGTATGGCGCCGCAGCGATGCCGGAATCCGTGATCTTGGAAGCCATAGAGAAATTCCCGGATGTTAAGTTCATCAATGCCTTCGGCCAGACCGAAACCGCCGCCACCATCACAATGCTTCCACCGGAAGACCACGAATTGACGGGTACGCCGGAGGAGATCGCCAAAAAGCGCACCCGGCTGCGTTCGATCGGCGTCCCGCTCGATGGCGTCGAAGTTCTGATCATGAACGAAGAGGGCGAAGAACTTCCGGATAACGAAAAGGGTGAAATAGTCGCCCGCGGCAAACGGTTGATGAAGGGCTACTGGGGCGACGACACGAACGGGGCATTGAACAGCGAGGGCTGGCTTCACACCGGAGATCTTGGATACCGGGACGAGGACGGCTACATCTTCCTGACAGGTCGTGCCAGAGAGATCATCAAGCGGGGCGGAGAAATGATCTCCCCGGAAGAGGTTGAAGAGACGCTGGAGCGCCACGAAGCCGTTCGTGAGGCGTCGGTTATCGGGGTGCCGGACACCACATGGGGTGAGCTGGTCCACGCCGTCGTAGTGATCGAGGACGGTGCCTCGGCCTCTGAGCCTGAACTGATCGAGCACACGCGTAAGGCGCTGGCCAGTTACAAAAAGCCGGAGAAGATTTACTTCACGGACGAGCTGCCGAGGAATGCGCTCGGCAAGGTGATCCGCCCGCGAGTCAAAGAACAGTTCGGCGGAGGCTAAAGGCCTCGATACCGCCTCTCCCAACGGGAGAGGGTTGGGGTGAGGGAGAAGAATCTGACAACGGCCTCGGTCTGCTATGGATGAGAGGCTCTCGGCTACAACTCAATCCAAATAAGCGCCCCCTGGGGCTACTGGGGTAGGAGAACTTATGCGCCTGTTACTTGCTGGATGTGAATACTCTGGAACCTCCACAGTCGCACATGCCATCGACGACTGGATGTCGGAAAACATGGGTACGCGCTTCTCCCTGATCCACGAACACTGGAAGATACCGCACACCTCGGGACATCCGGACAACACGACCTCGGAAGAGCAGGAATGGCTGCTGGCGGCGACACCCAAATTCAAGGAGATGCACCAGCGCCACAGCCTCTATTACCACACGCAGGCGAGCACATATAACACCGGAGACGGCATGGTCGTGGGCGGTCACATCGACGACGCCGTGTACGCCCCGCTCTACTTCGAGTACGGCCAGAAGGGCTACAACTTCGACCGTGAACTGGTGATGCATCAGGTGGAGAAGACGATCCTCTACTTCACAAACGACACCGTCGTTGTGCACATCACGGCAGACTCAGACGTCATCAAACAGCGCATGAAGGACGACCCGCACGAGAACGGAATCGTGCAGCCGGACGATGTCGATAAGATCAAAACTCGGTTCGAGGAGCTGGTGAACTGGTCACTGCTCGGCCACAAGATCTCGATCGACAACAGTGGTGCGCTTGTGGACACGATGGCGCAGTTTTTAGACAAGATCGAGCCGCACTTGACCGACAGCGACCGCAGCCGCATCCTGGCGCACAAAGTGCTCAGCGGGGGTTAGACGGCGGACCAACCCCGCTTAAGCGTCGTTCAAGCGAATAATCATCCTGAGAAGCTTGCGACGAAGGATCTCGCCGCCGGTCGTCGTCTGCACGCCGGGCCTTCTCGCGCACTACCACCCGGGAGATTCCTGAATCAAGTTCAGGACAGGCTCTTCGCCTCGACTCAGGATGACTTGTTGTGGGACGGGCCTGATGAATGGAAAAAGTCGGAGCGCGCGACCAGCGTGCCCCCGCTCCCAGTGGGAGAGGGTTGGGGTGAGGGAGGTTTAAGGGTTCCCGGAATCTGGGCGTCATCGCCAGCAAGTCAGATGGGGAAGGTCCCTCGGCTATGCTCGGGATAATCAATCGCGGGCTGGACGTGTTGAGAGTTAGACGAAACGCCTGACCGCGCCATTGCACAATCCGGCCCCTTCGAGAGCCTTGTGGAACTGACACCAACCTCCTAAGTCAGCGACCCGCCATCCACCCGCATCGGCACGCCCGTGATGAACGCCGCGTCCGGGGACGACAGCCACACGACCGTCGCCGCAACATCCTCCACCTTCCCAAAACGGCCGATTGCCTGTCGGAGCCGCATCCGAGTTTCAGACTCGGTGTTTTCATATAGCGGTTGAGCAAGCGGTGTGTCGATGAGTGACGGGCAGACAGAATTAACGCGAATCCCTCGCGCCCCGTAACTCCGTGCAGCTGAGTTCGTCATGCCGACAACGGCGTGCTTGCTAACGGAGTACGCCGGGATCGTCGGACTGCCCACCAACCCTGCGACAGAGGCTGTGTTCACGATCGAGTGACCGCCGTCGGGTGGATCCTGCACAAGCATCTGCCGTAGCTCCGCCTGCATGCACAGCCACACGCCAGTCACATTCACGTTGATCACGCGATCGTAGTCCTCACGGCTGTACTCGGTGAACTCCGCCACCGGCCCAAGAATCCCGGCGTTGTTGTGCGCACAGTCCAGTCGGCCGTACTCGCTCACAACGAACTCGACCATCGAGCCAACCGACGCCTCGTCTGTTACGTCGACACGCGTTGATAGCGCCTCGCCGCCGGCGTTACGGATAAGCTGCGCCGTATCTTCGCCGGCCTCAGGCACGATGTCCGCAACTACAACCCGCGCTCCCTCAGATGCAAACTTCAGGGAGGTAGCGCGACCGATTCCCGAACCTCCGCCTGTAACCAAAGCGACTCGTCCGTCTACCTTTCCCGGCATTGGGCCCTCCAGAGATGGCAACTATTCAAAATCAGGTACGTGACTCGCCGAGGCAATCAGGCGAGAAAGCGAGGCTAACCCATCAGGAGGCCCAAAGGGTTGGATATCGGGAGCGTTGTTGCAGTGTGACGATGGCACACCGATCACCCGAACGATGACGGACGATCTAGAATCCGGCCAGCAATGCAAATCAAGCCGAGGCATAACCGTGGCTCAACAGACGACCGGGTGGAGGCAACCATGCCCGAGACATATGGCGAAACTGACCAGTACGAGAACCTTCTGATCGACCGGGTCGGCACGGACGGCCGCGTCGCCCGTATCACGCTCAACCGCCCTGAGAAGCTCAACGCGCTATCGCAGGAGTTACTTTTCGAATTCTGGGACGCGCTGCACGTCTTGGAAGCAGACGACAGTGTACGTGCCATCATCGTAAAAGGCGCCGGCAGGGCGTTCTGCGCCGGGTACGACATCACGACGCCACGGGGTGAAGGCGCTGACGGCGTGGTGCGCAGCTACAAGAATGTGGACAGCAAGAACCGGCGGATGCTCATGGGGATCCGGACCGGCATGCAGCAGATCACCGATATCCACATGTACTTCTGGAACATGGCAAAGGTGACCATCGTTCAGGTCCACGGATTCGCTATCGCCGGTGGATGTGAGCTGGCGATGATGGCAGACCTCGTAGTCGCAGCGGATGATGCACAGTTGGGGCACCCGGGACTTCGAGGCATGGGAACGAGCCGCACCGGCGTCATCTGGCCGCTCGTTATCGGCATGCGCAAGGCGAAGGAGCTCTACCTCACCGGCGATCCCGTGACCGGGACCGAGGCGGAGGAGATGGGAATGATCAACTACGCCTGGCCGGGGGATGAATTGGAAGATCGGACCATCGCCCTGGCGGACAGGATCACCAACATGACCGCCGACAACCTGGCGATCCTAAAGCTCAACATGAACCGCTTCTACGAGAACATGGGCATCTACTCATCAGTCCGTTCAAGCACGGATCTGGACGCGGCGGGCCAATTCACGGAGCACTCGTACACCTGGCAGGACACTATGAAAGAGGAAGGATTCCGGGCGGCGGTCCAATGGCGCGACGCCCCGTACAGGGACTACAGCGCACGGCCACGGGAGTAACGAGCAAAAAACTAATGCATTCTATTCGGGACGGGTCGGATGCATTAGCGCGATAGATTAGGCGGCGGTTTCCTAAACCGCAGGTCGTGAGTTCGATTCTCACCCGGGGCACCATACGTAAATCGTTCGTGAGAGAGGCATCCAGAAA
>JAPYSM010000155.1 GCA_029936485.1 Dehalococcoidia bacterium
CTGTAGCCGCTCAAAGGCCGAGCGCTGCACCATGATGCTGGCGTTCGGGAAGGTCGGGATCACGTTGCCCTGGCGGTCGAGCCGTGTGATGCCTCCTGCGTGATCAAAGTGCAGGCAGGTGAGCACGACGGTGTCGATGTCACGGACCGTGAGTCCATTTGCGCGCAGGTTACGGAGGAGCTTGGAAGAGCTGAGTCCGTATAGCTCCTTGTTGCGCTCCGGGTGGCGTGCCCCGACTCCGGTGTCGATCAGGATATTTCGGTCCGGTGTCTGTATGAGCAGACAGTTGAGACCGAGTCGGACCCGGTTTTGCCGGTCCGGCTTGGAGTCTTTTTCCCAGACTACTTTCGGGATTTGACCGTAAACCAGACCTCCATCGAGGAGGTAGGAACCGTCACTGATAACTCGCACCTGGATATTGTCTAGCTGCATGATGCCCCCCTGGCTTTAAAGCAACTTGTTGCGGCTCGCCCCGCATCCGCCCAAACGACCCGAGATCGACCCCCGTCGATCCTTGCTGGGTCCGGCCTGCCGTTGACTCGTTGTTGTAAACCCCTGCCGGTGCAGGCTGGGGGAACGGGAAGAAGTCAATGACGTGATTGGCACAATACTCACGACAGTTATTACTTACTAGATTACTTTAGTACTCAAAAATAAATACTAAACAAATTTCAAACAAAATACAAGAATACTCAGTATTCCACTCGTCACATCACCTGGGATACCGAAGGAGTGCGGGTGGCCAGAACGCGTCTACAATGACGCCTCCTCAGGATCGTAAAAGCCCCTTCGCGGCTGATAGCCGCGGCAAGCGCCCGGTGTGTTGGAGCTATTACGCCGGACCTTCTCGCCCATAGCCGTAAAGGAACGCCCAATGGAACTCTCCGTTGTGACGGGAGACATCACCGCCCAGGCGGTAAATGCCATCGTCGTAAACCTGTTTGAGGGCGTGGGGGCGCCTGGCGGTGGTACCGGGGCCGTGGACGCAGTGATCGGAGGCGCCATCAGCAGCCTTATCGCTGATGGCGAGATCAAGGGCAGCCGTGGGGAGGTCACGGTGATCCACACAATTGGAGACACCTACGCGGGGTTCGCTCCGGACCGTGTGCTGGTTGTGGGGCTAGGCAAATCAGAAAACTTCGATCTGGACGGTGTGCGGTCCGTAAGCGCAATCGTCGCCCGCCGGCTCCGCACACTGAACGTCGAGAGCGCCGCTACCGTTGTTCACGGCGCTGGCATAGGTGGGGCGGATCCTGAGGCGGCCGCGGAGGCGCTTGCCGAGGGTGCGATCCTCGGGTTGTACCGCTTCGACAAGTACCGGACGTCCAGCAAGCCCAAATTTGACGAAACCAGGCCCACGACGCTGGCGTTAGTAGAAAACGACAGTTCGAAGATCCCGGCGCTTGAGGCTGGCGTGGCCCGGGCGCAGGCGTTTGCGGGCGCGTCGATAGCGGCCCGAGACATGGTCAGCGAGCCGGCGAATGTGCTTCATCCCACGAAACTCGCCGAGATAGCGACGGGTATCGCGTCCGAAGGCGGGATGGTGATCGAGGTGCTTGAGAAGGCGGACTGTGAAGCCCTTGAGATGGGCGCGTACGTTGGCGTTTCGCTCGGCAGCCACCAGCCGCTGAAGTTCATCCATATGACTTACGAAGGCGACGCCGGCAACCCGGATAACAACCTGTGGATCATTGGCAAAGGCATCACGTTCGACTCCGGCGGTATCTCCCTCAAGGGCGGCGCGGGCATGGGTGCGATGAAGGGCGACATGTCCGGTGGGGCCGCAGCTATAGCATCGATGCAGGCCATCGCCACGCTCAAGCCGGCCCTCAACGTCCACATGGTGTGCGCCGCAACGGAGAACATGCCGGGTGGCGGTGCTCAGCGTCCGGGCGATGTGGTGATCGCGATGGGCGGCAAGAGTATCGAGGTGGATAACACCGACGCCGAGGGCAGGCTGACACTTGCCGATGCGATCGGGTTCGCAAAATCCAATGGAGCAAAGAGGATAGTTGATATCGCGACGCTGACCGGCGCAATGGTTGTGGCGCTTGGAATGGGTCACTCGGGCGCGTTCAGCAACGACGATCAGCTTGTCGACCAGATGATTGCCGCAGGTCACACGAGGGGTGAACCGATCTGGCGGATGCCCCTCGACCCGATCACCAAGAAGCAGAACAGATCTGATATCGCAGACCTGAAGAATACCGGCGGACGGGGCGCAGGTTCGATCACTGCCGCTCACTTTATAGGTGAGTTTGCGGGTGACACTCCCTGGGTCCATCTTGATATCGCTGCTACCAACATGGGGCGATCGGTGCACGACTGGGAACCAACAGGTGCCACAGGGGTTCCGACGCGAGCATTGATCCAATTAGCGATGGATCTCGGCTCCTGAACCAATATACAAACACTGCTGGCTAGCTGTTATTAGTGGAAAAAGTGAGGAACCAAATATATGACCGAGCGATCTATGCAACCTGTTCACGTGGAGGATTCGATTCTCGAGGAGTTTAAGAAACTTCCCGTCGCTACTATTTGGGGAACCGTCCAAAGCACCCTTGGTGTGCCGTTTCCTTTTATGGAGGGCGTCAACCTGATATTCAGTCCCGGCCAGAAGCGCCTGGCTGCACGTGCTCGGACTCTGCGTTTTCATCCAATGCGTCCGGATCTAATAGCGGAAGTACGCGACAACGAGAATTCGCCCGAGTACCGCGCTATGGCAAGATGCGGGCCGGGTGACGTGCTAGTTGCCGATCAACAAGGCGTCCGCTATGCCGGTATTGCGGGCGACGTGAAGTTGTTGCAACTAAAGATGAATAACGCTGAGGGAGTGGTGACCGACGGCGCCATTCGAGACATGAGCGTTCTACGTGATGAGAACTACGATTTAATCGTATACGCGCAGGGTCGGACGCCTTACGGTCAGCAGCCCTGGGGTGAGCCCGCGGAAGAGAACATAGACATTCAGTGTGGTGGAGCTCTGGTAAGACCTGGCGATGTGATCGTTGGGGACGAGGATGGGGTTGTAGTTGTCCCTTCGTGGTTTGCTGAAGAGTGCCTAGCAATCACTAAAGAACATGAAGACGCTGAAACATGGGTGAAGGAAAAGACGATCTCTGAAAACGGTATACCTGGTCAGTTCTACGGGAATAATTTAATGGATAATTACCGAAATCGCGATAAGTAAAAAATCGGGGATTTCAGGGTATACAGGTTTGAATCACTAAAATATTTGGCAATAGTTAACACTAAACATATTAAAAGGAGAAAGCTCAATGGCAGAGCGGTCATACACTCCGGTCGACGTGCCTGACAGTGTCCTAAACCGATTCAGAAAACTCCCAGTGGCGACCATCTGGAGCCACGTTGTCAAGGATGCTGGAGTAGAACTTCCGTTTATTGAGGGTTTGAATCTCTACACTCCGGGAATGCCGCGTCTCGCTGCCCGCGCCCGCACACTGAGGTTCCTGCCGCCACGACCAGACTTACTATCCGAGGTTCGTGACGGCGAGAATTCGCCTGAATACAGGGCGATGGCTCGATGTGGCCCCGGTGATGTCCTGGTATGCGACATGATGGGTAACACTTTGGCCTGTGTGTTCGGGGACGTTAAGGCGCTCCAGCTTAAGATGAACAATGCGGATGGGATCGTGACCGACGGTGGTATGCGCGATCTGGATGTGATGGACGATGAAAACTACAATCTCCTTGTATACGCTCGTGGCCGGACACCTTATGCATCGGGACCGTGGGCGGAACCCGTGGAAGAGAACACCCAGATCCAATGCGGGGGAGTTCTAGTTCGTCCAGGGGATGTTCTCGTGGGTGATGGGGACGGCGTAGTGGTTGTTCCTTCCTGGTTCGCTGAAGAGTGTGTCCAGGTGGTCGAAGACCATGAGTCTGTTGAGGCTTATGTGAAGATGAAAATTGAGAGCGATAACGTCCCTCCGGGACGCTACTACCCGCCGTCGCCTGAGATGTGGGAGGAGTGGCGCCAGAGCCTCAAGTAGGCGGGGCTGGCCTCGGCCTTTCCTTATCACGCGGGCCCTGCGTTCTTGTGGCGATCCTTGCGTTTGCTTGCGTTGAATGTGGAACACGGCAGGGCGTATGGCTATCCGTTCTGGAAACGGCATCGATTGGGTCCCTGGCTCGTTCGATTAACGATCGCGACCCGAGGTCATGCGGGTGGTGGATTGCCCGTTTACACTTCGTAACACAGGCCCACAGAGATTGAGGCGGTGTCGCTCGGGTGATAACCTGAACGGCGTCGCTGCTGCGAGAGATCGCTAAGGCGGCGTTACACGTGCCGTAATGGCTTTCCCGCAAGGGGCGCGATTGGCGATGCAGCGTGGTGGGCGTAGTGTAGTGGTTAACACGTCAGGTTGTGGCCCTGAAGATCGAGGGTTCAATCCCCTCCGCTCACCCCAGCATCGGCTCAAAAATTCTAGGCGGGTCCTTTCCCCGAAAGGGCCCGTTTTCGTGTGTGGACGTGACCCTAGCAGCCCTATTTAGGCATTAGGCGCGTACCCGGAGAGATGAATGACAGGAACGATTCATCCGGATGTGCCGTCCGGGATAACGGTACGCCGGTGGGGCGCCGAGAACGGCGACGGCCTGGTCATCGATGTCGACACACACGGTGGTCCGTCAGTCCACGGCATAGGCGTAGAGCCACCGGAGGACGCATCACGAGCGAACGGCCCCACGTGGGCCTACGTGATAGAGGACGATGGCGTAACGCTCATCGATCCAGGACATCTTGGTTCGATTGATTTCCTTGCGGACGGCCTGAACGTGTTCGGTATGAAGCCGTCTGACATCGATCGCATGGTCGTAACGCATGGCCACTGGGACCACGATGGCGGGGTGGCTGAATTCGCAGACGCATCGGGCGCTGAATTCTGGGCGCACGAGCTGTGGGCGGCATACTCTCCGTACTCTTACGGGCAGTTGTTACGGGCAGACAAATCTCCGCCGCGGATCGAAGTGACTCGCATCGGCGAACGCATGCGTG
>JAPYSM010000156.1 GCA_029936485.1 Dehalococcoidia bacterium
CCGATCACAACGATACCTTTCCAGTTGTAACGGGTCGACACGTACAGAACGCCCAGCCCAACTACGAAAAGGTATGCAACCGGCCATGTCACTTCCGAGCCGGACGCGTGATTGAGCACATCACTGTTCACCCCGACCAATCCAAGTGGAGCAAGGTATGCGCCACCTACGGAAAGCAAGGCCAAGCTGAGTTGCTGATAGCGGATCGCCTGAGCCATCAGTAGGACGCTGATCAACAAAAGCGCGATCAACGATGCTCCAAGGGAGACAAGTTCGAACGGCGTGTGGGCTGCGAATACCGATAAGTAGATGATGCCTGTACCGCCGCCTGCCAGTGTTGCGGCGTAGACCGGGTATTTCCGGTGCCAGAATTCGCCCAGTCCGATAAGCACTGCACCGAACACAACACCAAGCACCACTAGCCCGATCTGCTCGATCCACCCGTTGTTGTAAGCGAGTCGGAGAAAAAAGGCACTACCGATCATCAAAATAACCACACCCACCCAGGCCAGCCACCGAGCTCCGACACGCGCCTCCAACTCAAACGCACTGTTACTGGATGGAGCGAAGCCGTGCCGGTCTCCTGGTTCATGTTCCGGTCCGTGAGAGATGGCAGGCCCTGATCCGGGTACCGGAGGTTGTAGGGGTGGGGGAGCCGGGGGCCCATCCGCTGTTAGCGGTCGTACGGACCGTTCCCTCAGGGAAGCTTCCCGCGCATCTCGATTCACTTCCTCGGCCAGTCGCTCGATCTCATTCCTAAGACGATTAACCTCGCTTACAAGCCAGTCCTGCTTGTCACCACCCGATCCCGCTGGGGGCATACCTGGCCTATACCCAGCAAGAGGTTGGCCACATGAAATGCAGAAGCGATTACCGGCTGAGTTTTCGTGCCCGCAAACAGTGCAACGCACTCGTATGCCCCCTTAGTAAGATGCGTGTAACACCATCGTCGCATCATGTGGTCATGGCCGATCCTATCCTACCGATCGAAAGTAGCCCATCTGAAGTCGATGCACAACGCGATCAAGGGTGAAAGATCGCGGAGGGGTGAGCGAATTGTCGACGTATGTTTCGGACCATCTGCGAGCGGCCACACGGTAGTTGTACAAGGCCGGTTTCAAATGACACCCATTACCTGCTGGGGCTGCCCTGAGTGCTAGCATGGCCTTCGGGCTCGTATTCATGAATAATCCTCTACTACACCGCCTTCAACGGGTCACGGCCGACTAGGCTGGTGGGAGGTCTTGTGCGACTGAATCTGAAGCGACCTATAGTCTTTTTAGATGTGCAATCCACCGGCCTGGACCCGAAAACCGCGCGCATTGTGCGGCTGTCCACGCTAAAAGTTGATCCGGATGGCACCCGCGCGAACCGACGAGAGTTGATCGATCCGGAGTCTCCGATTCCGCCCGGCGCAACAGCGGTCCACGGGATTACGGACGATGATATCAAGGGACGACCCCCCTTTAGATCCTTCGCGGGCTCGCTCGCTGGCTACCTTCACGGATGTGATCTTGCGGGATTTGGGATAGAGAGATTTGCGGTTCCCTTACTTCGTGCTGAGTTCGCACGGGCGGGTATCGAAACCACGCTTGAAGGCGCCGCAGTGATCGATGCTATGTCCTTATTTCATAAGCAGGAACCACGGGATTTTACGGCCGCGTACAGGCGTTTTGTTGGAGGGATTCCTCCGGACGATCTCGACGCCGCCGAGGCTTCCCTACGAGTGTTGGAAGGACAGCTCGATCAGTACCAGGATCTGTCAGATGATGTCGAGGGTCTCGCAGGGTTCATACATCCACATGACCCGGACGCGATTGATTCGGATTCACGCCTCGTCTGGGCGCCGGACGGGAACGCGCTCATCAACTTTGGACGTCATCGCGGGGAGAGACTGTCCCGGGTTGCGGAAGAGGCGCCGGATTACTTGGAATGGATCGCATCAAACGACGATTTCAGTGATCCGGTCCGAAGTGCCGTTGGCTCTGCGCTTCGCGGCGAGACCCTGATACGCGCTCTGGACCCAGCCGGGAGTGAGGATCGCGGTGAACCCGACGAGAACGGAACGCTAATCAATCCCACAGTGAACTGAATGGTCGACAAACTCGGCTCAAGATGGCTCCGGTAGCTCCTTCTCCAGAGGCTGTGGTTCTCCCGTTAATCGCAGCTCAACGCATGGCATCTGGTCCAGGATCCGTCGCACCAAGAAGAACGGCCCCCACCAGGGAAGCCGCAAACGTCGATTTAATCGAATGGCGCCCAGAAGAAAACGGAATCGCTTTCGAGGAAACCCGGGGCGCTCCGCCCAGCGATCTATGAAAGCCAGCAGGTGTTCCACCCGCTCGTTCCGGTCCTTAAGCACGCGGGCGGTTGCAGTAATCACGTAGTTCCGGTCCCCCTCGACGGTCGTTACGACAACCTCAGAGTGCGCCCCCATGTTGGCCACCCAATCACGCGGCCCTGGGTACCCGGACAGGTAAACGCAACTGGATCCGTCCCATGTGTAGGTTGTCTCTATCGTCCGTTTTCCTCCGGAACGGCGACGCGTCATCGTCGTACGCAGCACGAAGCTGAGATCCAGGATGCGCCGCAGGTCGTCGGGCATATGTTGGGACGGTGTAGATGGGTTCATGCACGGTATCTAGCGACGGATGTCGATTATGCCGTTGGCCGTAACCAACTCGAGGGATGCGGCGCCGTCTTCAGGTGAAACAGAAATGTCCGTCCCTGAGAGAGGTCTTTTTTCATCATGTAACAGGATGACGCCACGCGCCACACTGGCGGATACGGCAGGATCACTTACCCCGTTTAAATCGGCGAATATACTGCCAGTACCGGTCTCAAGATGGCTGATTTCGTCTGGCGTGGGGACTCCTCTGAAGAAGATAGACCCGCGTTCCGTTTCGGCATCGAACTTTCCATCAACATTATCAAGGGTGATGCCTCCTTGACCGGTGCTGATCGAGAAGTTGCCGACGACATTGTTGAGTGTAGCGTCGCCTTCGGTCAGCGTGATCACCCCGTTGACAGCGATCGTCCCGGCGAGGGGCCCGCTGATCTGAACGTTCACATCATCGCCGTTCACTTCCAATTCGGTTCTGTCCGGGATCCAGAGCCTGACGATAGCGCGTGACCTCGGCGCATATTTGGTCGGGATGAAGGTCTCTATCAACAGCCTTGATGTAGGCACGAACGTGCCCGGCCGAACGCGGTGGACGACCTTCATCCTGTTTCCGGCCTCGAGCTGCGTGATGACCGTCCCCGGTTCGCCCTTGAAGATCTCGATAGTGGAGCGCGTGGCCTCTATGACCAGCGTCAGGTCTTCGTTGACGGGCGTTGTGTCCTGGACGAACTCAACGCCCCCTCCTTTACTTACACACACGGCCGCGACGCTGACCAGCGATAGCGACACGACGGTAATCCGGAGGCCGCGTGCCAGTCCACGGATCCCGTCTAGGGAATCCGGGAACAGGGCCATTCCAATTTTCAGGTGGGGGAGTTTCATAAGGCTTTAGTTGGCGAATCCTACCGCGTTGCGATGTTTGGCTGTTCATTTAAACTTGGTCGTTGATGAAGTTGTGTACGTCGTTACCGGATTAATACCCGCGTTCGCTACAGAACGCCGGGGACGTGATTGATCGCGTTCTGACGGGCGGTTTTCGATCCAGATGGGTAACGATTCTTTAACCGGAATGTCGGTATCCGGGGCTGCGTCACTGCGTCGCTGGCTCTAGACTTATCAGCTATGTCCCCGTACCGATCTGAAGGACCGTTCCGACCCACCGGACCTCCCGGGCCAGATTGGACGCCTCGGCCCGGAGCGTCAATGCGGCCAGGCAGCAATCCAGGGTGGTTCGTGCCCCAGGGCCCGCCCGGCCCTGCTAGACCATCGGGGCCGCGTGTGCCGCAGCCGTACGCGCCGGGCCAGGAGATTCATCGGCGGGACTTTCACGCGCCAACGGTGAATAGACCAGGTGGACGCCCCGGATTCAATCCGGCACCAGTACGTGATTCCCAGGTACCCGAATCTAGGGACGACCTGTGGCGTATGTTCATCGCCACAGATCTATCACCGGAAGCCAAAGCCGCGCTGACGGGCACCGCTTGGAAGGTCCCGGAATTTCTCCGACCCAACGTCCGCTGGTCTCGTGCGGAGATGATGCATCTGACGCTCCGGTTCCTTGGGGATACGGACCAGGACCGAATCGACGTGATAACGGAATGCATGTCCGAAGCCGCATCACGTTCTGGAAAGTTCACACTCAGACTAGATGATACCGGTGCTTTTCCTGACCTCAGGCAACCTAAGGTCCTGTGGGTGGGCATCAAGGGCGAGATTGACCGGTTGCATATGCTCCAGGCGCGGCTTGAAGGATCTCTTAAGAGGATAGGTGTCGCGGGAGAAGACCGCAGGTACAACCCACACCTGACTGTTGGACGATTGCAGCGTGAGGTGCCTCCGTTCGCCGCCGGGCAGATAGGACAGGCGTTTGCGCACGTCCGGCTGCCGGAACCGCGCCCGGATATTCAGGTGGATTCCCTGGTCCTGTACCGCAGCCGTCTCATGGTTGACGGTCCGCTATATGAGGAACTGGCCCGCGCCCCGCTCGGATAATCCCCGGTCAAGCTCAGGACGGGCTCATTCAGCGATACGGTGATCTAGATCTGTCTGCACTCGCGTAAGACGGTCACAACAATCTCGTAGCCCGGGCGATAGTTCCACAGATCAGGCAGGAATTCCGGTCTACTGCTTACAGGCTTGCCCTTGATCAGCGTTGTGAGCCCAGATCAGATTCGCCTAATGGGCAAGCGCAGGGGCCACCACCGGTCCGTTGGAGCGTATACGTTCAAGGCTCCGTGAGAGTTCATTAAGCTGTTTGCGTTGGTCCTGGAGATTCAAATAGGTGGAATATCGTGATGTAAGCAGCGCACCCACCAGAAGAATGATGGTGGATACATAGACCCATGCCATCAGCGCTATGACGGCGCTTACGGCTCCATATACGTCCGCGT
>JAPYSM010000157.1 GCA_029936485.1 Dehalococcoidia bacterium
TTCAAGGTCGGAATCAGTGAGCTGGTGAGAATATGACCGCCCACGACCTCTGGCTGCTATCTCCCGAATTGTCCGTAGCTGGACTCGGAGTACTGGTGCTCATCGTCGACCTGATCATCGACAAAAAGACGCCGTTGATCTGGCTGGCAGCGATCGGACTACTCGTTCCGTTGGGCTTGACTCTGGGGCTTTGGTTCAACACACCAGATTCCGAGATAGGCGTGTTCGGAACCGTCACGGCTGATCGATTTGCGCTCTTTTTCCACTTTCTGTTGATCGGCACGACCGGCGCAGTGATCGTCGCCGGCGCTACATACTCCAAAAAATTCGTAGGTTTTCAGGGTGAGTTCCTGACGTTGGTGCTGCTTTCGGTTAGCGGCATGATGCTTCTAGTGGCCTCACGCGACGTGATCACGGCATACGTCGCACTGGAACTATCCGCACTACCTGCGGCCGCTCTGGCTGCGTTCCTGAGGACAGACCGCTCACTTGAGGCGGGATTGAAGTTCCTCCTGCTGAGCGCACTGAGTTCTGCAGTCCTTCTCTACGGACTCGTGTACCTGTACGGCGCTACCGGAACGACCGATATCGCCGGGATGCTTGATGGCATCAACGGCATGACAGCGAACGGGGACCGGGCATTCGGGTCTAGCGCGATCATGCTGGGAGTCGTGATGGTTGTGGCCGGATTCGGCTTCAAGATGGCGATGGCGCCATTCCAGATGTGGGTGCCGGACGTTTACGAAGGAGCGCCGACTCCGGTCGTTGCATTCCTATCCATCGCCTCAAAATCGGCCGCGTTTGCGATCGTTCTTCGCGTCCTTTACACGGCGCTCGGCACGGAAGGATTGGCCGCCGACTGGTCCACCCTGATAGCGATCCTGGCCGCAATTACTATGACCGCGGGCAACCTGCTCGCCCTGTCGCAACGGAACATCAAGAGGATGTTGGGCTACAGCACCGTGGCGCATGCCGGGTATCTGCTTGTCGGTTTGGCCGCCGTGGCCGGTAACAGCGACAGCGCTGGCTTCATTGCCGGGCCGCAAGGAGTCCTGTTCTACCTCGTGGCGTACGCCGTCACCAACCTGGCCGTGTTCTTTGCGATCATCGCCATCACCAACAAAACCGGCAGCGACATGATCAGCGGGTTTGCGGGCATGGCCCGCAGGGCGCCGCTGCTGTCGGTACTGCTTGCTCTCGGACTGCTGTCCCTGCTCGGGATTCCCCCGACCGCCGGGTTCCTCGGGAAAATATTCGTATTCAGCGCCGCCGTGGACTCCGGCCTGGCATGGCTGGCGATCATCGGAGTCATCAACTCCGTGGTCTCTGCGTTCTACTACCTCAGGGTTGTACGTACGATGTTCCTCGACGAACCGGATTCAGAAGAACGTGTTACGGCGGACATTCCCGTATGGGCAGCTACGCTGGTTGCCTCCGCCGGGTTGCTCGTATTCGGTATAGCACCTTCATCGCTGCTAGAGTTCGCACGATACGCCGTGGTCGGCGTCATCACCTAGCGCCCGCCAGACGTACCAAATGTCTCAAGTTCAGAACGTGGTCATTGTTTACCATGGGCTTCTCTCGGAAGCCGAGGACCTCGCTCGCGCATTGTCGGAGCGCTACGGCAATGGCAACTGGGCGCTTCTCCCAGCCGAACCCATAGCGGATCTTGAGACTGGTGTCCAAGGGTGTGACCTCGTCGTCACCATCGGCGGCGACGGCACCATCTTGCGCGGCGCACATGCAGCAGCTCCATTTGCGATCCCCGTACTTGGGATCAACATGGGCCGCGTGGGGTTCATGGCAGAGTTGGACGCCTCAGACGCCCTGAACGACATGGGCTGGTACCTGGATAACTGGGACTTGGACGGCAAGGGACCGAGGATAGAAGAGCGGGCGATGATACGCGCCACCCTGATCGATTCAACCGAAGCGCCGTTTCACGCTTTAAACGATGTCGTGGTGGGGAGGGGAGCGTCCATTCGCGTGGTCGACCTTGAAACTGTCGTCGATGGCCAGCGCATCGTCACTTACCGCGGTGACGGTCTCGTGATATCCACCGCAACCGGCTCCACCGGATACGGCCTCGCACTTGGCGGGCCGGTGATGAACCCCACCAGCGGGGCCTTCCTTTTGAAGCCGATCGCAGCGCACATGAGTCTCCAGGGCGGGTTGCTCCTAAGGCCCGCAGCCGTCGTAAGCATCACGGTGGAGAACGAGGCCGGCGGCATGCTTAGCATCGATGGATTTGTCGATCGAGCAATCGCCGTTGGCACCACCGTTCAGGTCGAGACGAGCGAGTTCCGGGCACGATTTCTCCGCAAGCACCCGCCCGCCGCTTTCTACCAGTCTTTGACCCGGCGACTGGGGATGCGCCAGGGGGCGTTGACGCGGGAGGGCAGCGATGAAGAAGAACGCCCCGATAACGCCGGTCACTGAGATAATATTCACCCGATGCTGACCACTACAACTGTCGTTTCCCGACAGGTATACGACGACCACAGAGTAAAAATGCGTGTGGACACTATCCAACTGGGAAACCGTCCGACACTTGAACGGGGTGTGGTTGAACAGCCAGACTCGGTCGTCGTGATACCGGTAACGGACGATGGATACGTGCTACTGGTCAAACAGTGGCGCCATGCGGTGCAGTCCGTACTACTTGAAGCGCCCGCCGGACACATCGACCCGGGAGAAGAGCCGAGGGACGCCGCCTGTCGCGAACTTCAGGAAGAAGCAGGCCACACGGCCGCGCACCTTGAGCCGTTGCCCGGTTTCTGGGCGGCCCCCAGCATCTCTACCGAGTACATGCACGGATTTATGGCGACCGGGCTCACGACATCCTCCCTCCCACAAGACGAAGATGAGGACGTTGAACTCGCCCGGACACCTATTTCAGATATTCCTGACCTGATACGCGCAGGCAAGATCGTCGACTCGAAAAGTATCGCTGCGCTACTGTCCGCGTTATACCTTTGCCCGGAATTGATGATCCCAGCGTGAATACGCAATTTAAACTACCTGTCCTGTCTGACAAATCGCTTAACAAACACGCGCTCTGGCAGGCGCTTACTGAACTACATGCCGCCGCAAGCAAGAGGTAACGGATGTACGAACACGACGTTCTAATAATCGGTGCCGGCCTTGCCGGGCTCAGGGCCTCGATAGAGGCCGCCCGGATGGGTGTGGATGCTGCGGTGATCACCAAGGTGCATCCAATCCGCAGCCATTCAAACGCTGCGCAGGGTGGAATCAACGCGCCGATGACTGACCGCGGGGATGATTGGGAAGGCCACGCGCTGGACACCATAAAGGGCAGCGACTACCTCGCAGACCAGGACGCCGTCGAGTTGATGTCGCGTGAGGCCGGCGACGCCATCATCGAGCTAGAGCACATGGGTGTGATCTTCAGCCGTAATGAAGATGGACAGCTCGGAGCCCGTCGTTTCGGAGGCCAGAAGGTCGCACGAACCTTTTATGTTGGAGCCATTACCGGCTCGGCGATGTTGCAAGTCCTCTACGAGCAGGCGATCAAGCACGAGGTGAACTTCTACGAAGAATGGTTCGTCTCTAACCTCATCATCGAGGACGGAGTGTGCCATGGCGTGATGGCGATGGACATCCACACCGGTGAGTTGCACATGATCAGGGCGAAAGCCGTGATCATGGCTACCGGTGGAGCAGGGCGGGTATTTGAGCCGTCTACCAACGCACTGATCTGCACGGGCGAGGGATTGGGACTGGCCTACAGGGCCGGCGCCCCTCTTATGGACATGGAGATGATCCAGTACCACCCGACGACCCTTGCGGGATCAGGAATTCTCCTGTCCGAAGCCGCCCGGGGGGAAGGCGCATACCTTCTTAATGCCGAAGGTGAGCGCTTCATGAAAACCTACGCCCCTGACTACCTGGAACTCGCTTCCCGTGACGTCGTCTCACGGTCCGAACAGACCGAGATCAACGAGGGTCGTGGGATCGACGGCAATATACATCTCGATCTGCGCCACCTCGGACGGACCTTCATCGAAGAACGGCTCGGTTACCTGCAGGAAGTCGCATTGGAATTCGTCGGGATCGACCTCGCCGAGGCGTCGATTCCGATTCGTCCTGGCATGCACTACATCATGGGCGGGATCAAGACTGACATAAACGGCGCGACCGAGGTCCCTGGCCTGTACGCAGCGGGCGAAACGGCAAACGTATCGGTACACGGCGGAAACCGGCTCGGTGCAAACTCCCTCCTGGACACGGTCGTATTTGGGCGTCGAACTGCAATAGCCGCTGCGGAATGCGCCAAGAACGCGGAGAGACACTCTTCAGACGAGTCAATGTTGGCATCCGAAAAGGCTCGCTTCCAAGCCCTGTTAGACCGACCGGCCGATCTCCGATCTGCGGGATTACGGCGTGAGATGGGGGAGAGCATGGTTGCCGGAATCGGAGTCTTTAGAGACCAGAAGAGCATCGATGCCGCTACCGCGACCGTTGAAGAGTTGCGATCTCTTTACCAACGATTGGCTGTGGACAACAAGGGCAAGGTTTTCAATACAGACATCATGGCTGCCATCGAGCTCGATTACATGCTCGACGTCGCTCATGCAATTTGCGCCGGGGCCAATGCGCGCAAGGAAAGCCGGGGCGCTCACTATCGTACCGATATGCCAGACAGGGACGACGAAAACTGGTTGAAGCACACCCTCGTTTACAAAGACGGCGAAGGCTCCCGGGTCGAGACACTAGATGTCACGATCACGAACTGGACGCCGATTGAAAGGGTCTACTAGATGGAGCAGACGCTGCGCGTAAAGCGCTACGATCCCGAGAACCCGGGGGCGGCCGGGTATCAGGACTACACCGTCGAGGTGACCGACACCACGACAGTTCTCGACGCACTTCTCACGATTCGTGAGGATATGGACGGAACATTGTCGATGCGGTGTTCTTGCCGCGCCTCGATCTGCGGGTCATGCGCTATGCGCGTGGACGGGCAGGCGAAGCTGGTCTGCAAGACCCGG
>JAPYSM010000158.1 GCA_029936485.1 Dehalococcoidia bacterium
GTGTCGATGAAGTTGATGCCGGTGTCCCTGGCTGCGGCGAGGATCTCGGTCGCCGTCTCAAGGCTGAGATTTCCGCCGGCCACCTGGCTGGGGCTCATCTGTCCGAAGTTATTGGCGCCGAGGCCGATGGCTGAGACAAGTAGTCCTGTGCTGCCGAGTCGTCGGTACTTCACGGGCGGGTGCGCTCCATCTTCAAGAGGTGAGGATCAGTGTTGTTGACAGCGGCCATATTCCCAGACGCTTCTACGGGCGGTTTTTTCAGAAATCAGGCTTCAAGCCGGGATCCGGCATCGTAACAATTGTTACCCGTTCTCGCGGCGATTCCGGTATCCAGTGCGGCCCCGTATGATGCGCTACACGAAGAAAGGGGCTGCTCACGATGCACCTGAAGGTGAACGACGAATCGCACGAGGTCACGGTCGACGCCGAGCGCACGCTTTTGAGCGTACTTCGGCATGAGTTGGGACTGACGGGCACCAAGTACGGATGCGGCGAAGGAAATTGCGGTGCTTGTACGGTTTTGATCGATGGCGAAGCGACACGATCATGCATTACGCCCGTCACATCGGCCGGCGGACGCGAAATTACGACCATCGAGGGCCTCGCGAACGGCGACAAACTGCACCCGGTGCAGGAAGCGTTTGTCGAGCACACGGCTTTCCAGTGTGCCTACTGCACATCCGGCTTCATCATGAGCAGCGCCGCCCTGCTAGACCGTACCCCGAGCCCGAGCGATGAGCAGATTCAATCCGCGTTGAGCGGTCACATCTGCCGCTGCGGCGCTTACGTCCGAATCCTGAAGGCCGTGAAGTCGGCCGCCGAACAGGACGGTGTGGAATGAGCGAGCAGCAATCACTGGCAGGTATCGCACTGACGATCGTCGGCACTCCGCGCTGGTCCCTTGAGCCGGATCCCCGCACGCCACCGGGCGACCCGGCAACGTTGCTGATCATCGATACCGATGGCGTGATTACAGCGTTCTCCGGCAAGGTCGAGTACGGCCAGGGAATCAGGAACGGGTTTGCTATGGAGATCGCGGACGAGCTGGACGTGGCCGTGGATTCGGTGCGGATCATTCTTGGCGACACCGATCTGGTGCCACAGGACCGTGGAACGACCGGTAGCGCGTCTACGAGAACCGTCGGGATTCAGCTGCGCCGTGCAGCCGCAACGGCTCGTCTGACGCTGATCGACCTCGCAGCTACCCGCCTCGAAGTAGGGGCCGGTTCGCTGAAGACGCTGGACGGCCGGGTGGTGTCTGAGGAGAGTCCAGCCGGCGTCGAATACGCAGATCTGCTATCGGGCCAGACGTTGACCGTGGACATACCGGACGTCGTGGAGGTCAAGGCCGTCGAGGAGTTCCAGTTGATGGGACGACCCGCCCGGCGTATCGACGCAATTTCACGCGTCACGGGAGCCGCCACGTACGCGCAGGACGTTGTCGTACCGGGGATGCTGTACGGCAAGATTCTCCGTCCGCCGTCTTACGGTGCGAAGCTCGCGCAAGTAGATAGCGCGCGTGCCGAACGCGTGAGCGGCGTGGTGTCGGTGGTGCAGGACGGTGATTTCGTGGGTGTTGTCGCGGAGCGGGAGGATGCCGCCGAGTACGCCGTAGAGGCGATTCGAGCACGATGGGAAGAGAGTCGCGACACGGCTTCAGACTGGAATATTCCTGCACTGCTCAAAGAACGCGCAGAGAATCCGACGTCGCTCCGTGAAGATGGCGATCTTGATTTAGCTTTTGTGTCCGCAGAGCGTGTTTTTGAGAACACCTACTACGTGCCTTATGTTTCCAACGCCCAGATGGAGCCAAGTGCATCGGTCGCACGGTGGGATGGCGATCATTTGACGGTCTGGTGCGCTAACCGGGGTCCGTTTGCGGAACGGGACAGCCTGGCCGAGATGTTCGGGTTAGACACGAGCCAGGTACGTGTGATCGCGGCGGAGATCGGCGGTTCGTTCGGCACGAAAACGCCGACGGTATCGCACGAAGCGGCGCGGCTTGCCAGGGCCGTCGACGCTCCGGTCCGTGTCTCCTACGATCGCGCCGAGGAGTTCGGGTGGAGCACTGTCCGACCGGCGGCGACGTTCGAGGTGAAGAGTGGTGTGGATGCTGGCGGGAAGATCGTGGCGTGGGACTACACGGCCTTCCATGCGGGCGAAAACGCATTCCGCGGGCAGCGCGGGGCCGACACGCCGTACGACGTGGATAACGTTCGTATCGCTGTTGCCGCTTCCGAGTCACCGTTGCAGTCAGGTTCCTACCGGTCTCTTGGCGGAGCAACCAACCACTTCGCCCGCGAGGTCCACATGGACGAGATTGCTATCGGACTCGGGCTTGACCCACTGGAGTTCCGTCTGAGTAACCTTTCGCACGCCCGTTTGAGGGCATGCCTTGTAGCCGCAGCCAAGACGTTTGGCTGGGCTTCTCGTGAGAAGAGGCCCGGCGTGGGCTACGGACTGGCGATCGGATACGACGCCGGAAGCTTCACGGCGCAGTGCGTTGAGGTATTGGTCGAAAACGGGGAAGCCCGTGTCATCCGTGTGATGGTCGGGTTCGACTGCGGGCTTGTTGTAAACCCTGACGGCGCACGTAACCAGATCGAAGGCTCAATCGTCATGGGCATGGGTACGGCGTTGTGGGAGGCGGTGGAGTTCGACGGTGGCCGTGTGCTGAACGCCGGGTTCGCGCGGTACAGGGTTCCACGGATCACCGACACGCCGGAGATAGAGGTAGTGTTCACGGGTGACGACGATATGCCATCTTCAGGCGCAGGTGAGCCCGGTATCGTGCCTATCGCAGCGGCAATTGCTAACGCGGTACGGGATGCTACCGGTACGGCGATCGAGGAATTGCCGATCGTGCCGCGACTGTAGATTCATAAGCATCGGAATACTTGATGAAGGCGATCACTCAGTGCGGGTTCTGGCGCGCAAAGGGTGTCGCCAGATCACGTACAGCCCTTCTTCCTTGCCGAAGATCATCCCATCTCTCTCGTGGACACAAACGTGATTCGCGTCTTATCTAGGTATTTCGCGATCACCACTGGACGCAAACGCACGAGAGATGACTCGTCCTTTTGGGATCCGGATATCACGGAGCTGCCAGAGGCGGCAATCGACCAGTCCAGACAGGCAATACACGCCTCTCAGCTAAGCGACATTACCCGAGGTCCAATCTCAAAATAGAGACGAATACTAACCGGTGCAATGGTGGGCCCTGTCGGATTCAAACCGACCAAACCGACGATCTGCGGATTAGCGGCCTTCCTGGATGAAGTCCGCTATTCGTTCGCCCATCGCTATTACCGTTGCGTTGATGTTGGCGCGTACACAGTCCGGCATGATTGATGCATCAGCAACCCGCAGACCGTCTGCGCCGTGAACTTTTCCGAACTGATCCACGACCGCCATCGGATCTGACTCCGGTCCCATCTTCGCCGTGCATGAGATGTGGTGACCGGTCATCACTTCACGCATCATCCATTCATCCAGCGACTGGTCGGATTCCAGATCGGCGTCCATCGGTGTGATGCGGTAATCGATCAACTCGTCCATGTCGGGGCTCTCACCCAACTTCACAAGCATCCGGATGCCATCACGGAATCGCCGGCGGTCCTCTTCTTCCTGCAGATAGTTGTAGTCGAGCAGTACCGAATCAGCCGGATCGGCAGAAGCCAGCCGGATCTCGCCCGAACCCCTCGCAAGGTTGATGCAGAGGTTTGTCTGGATGCGGTCCACATCTGTCCGCAATCCGCCGCGGTCAGATCGTTCGCTTGCCGACGTCATCATGTACACGATCATGTCGTTATCAACTGGCGAACCTTCCGCTGTGTAGCGGAGTGTGAGTTGAATGCGGGGAGTCATCGAATCAAGTTCAACTTCCGGCTTCGTTTTCCAGTTGACGAACAACATCGGGTGGTCGCGCAGATTCTGGCCGACTCCCGGCAGATCAAGCATCGTGTCGATCCCGTGTTCGCTCAGGTGGTCTGAGGGACCAATGCCGGACAGCATTAACAACTGTGGCGACCCGATGGCGCCGGCGCTAAGGACGATCTCGTCCGCCTCAACCACATAGGTCTCGCCCCCTGATTCCACTTCAACTCCCGTTGCAAGTGGTGTGGCTCCGGACATGTCGAATACGATGCGACGGACAAGGACGTCAGGGCGGATCGTCAGGTTCAGGCGATGTCTGGACTGCCCCAGATAGCCTATGGCGGTTGACCATCGAATGCCCTGGGGATTGTTCAGCGCCAGCGGACCGACGCCGGTGCTGCCAGGGGCGTTTGCGTCTTCGCATGCCGGAAATCCGGCGGCGAGACAGGCCTTTTCAAATGCCACGCTGGGAGGCAGCCAGGTCTCGCGTGGAAATCGGTGGCAGATGATGGGACCGTCAGATCCGTGGAAGTCTCCGGGGTCGTCCTGATATGTGGTGTCGGTCTCGATCTCGCGAAAGTACGGGAGCATCTTCTGGAAGCTCCACTCGTCGTTACCCCATGACGCCCAATCGTCGTAATCCTCCGGCATCCCACGAAGGAAAATCTGGCCGTTTATAGCGCTTGAGCCGCCTGTTACACGACCTCGAGGAACCTGTATCTCTGCCTGGTTTGTCGCCCGGGCGGTGAACTTCCAGTTGTGTTCGCTGGTCGTGATCTCGGTTCCGGTCGCGTATCCGTACTTGACCTCATCCGGCAGCGAATCGATATCCGGATAGTCTGGTCCGGCCTCCAACAGGAGGACCGAGTGGTCCGGGTCTTCCGTCAGCCGCGTCGCGATGGTCGCTCCGGCCGAGCCTGCTCCGATAACGATGGTGTCGTACTTCAATTTTCTGAATCCCGTCGAAGAACAACCGCGGGTTGAGCGCGGCGATTGAAATATCGTGTGTTGTACAGGCGACCGGCTCCGCACCCGAAATGAAGAGTTACGGCTGTGGAGAGAAAGGCGCTGCGTTCATCATCTGGGTTGACTGTTTCAAGATCAGCCCTTTGGTCATCGGCTGATACTC
>JAPYSM010000008.1 GCA_029936485.1 Dehalococcoidia bacterium
CGTTCGAGCGCCCCCGCTATCTGGTCCGGTTCCTCGACCAGTTCGCCGTGGCCGCCGAGTGCCTGAGCCAAGAGTTCGAAGCGGGTAAAGCCCAGTTCACGACCTGGCTTGCGGATGCCCTCGACTCGTGCCGTCCAGCCCTCGTTATTGCTGACCACAACCACGATCGGCAGATTGTGCCTTACCGCGGTATCGAAGTCCATCATGTTCATGCCTAGCGAGCCGTCGCCGTGCAGGGATAGAACCTGAAGATCCGGCCTTGCCACCTTTGCGCCAATGGCATATGGCAGCCCGACGCCCATACATCCGCTCGGGCCGGAGTTGATGCGGTGGCCCGGGTAGTAGGTGTTGATCGACTGCCGGCCATAGTGAAGGATTTCGTTACCGTCCACCGTCACAATGGCGTCCCGATCAAGGAACTTATCGATCTCGTTGCAGAGCCGCAGCGGGTGGATCGGCACCTGATCGCTGTTCAGGTTGGGCTGGGCGCGTAGGAGACGAGACTGGTTCTGCTCGTCCAGATAGTCGGCCCACTCCTTGCGGGCGTCTGTGCCGTCGGAATCGATTTCAGAATCGATCAACTGTTGGAGCACGACCTTACAGTCGCCAACCAGCCCAATCTCGACCGAACGGTTGTGACCGATCTCTGACTGCTCGATATCGATCTGTATCAGCTTCGCATCCGGGCCGATGCGCCCGCCGAAGGTCATCATCCAGTTGAGTCGAGTCCCGACGATCAGCACGACATCTGCCTCACGGAGCGCCGTGCTACGGGCCGCCAGGAACGACAACTCATGGTCGTCCTCGATCAGCCCGCGGGAGATAGGCGAGGTGTAGAACGGGATGCCAACACTCTCGACGAGTTGGCGTAGTTCGTCCCATGCCTTGCCAAAGAACACACCGCCGCCTGCGAATATCAGCGGCTTCTTGGCGCTTCGTAGCATGTCAGCCGCGGCCTTCACGGACACCGGGTCTGCGCCGGAGCGGGAAAGCGAATCCGGGCGGGTAGCCGGGGCGACATCCGACTCCTCAACTTTCGCGTAGAGGATGTCCTCTGCACAGTCCACATATACCGGGCCCGGTCGGCCTGTGGTGGCGATCCTAAACGCTGTAGAAATTTGCTCCGGGTATCGAGCTGCGTCGGTCACTCGCATGGTCGACTTCGAAACCTCTTCGAAAATCGCCGCCTGGTCCAGCTCCTGAAAGCCGTCCTTGCCCCAGTCGTGGTAAGGGCCCGCGCCGCCGAGGGTGATCATCGGTGCGTTGTCGATGTACGCCGTGTACTGGCCCGTGAGGAGGTTTAGCGTGCCTGGTCCGGACGCAGCGGTAGTCACGCCGGGCCTGCCGGTTACACGGGCGTAGCCGTGCGCCGCCATCGCCGCCGCCTGCTCGTGCCGAAAGTCGATGGTACGAATTCCGAAATCTTCCGAATAGTTGACGATCTCGTAATTAGGACCGCCCATCAGGAAGAACAGCGCTTCCACGCCCTCTTCTTTGAGCGTCCGTGCGATCAGATAACTACCGGAGACTTCGGCCATGTTTCGGTCCTTCGTAATCCTGCAATGTGGGTTGTTCGGGAATCTGACGGGGGCGTATTACCGAACCCGTCAAGGGTAGTGAGGCGTCATTGTAATGGCAGGGTGGCCGATGCGATTTTTCTTGTCAAATACGTCGATGGCAACACACCTTCGTCCTACCCTGCGGAGTCAAGCAACCGGCGTTCTTCATCCTCTGGTCGCTCCCTTATGCGAGCACCAGCTGCGGAACTCGGGTTCGTGCCGGCCAGAGCGGCCGCGCCGGCTAGAAGCGCAATTCCCGTGGCGAAATCGTCGTGATGGATGAACTCCGGCCTGATGGTGCTATCCGGGCCGTTGTTGTGCCATGCACCAAGTGGATAAGCCAGCCCGGTAGTCGGGTAGCCGTTTCGCGCGAACGCCGTTCCCTCGCAAGTCCCAGCCTGCATCAACTGCCTCTGTACTGGAAAATCGCCAACTCCCGACAGGGCCGCCGCCAGATATTCCTCGGCCTCGAACCCAAACGTCGTCATTCGATCGCCCGTGCGCACCACCGGCCCACGTCCGATCTCTGCGCCGGGCAGGATGCTGCTCGTCTCGACCGACACCACATTCGTCCCGGCCGGTAACAGGCCATCAGCGGCCGCAAGCCGAGCGCCGACCAGTCCGACCTCTTCCGCCCGAGTGAACAACCCGTATACCGAGCCGGATGTCGGAGATTCCATCGATGAACGCATAACAGCCAGAATGCTTGCGCAACCTGCGAGATCGTCCGCCGCCCTCATACGGATGAGTTTGGTCTGCTCGTCGTAGTCGAAATCCGGCAGGTCCAGGACGATGGCGCACGGTAGTGGCCCGAGCCGGTCCTGGGCGACCTCAAAAATAAGGTTGTCCCCTGAACGTGCGCCTGCGCGGCCCATGATCAGCCCGGGTACGCGACTCCCGTCCGATCCAACGAACGTAACCGCGACGCCGGATTCGTAAGCCTGCGATGGCAGCCCCCCGAGTCCGCGGCCGTGCACGCCGTCGTCCTCCGCCGAGAGCGCCTCATAACCCGGGTGATCCATATGTGCGACGAACGCGATGCCGTCCACCGGCGCATCGGCTCCCTGCCTCGTAGCGAGGATGTTGCCGTACCGGTCCACCCGCGTCTCGACCCCTATATCGGCGCATTGAGCCAGTATGTAGTCCGCGACGGGTTGTTCGTAGTACGAGGTCGCTGGTATAGCGCCCATCCCCGCCAGGTGGTTGAGGCCGATCGCCGTAAGTTGTTCACGATCCATGTGCTAGATGGTCCTTCAATCAGTCAGGTGCGTTTTTTATGTGTCGAGTCCCGAGCTTATTGTGGCCGACACGCAGCGGTATGATCCGTCCGGATCGTTGATAGACCACTACGAGAACCACTCTGGCCGCCATCGCTTGCTAGAATACTGCCGCTCCTGACCGTCGACTCGTTGCCGCGAATCGAAGTCTTCAATCGCCAACAATCGGAGAATTACTCACAGATGCCAAAGGTCGCCTACTTCATTCCGCCCGAAAGCCCGATGGCCACTATCTCTCGCGAATTCATTCCCACCGGATGGGACGTGACGATGATGGACGCGTCGGTGGCGACCGAGCAGGAACAAATAGACCTGATTTCCGATGCCGACGCGATGATCGTCTTCGGCGCTAAGCCAAAAGAGTCCGTGCTCCGGGCTGCGAAGAACGTCCGACTTTACCAGCTCGGCTCGGCCGGCTATGACGGCGTCGACATGCAGCTTACCGGCGAGCTAGGAATGCCGGTGGCGACCGCTAGCGGCACGAACGCAGAGGGTGTGGCCGAGCAGTTCATAGCCCTCACCCTGGCGTTGTATCGTCACCTGACATGGGTTGATGTATCGGTCCGTGAGGGCGGCTGGATCCCCGAACGCGCAAGGGGGATGGAGACCTTTGAGATCCTCGGCAAGACGGTCGGTATCGTCGGAGCCGGCTATATAGGTTCCACCGTGATGCGGCTGCTATCGGGTTTCAACTGCAACATCCTGTATCACGACGTTCTGGTTAAGCCGGAACTCGAACAGAAGTACGGCGCAAAACCTGTTTCACTGGACGAGCTTCTGTCGGAGTCCGACATTGTCACCGTCCATGTGCCGCTCCTGGATTCCACCCGCCACTTCATCAGCACTCGCGAACTCGCCCTAATGAAGGAGTCAGCGATTCTGATCAACACCAGCCGTGGCCCGACGGTCGACCAGGCGGCGCTTGTAGAGGCGTTGAAGGCACGCAAAATCTGGGGCGCTGGTATCGACGTGTTCGAGACTGAACCAGCCGCCGCAGACAACCCGCTTTTTGCACTAGATAACATCGTGGTCAGTGGCCACGTTGCTGGACCCACCCGCGAGAGCTTCCCGCGTCGTGCGGAGTTCGCATTCGCAAACATCAAGCGTGTGCTTGAGGGCGAGGAAGCGATCAACATCGTCACGGCCACCTAAAACTCGTCCTTGAACCTTTGAGTTGGCGGGCGCAACATATCGCCCCTAATGACACGCCCTCGATAGACGACCAATCTCAAAAGAAAGCCTTAGTATTCATGGTCACGAACGACGCCAAACAAAAAGTAGTCTTCCTGGGTCCTGAAGATGACCCTCTTACTTACGAGCGCGCTGAGCTTGAGGGTCTGGATGTAGAAATCATCCAGATCAATCCGGACAGCGAAGGCGAGGCGATCGAGGCCGTCAAAGACGCCGATGTCGTTCTTGCGCGTGGGTACGCAATGCAGGATCCGGTGCTGCGCGAAATGGAACAGGGCGCAGGCGTCATCGTATATTCGCACGGCTTCGACCACATGGACGTCGATTCTGCGACCGAACACGGAATCATGGTGGCAAACGGCGCCGGCATGTGTGCGGAAGAGGTCTCAGACCAGGCATGTGCTCTGATCTTGGATGTCGCCCGTCAGATTACGTTCTCGGACCGATATATGACCGAAGGTAACTGGACCGACGGCGCCATGCTCGCCCGCCGGACGCCGATCGACGAAGCGACGTTGGGGATCGTTGGTTTCGGCAACATCGGCAAGGCCGTTAACCGTAAGATGTCCGGCTGGCGCATGCGGACCGTTGTGTACGACCCCTGGGTATCGCCGTGGGTCGCCAAAGAACACAACGTAGAACAGGTCCACGACCTTTTGGAACTGGCACGTCAGGTGGACTACGTAACCGTCCACGTTCCGCACAACAAACAGACGGACAAACTGTTTGGCGAAGCCGAGTTCAAGGCCATGAAGAGCACGGCCTTCTTCATCAACACCTGCCGCGGCAAGGTCCAGGACGAAGAGGCGTTGATCAAGGCGCTACAGAGCGGCGAGATCGCCGGCGCGGGCCTTGACGTGTTCGCCACGGAGCCAACCCCGGCGGACAATCCACTTCGAACTATGTCCAACGTGGTCACCACACCGCACGCAGCCGGCGGGTCAACACGATCCGCGACGCTGTCACGGATTCGTGCGGGGCAGAACGCCGCGAGCATGCTCCGAGGCGAGTGGTCGATGGCCGGCGTTAACGCGGGCGTGCGGGACATCATCTCTCCGCGCAGGGTCGCAACGTTCTCTGGATATAGCAGCTAGAAACAAACGACACGGGGACTTTACCCGGCGCTCAAGCAGTTTCAGGGTGGCCCTCGTTCGCGATCGCTGCGTAGTACAGCTTCCAGAGATGGTCAGTAACCGCATCGAACACGTTCCTCGCTATGAGAGCGGTTGCCGTCAACCGGCGTTCAAGCACACCTTCTAACGTCAGCTCGGTGGTGGCGAGATCAACATCCCGTTAGGCCAGTTTCAGCAAATCTGCGGTGTACACCGGAACATAGCGATCTGCGATGTTCTGTACGCACCCGACGGCCTCCGTCCTCCATTAGGTGGACTCGGCCCCAGCGACGATGCTTCCCAGAGTTTCCAGCATTAAATTCTTCTTTGTTGGTGGCCATAAGTCGACACATCCACGGCCGGCGCCGATAGCCGCTATTCATTAATTTTCAATCATGTGAGACCGTAACGAAGCGGGTATAAGGTCCACATGAGTGCGGAAAACACGCCGGGGCGATCTACATGTGTCCAAGCAGTACCCACAGGCGATCGTTACTCTCGTGAAAGACTTTACTCAGTTAATTCGCAATCCACCCAGTCCCTGAGTAGTAACCAGGGTATGACTTGGTAATGATTCAGGTACCGCGTTGCCCCGTTCTCCCCGGTATTCTTGCGAACCATGAAACGTATTGCCGCCTTCGGAATTCACCACGAGACGAACTCGTTTTCATCTCGGCCCACTACGTTCGAGTCTTTCCAGTCATCAGGACTCCAGCGTGAAGGGATTCAGCGCGGGCCGCGCATCGAAGAGATGCACAGGGGCGCCAGAACGATCTTCTCAGGTTTTTTTGAGGCGGCTGACCGGTTGGGCTTTGAACTTGTCCCGATCCTGTTCGCTGCGACGGATCCGGGCGGAACGATCACCGCCGATGCGTTCAATAAACTGGCCAATGAGGCGCTTGTCGGATTGCGCGATCAGGCTCCATGGGACGGCGTCCTTCTCAACCAGATGGGCGCCGCCGTCTCCGAGAGCTACCCGGACGTCGATGGAGAGATCGCCCGTCGGACCCGGGAGTTGGTCGGTCCCGATATCCCGGTCGTGATGACGCTTGACCTGCACGCCAACGTGTCGCACCAGATGGCAGAGCAGACCGATGCGCTGGTCATTTATCACACGAATCCGCACCTCGACGCCGTACCCAGGGCCAACGAGGCATGCAATCTACTAATGCGCATGATTTCTGGCGAAATCAGGCCCCAACATGCCCTGGAAACACCGCCGATGGTGATCGGGATCATGCACCAGAATACGAACGTTCCACCGATGAAAGGCATCATCGAGGATCTTCTGGAGGTGCAGGCACGGCCGGGGGTGCTGCACGCCAGCGTCGGACAAGGCTATCCGTGGTCTGACGTGGAGGAGATGGGGTTCGCCTGCTACGTGCTGCACGAGTCGTCGGAGTATGAAGCTAGCCGACTCGCCCGGTGGTTGACGCAACGCGCATGGGACAGGAGAGAAGAGTTTGCGCAAAGGGTAGGCATGACTCCGGCCGACGCGGTTAGGCACAGTCTGGCGGCAGGCGAAGAGCCAATCGTGCTTTTAGATGCCGGAGACAACATCGGCGCCGGTAGTGCAGGCGACTCGACGCTGATCCTAGCCGAAGCCATCTCACAAGGAGCCAACAGCTACCTTCAAACGCTTCGCGATCCAGAAGCGGTTGTTGCATGTGACACAGCCGGCCTCGGGGGAAAGGTCAATCTCCAGGTGGGTGGTAAGACCGATGGTCTGCACGGAACGCCGGTTGCGATCACGGGTACCGTGACGAGGTTTTCCGATGGCGCGTTTGAGGACAACCGGGCGCTGCACGCGGGATGGACCTTCTACGATCAGGGCAGGTGCGCCGTCGTCGAGTGCGACTCCGGTCAGACGCTCCTTCTCGTGTCCACCAGCATCGGCAACGTCAGCCTTGAGCAGTACTACTCCATGGATATGCGTCCTGAGGAGTTCAAGATTGTGGTAGCAAAGGGTGTGGTATCTCCACGCCCCGCTTATGAACCGATAGCCGCGCAGATGATCCTCGTAAACTCGCCCGGAGCCACCTCTGCGGATCTTTCGACGTTCCATTATGCTCATCGCAGGAAGCCCCTGTATCCATTTGAGGAATGGGCAACTTACGAGTAAATCCGGGAGCCAATCTCGCCACCGCGTTCGCAAAGGCGCTTGTCACCTCACCTATATGACTTCACAGCACCGCAAAATAGTCGTCGTCGAGGACGACTCGACACTCCGTGAGGCCCTCCGCTACAACCTTGTGTCGGAGGGCTACGACGTTGTGACAGCCGAGGACGGTATTGACGGGCTGGAACTTGCTCGAGACGGTCGTCCGGACCTGGTGCTGCTGGATCTGATGTTGCCGGGTATGAGCGGTCTGGACGTATGCCGATCCCTGCGACAGAGCGGATCCGTTGTGCCGATATTGATGCTTACCGCCAGGGACACGGAGCTTGACCGGGTAGTTGGCCTGGAATTGGGCGCGGACGACTACATCACTAAACCATTCAGTATGCGCGAGCTCCTCGCGCGTGCTGCATCCACGCTGCGCCGGATCGAGATGGACCGGTCCGTCGCGAGCCAGCAAGATGAACTGGAGATCATGGAGTTCGATGGCTTGACCATCGACGTTGGCAAGAGGCAGGTCACCGTAGATGGGGAGCAGGTAGAGCTGCGGTACCGGGAGTTTGACCTGCTCGTCTATCTGGCCTCCCATCCCGGTCGCCCATACACCCGGGACGCACTGCTCTCAGATGTGTGGGGCTACGACTATCTTGGCGACTCCCGAACAGTGGACGTTCACATCCGGTGGCTGAGGATGAAGATCGAGCGAGAGCCGTCAGACCCGAAACGACTTGTCACTTCCCGAGGAGTCGGATACAAGTTCGAGCCATGACCACCATTCATCCGACCGGGAAGACGCCGGATACGAGATGAAATCGATCAATCTCAGATTCCGTATCGCACTGGTATCTGCTGGGATGACCGTCGCAGCGGCGATCCTTGTCGGGTTGGCCGCCGGTGGGGTATCAGCAGACAACTCGCCGGTGATCATCGCCGTTCTGGTCGTGTCATTGCTCGGGTTCGGCGCGTCCTGGATTCTGTCCGCCCGACTGACCGACGGTGTGGCACGGCTTGCCGTGGTCGGCAAGCGCGCCGTTGGCGGGGACTACACGGCACGAGTGGGGATTGGCGGGCCATCAGAAGTCTCGGAAGCCTCCGAATCACTCAACCAACTGATAGACCGGCTTCGGTTGGCACTCGAAGCCGGCGGCTCTGAACACATCCGTCTGTCATCAATCCTGAACACGATGACGGACGGTGTACTTTTGGTGGACGAGGACGGCATCGTTGAACTTGTGAATCCAGCGGCGATCGAGATGCTTGGCGCCCCGCCCGGGTTCCGGGCAGGCGATCGGATGGTGACCCTCAACCGTGACCACGAGGTGCTTCGGGTCATCATGGACTGTGTCACAGGACGTACCACCGCTCAGGGAGAGGTTGAACTCCTAGGATCCCGGAGACTCCTCAACGTCGTCGCTGTTCCCCTCAGGAACGAAGCGCTGGTCGATGAGCTGGCGCGTCCGATGAGTCGTGCGCTTGTCCTGTTGAATGATCTGACCGAATTGCACCAGGTAAATGTGACCCGCACCGAGTTCGTATCAAACGCCTCGCACGAACTGCGCACACCTCTCGCTGCAATACGGGCCTCTACGGAAACACTCCAGCTCGGTGCCTTGAACGATCCAGACGCTGCAAACGATTTTCTTGAACGTATAAATGAGAACGTTCTCCGCATGGAAGAGATGATTACGGAGATGCTTGAGTTATCCCGGCTGGAAACGGGGCAGGCGCCCATGCACCTCGCGCCGATCAGCCTCGAGGACGTGGTGATAGAGGAGGTAGAGCGTTTGCGGCCGATCGCACAGCGTTCCGGCATCGATCTCAAAACAGATTCGCCCGAAGGCCTGCCTGCGATAACGGCTGACCGCAAAATGGTCAGTCAGGTCGTGAGCAACCTAGTTTCCAATGCACTGCACGCCTCTGACGAAGGTGACGTTGTGAGTGTGGATATCACGAGAACATCGAATGGCGTAGACCTCTCGGTGACTGATACAGGTCGTGGCATCGAGGCCGAGTACGTTCCGCATGTGTTTGAACGATTCTACAAAGTTGACGCCTCGCGTAGCGGGAGCGGAACCGGCATTGGTCTGGCGATCGTTAAGCACATTGCTCAGGCCCACGATGGCGATGTGAGAGTGGAAAGCGCGCCGGGGAGCGGGTCAATGTTCACTGTGTCTTTTCCGCTCAGACAAGGTTTTGAGGTCGACCCAGAATCGCTGTCTTAACGTTATATCGGCCGATCATGGCCGCGGTTTAACAATGGTTTAACAAATCCACCGCGAAACGCTAAACCTACTCTCGGATAGTAAGCGTAATTCGCACCCCTGAGTACAGGTGCCTAGGAATTGGAGGGTTAAATTCCTCTCTCCACGAGTACTCCCGTATACGAACCTCCATCTTGGAGACGGTAGAGCTTGCCGACACGGTACGTGGCACTTGCACTGGGGATCGCCCTGATAGCGGGGATCGTCGCGCTCGGAATGAATGAGCCCAACACGAACCTGCTGGCGACCGATTCTTCCCTGTTTGGAACGATCGAGATCGACGGTTCCAGCACCGTGTTTCCTATCACTCAGGCAGTGGCCGAAGAGTTCCGTAAGGTACACCCGAACGTGCAGGTACCGGTGGGTGTGTCTGGAACCGGTGGCGGCTTCAAACGTTTCGTGGTTGGTGAGACACACATTTCAAACGCCTCACGATCCATCAAACCCATCGAGATCGCTGCCGCCGCAGAGAACGGCGTCGAGTTCATCGAGATCGCCATCGGGTTTGATGGCCTTTCCATCATCACCAATCCCGTAAACGACTTCCTGGAATGCCTGACTACGGACGAGTTGCGGGCGATATGGGAGCCCGGTAGCGAAGTGAATCGCTGGAGCGATGTGCGTGATGGCCTCCCGGATAGCGAGTTCCGACTGTACGGCCCTGACACCGACTCCGGCACGTTTGACTACTTCACCGAGTCGATAATCCATCTAGAGGACGCCAGCCGATCCGACTACTCAGCGAGCGCCGACGATAACGTGTTGATCCGCGGCGTCTCGGGCGATAAAGACGCCCTCGGTTACTTTGGCTATGCGTTTTACTCTTCAAGCCCGGACAAGCTGAAGTTGATCGCCATCGATTCCGGCAGCGGGTGTATCTATCCATCTCCAAAGACAATTAACGACGGGACCTACTCGCCCCTGTCACGCCCGATGTTCATATACGTGAACACCGCTGCGCTAGAGCGCGAAGAGGTTGTGGTTTTCTTGAACTTCTACCTGGATAACGCCACAACACTGGTCGAGGAGGTCGGGTACGTTTCACTTCCCGAAACGATGTACGACGATGGCAGAGTGCTCGTAGCAAGTTCGGCGGGGTCGTCGAATTGAAAGACTGTTTGTGGCTTCTCTGAACCGGGAGAAAAGAGAGCTGACCGGCTTCGTGGCATCGGTGGAATCCCGCCGACATGCTCGTCGTTGGGTGCGCACGGAACAACGAGTTGTGCTGGTGGTACTTCTGCTCGCCACGCTCGTATCGGTGCTGGCGACGGTCGGCATCATATACACCCTGCTAAGGGAAAGTTACGGATTCTTCCAGGTGGTCTCCGTCTGGGAGTTCATCGCCGGGACCAGATGGGCGCCACTGTTTGAGCCGCAGGCGTTTGGCGTCCTGCCACTGATCGCCGGCACTTTGCTCGCCGCCGGGATCGCCGGGATCGTCGCCCTCACTCTTGGCCTTGGCGCTGCGATCTATCTTTCTGAGTACGCTCCAGATCGAGTACGAAGGATCATCAAACCTGTCCTGGAAGTCCTGGCCGGGATTCCCACCGTCGTATACGGCTTCTTCGCACTATCGTTCGTCACCCCATTGCTTCAGTCGTTCCTTCCAATCCCGGTCATCTTCAACGTCCTGAGCGCCGGCATCGTGATGGGCCTGATGATCATGCCGATGGTGTCTACCTTGAGCGAGGACGCCATGGTGGCCGTGCCACGTGAACTGCGTGATGCGGCGTACGCGCTGGGAGCGACCAGGTTTGAGGTCGCCACCAAGGTCGTCGTCCCGGCAGCACTTCCGGGGATCGTAGCGGCCTTCATCCTGGCACTGTCCCGGGCGATCGGCGAAACGTTGATCGTGACCATCGCCGCCGGAGCGACACCAAACCTCACGTTGAATCCGCTTGAGAGCATCCAGACGATGACGGCCTACATCGTCCAGGTTTCGCTCGGCGAGACTCCGCAGGGGACCCTCGTCTTCAAGACGATCTTCGCTGTCGGGCTGCTGTTGTTCCTCATGACCCTGATCATGAACATCGTCGGGCGTTGGGTCGTCCGCCGGTACACGGAGAGGTACTGATGGAACGCGAACAGCCGCCTCTCGGTTCCGCCCGGGTGACAAGCGCTATCGCCGCCAGCGTCACGCGTCCGCGCTTCTCCGCTTCAACGCTCTCAACGTGGCGTCGATGGCGGGACCGTTTCTTCTTCGTTCTGTTCTTCGCATCAGTCGCCATCGGAATTCTTGGATTGGCCGCGCTGGTGATCGATGTAATGACCGACGGTCTCGGGGCGCTCGATTTCAGCTTCCTAAACAGCTATCCGTCTCGCCATGCCGGGGAGTCTGGCATCAGGGCTGCGCTATTTGGCACCATCTGGATAACGGTCGGCACCGCCGCCTTCGCCATCCCGATCGGCGTGGGGACGGCGATATTCCTTGAGGAGTTCGCACCGGATCACTGGGCGGTCAGGCTCGTGCAACTCAACATCTCGAACCTGGCCGGAGTGCCGTCAATCATCTACGGGATCCTCGGGCTGGCGCTATTCGTCCAGGCCTTTGCGCTGGACCGATCGGTGCTTGCAGGTTCCCTGACGATGACGTTGCTCGTGCTGCCTATCGTCATCATCGTGTCCCAGGAGGCGATAAAGGCGGTACCCGAAGAGTTCCGTGATGCCGCGTTCGCGCTTGGCGCCAATCGCTGGCAGGTGGTCAAGACCGTCGTCCTCCCACAGGCGATCCCCGGGATCATGAGCGGGATCATCCTGGCCCTCTCACGCGCTGTGGGCGAGGCGGCCCCGATGCTGATGATCAGCTCGCTGGTCTTCCTCACCTTCATCCCGTCATCTCCGAACGACCGGTTCACCGTGCTACCGGTTCAAATCTTCAACTGGGTGTCGTTGCCGCAGCCCGGGTTCCAGGCGGTCGCATCCGCTGGGATCATCATCCTGCTGGCCGTTCTACTGTCACTGAACTCCATCGCAATCTGGATCCGTAACCGCTACCAGACGAGGTACTAGGCTGTGTCTTTCCAACCCACCGCGGCTGTACGAATAATCAAAAAGGGGTCGCCGTCATAGCAGAAAATTTTGAGCCTCCCCGGACTCCAAATTCTTCAGGCCCGAGTACTGAAGAGCTCACGACCAATCTCGGCGATCGGTACGTAGAGCAGTTCGACGCATCTGAGATAGCGCTTGAGACACAGGGTTTGCGCGTACATTACGGCGATACGCTTGCCCTTTACGATGCCGATCTCCAGTTTCCGCGTAACAAAGTCACGGCGATCATCGGGCCTTCCGGTTGCGGCAAGAGCACATTGCTCCGATCGCTGAACCGCATGAATGAGCTGATCCCCGGTGCGCGTGTAGATGGCAAGGTGATGTTTGACGGGCAGGATCTGTACGCGCCCGAAGTGGACCCAACCGAGGTCCGATTCCGCATCGGCATGGTGTTCCAGAGGCCAAATCCGTTTCCAAAGTCGATCTACGAGAACGTGGTCTTCGGCGTTCGAGTCAATGGCCTCAAGCGCGATCTAGATGAAGTGGTTGAACAGGCCTTGAACCAGGCGGCGCTCTGGGATGAAGTGAAGGATCGGCTGGACGATAACGCATTCGGGCTGTCCGGTGGACAGCAGCAACGGCTGTGCATCGCCCGGGCGCTGGCCGTGGAGCCCGAAATTATATTGATGGACGAGCCGGCGTCGGCACTCGATCCGATCTCGACTTTGTCCATCGAAGATCTCATCAGAGAACTTCGAGAGCAGTACACGATCGTGATCGTCACCCACAACATGCAACAAGCAGGCCGGGTGTCCGACTACACCGCGCAAATGTGGACCGATGAACGACGCCAGGGAACGCTGATCGAATACGCATCGACACGTGACCTTTTCAGCACGCCACACGATAGCCGCACAGAGGGCTACATCACAGGCCGCTTCGGTTAACGCTACACTCTCGCCCGATGACCGCGTGTAACAGGCTGTGTGCCTGGAATTAGGGGTGCCTGGATTACGGGTGCCCGGGGAGATAGCGATGACCGTGATCCGAAACTGGAAGGATGTCGTCCCGTATATCGGGCACGATTTCGCAATTATCTGGCCCATTTTCCGAAGCGTCGGTTGGCCGAACAGGCCCGCCGACGAATCGCCGCTGCTGGGCATGGACGGCATCACCCTTCATCGAATGCAGGGAGGCCAGACGGGTGATTATCACGATCATGCGGCTCAGGAGCAGGTCTACTACATCCTCCGTGGCAATGGACAGATGAAGTTGGATGGAGAAATTTTCGACGTGAAAGAGGGCGACGCCATTCACATCCCGGCGAAGGTGATGCATCAGTTCATCAACAACTCAGACGACTGGTGCGAACATCTGCTCATTACAGCCGATGTGCCGGAATCAGGGTCTTAACTGGCGCCTTTACTGCCGCCCGAACTAGCCCCATTAGAGTTATGCGCGAAGTAATCTGAACTTATCCTGGTTTCGCGTTTAGAATCAACGGGCGCGTTGCGTTGATCATCAAAGCGGTTTCATCCGACCGCCGATTTCTGCTAAGCATCGCCGCTCACGACGAAGTGAAGGGACCCCTGAACGAATGGTGATATCCGAGTCATCTCCATCAGCGTATCGAGTAGTTGGCACGCGGCCTATCAGGCCAGACGGCCTGGAAAAAGTGACGGGACGAGCACTATACGGGGCTGACCTCAAGCTCGACGGACTTGTGCACGCCGTCGTTCTCCGAAGCCCTCACGTTCACGCCCGCATCAAGTCGATCGACACTTCGGCCGCCGAGAAGGCGCCTGGCGTGCTCGCCGTGATGACAGGAGCAGACATGCCTGTTGCTGCAGCCAGCGGCGCAGGCGCGTGGTCGTCCAACCGTGTGATGGCGCATGACAAGGTCCTTTTCAAAGGCCACCCGGTAGCGGCCATCGCTGCGACCGATCGCAACGCCGGATATGAGGCCCTGAAGTTAATTAAAGTGGAATACGAACCACTTAAGCCTGTCCTCTCCATCAAAGAGGCTCTTGCTCCGGGCGCAGTCCTCGTTCACGACGACATGGTCGGGAACCACCTTGGTGAGTCGGTCAAAGACACCAACATCGCCGCCGTCATCCGACATGAACTCGGAGACCCGACAGGAGCCATGGGACGGGCGTCGCTGGTTGTCGAGCGCGAGGTCGAGATGGCCACCGTGCACCAGGGCTACATCGAGCCCCAGACCGGTGCTGCGCTCTGGGACGAAGACGATCGCGTAACAGTCTGGACGAGCACGCAGGGAATGTTCGGCGTGCGTGCCCAGATGTCCAGCATCCTGCAACTCACTGAGACAGACGTTCACGTCATCCCGATGGAGATCGGCGGCGGATTCGGCGGCAAGCTGAACGTATACTTGGAGCCCATCGCCGCGATCCTGTCCAAAAAGTGCGGACGGCCGGTCAAGGCTTACATGAACAGGGTCGACGTATTCGAGGCGACCGGACCTGCCGCGGCGGCCACTATCAAGATCAAGCTTGGTGTGGACGACGACGGCATAATCATCGCCGCAGAAGCTGATCTCAAGTACGAGGCCGGCGCATACCCTGGCTCGCCGGTCGCGGCCGGAGCGGTTTGCTGCTTCGCGTCATACAACCTGGACAACGTGAGAATCACCGGCTACGACATCCTGGTCACCAAGCCAAAGACATCTGCGTATCGCGCACCGGGCTCGACGCACGTCGCGTACGGCGTGGAATCTGTGATCGATGAAATCTGTGAGAAGCGCGGGTACGACCCGATCGAATTCCGACTCAAGAACGCTTCGCGAGAAGGCAAACGCCGTGCTGACGGACCCATCTGGGGACCGATCGGCATCACGCAGGTGCTTGAGGAGTCTCGCGAATCGGCTCACTGGACTTCTCCGCTTGGTGAGGCCGATTCTCCCAGCAAGAAGCGTGGCCGAGGCATCGCCGTCGGCTTCTGGCGCAACGGTGGCCGACGGTCAGTGGTCACACTCAATTTGAACGCAGACGGAATCGTGTCGCTGATCGAGGGATCGGTAGACATAGGCGGTTCACGCGCTTCCATCGCCATGCAGGCGGCAGAGGTGCTTTGCATCCCGATGGAGGACATCCGTCCGTCCATCGCATCGACCAACAGCGTTGGTTACACAGACAACACCGGTGGCAGTCGGACGACCTACGCCACGGGTATGGCTTCCTATCGAGCCGCCGAGCTGATGATTGAAGAACTCAAGGTTCGGGTGTCCAAGATCTGGGACATTAATTCCTCTGAAGTCGTTTTTGACAACGGAACGTTCCAGGCCATGCAGGACGCCGAGCTTCAGTCGATGAGCATGACGTTCAAGGAGCTGGCGGGCCGTATCGACGGCACCGGCGGTCCGGTCTCGGTGACCAGCTCCGTAGACATCCCTGAAGCGGGCGGAGCCTTTGGCTCTCACCTCGTCGATCTGGAAATAGACCTTGAGACCGGCAAGACGGATGTCCTCCGTTACACCGTTGTCCAGGATGTCGGCGGCGCTATCCACCCGTCGTACGCCGAGGGTCAGCTGCAGGGCGGTGCCGTGCAGGGCATCGGGTGGGCGTTGAACGAGGAGTACTTCCTTACTGACGAAGGCCGCATGGCTAACTCGTCGTTCCTGGACTACAGGATGCCGACGACGCTGGACCTGCCGGAGATCGAGACGATCCTTGTGGAGGTCCCGAACCCCATCCACCCGTTCGGCGTTCGCGGAGCGGGCGAAGTCTCGATCGCGCCACCACTTGGCGCTATCGCCAACGCGCTTCACAACGCGCTGGGGATTCGATTCCCGCAGGCGCCGATGAAGCCGGGTCGCATCCTCGAATCACTCGGGGTGCTCAAGGACGGCGTGCAGTAAGCAGCGCTTGAAGATAGATCACAATGAAGGCCCGCTCTCACGAGCGGGCCTTCTTACTTTCAGTGACATAGGACTAAAGCGCTATCAGGATTCCCGTGCGACACAATATTAAAATAAGCGGCCCACTGGGGCCTAAGCGGCCGGGTGGACGAAGATCGGTGTGTTTGATTTCGCCTCAGTCTTGAGAATCTCGATCTCGTCTTTGGTGATTGGCGTGAAGTCTTCGCCGACCTCGGCCATCATCCTCCAGAGATCGGGATCACCGGGCGGTACGGCCGCGGTAATCGGCTGAGAAAGCGTGAATCGAATCGCCAGCGACATAAGATCGCGATCGACGATCGGCTCGTACCAGCACTTCTCGTGTGTCCTGACGCTGCGATCTGGGAGTTGCGCCTTCGCCGCGGCTTTGAGCGCAAGCCTTGCTGCGCGCTTCTGCTCCGCCAGTTCGACGACCTGCGGGCCGAAATCGCCCTCGAAGTAGTTCACCCAGTTCAGTGGGAACAGAACGGAGTTGAACTCAAACCCCTCCAGTAGCCTGGATGCGGCCTCCACCGAGTGTGCCGAGAAACCGAGGAAGCGCACCAGCCCCTGCTCACGCGCCTTCACGAATGTCTCGAGCGCACCTCCCGGACCGAGCACTTCGTCTACGTCTGCATCGGTCGTCATACCGTGCATCTGGTAGAGATCGAAATGGTCCGTACGCAGTTTCTTGAGCGAGTCGTGCAACTCACGCTCCGCGTTGATCGCGTCACGCTCACGGGTTTTGCAGGCCAGGAACACGTCGTTTCGATATGGCTCCAGCGCCGGGCCGAGTTTCTCTTGCGCGTTGCCGTAGCGCGGCGCAACGTCGAAGTAGTTGATCCCGCGATCGATTGCTTCGCTAACAAGCCGATCCGACTCGTCCGCGTCAGCATCTTTCACCACGATGCCGCCAAAGCCAATAATCGAGAGCATCTCGCCGGTGTTGCCGTAAGGTCGTTTCTGCATATTGTGACGCTCCCGAGGTGTTGATCGACCGTTTGTTGACGGTCCGAAATTTTCTAGACGCTACTTCACAGACAAGGACGATGCGAACTCACGACCGAGTGCAATCCACCTATCAAGATCAGCATCTTCGCTAAAACCGTCCGGCGCGATATACACCCAGCCTTTCATGGCTCGGCCGGTGAAGTCCATAGGCCGGGCGTGGAGTTGAGTAACGGCATCCTCGTAAACGTCCGGTCCAACCCGGACCACCAGTTCATCGTCCAGCACTCCACAACTCATGTTGCCATTCAGCAAAAACGATAACCCGGCGAATACGTTCAGCTACTCCTTCATCGTAGGCCATGGCTTACCTCGCAAGACCCTTGTACACATCGAGACCCTGCCCGAACAGGTCCACAACCTCGGCCCTCTGGGCGTCGGTGTAGAACCGGCCTTTCGTCTTGACCCAGGCCATCGAATCCTCGATGTCACGCACAAACAGCGCAGCAGACGCCGCCTGGGCGTCCGACTTCTTACCACCGGTGTCGATGTAAACGGCCGACGTGTGCGCCCACAGCGCCTGCGCAAACGAGTCCCGTTGCGTTGAGCCAAGCCGGGCGGCGATCCAGCCGTCTGCCCCAATCTGGATGTCGGCCTCCAGCGACCCCGCGGTCGCATTAGAAACATCCGTGGACACGCGCTTGACCACAGAACCATCCTGAACGATCTCGATCGTGTCTACGGCGTAGTGCGACGACCAGTCCAACTTCACGTGCGTCATCCCGCCGGTGCTCACCTGTACTGTGGACCCGGGAGGCGAGCCGTCTACCGATATCGAGATAGCGGGGCCGTTCGTGATGAAGGTCTCGCCACGCTTGATGCCGGCGAGCCAGTCGTCGTACGAGAACGCTCCGCCCGTCTGCGAGTAGATGCGGTTTGCGGAGCACACGAACCAGTCAGACCCGGTGGACGCCGGCATCTTGATCCCGCAGTTCAACATTCGGTACCAGATGTCGTACTCGACGTCGTTCCAGTACGGGTCGAATAGGTTGATCGCATCGACTTTGCCAAGGGCGGCAGCAACAGGAGCCTCCATGCCCTGTCCGTTGTGGCACCAGATCACCAGACCGTCCTGGTCCCGGGCGTCGTCGCAGGCCCACGAGAGCGGCGGGTAGTCCGGGTCAAACGTGTCGATCAGCGCACCGCGTGAGATCGGGTCCACGATGTTTCGAATGTTCAGGAACATCACGTGGCCGTAGCCGCGCGACCAGCCGTCCTTGTCGTTGTGACGGTTCTCTTCGCCCACCTGCACGTGGTGGTGCGTGTCCGTGTAGTCGTTCAGGACGCCGAGTGGGTACTTGTTTGTGGCGTAGTTGAGGTCCCAGCGGCGGAGGATGGAGACCGCCGTCATCCGCAGGTCCTCGACCCGGGAGTCGTACCTGAGCCGTTCGTCCGGCTTCTCCTCTTTTTCATCGTAGTGGATGTGCGTGTTTCCGGGATGCCAGCCGCGATCCGGCAGATCTGCCCAGCGCTCAAGGTTGATATCAAGTGCGACGGTTTCTCCAACGTTATCGACGCTGACGGTCCCGGTCCACGGCCGGTACTCAGTGCCCCGCTCGACCGTGATTCGTGACTGGCCTCGTGGCACGTCCAGCGAGAAGTCGCCGTTCGAGTAGAAGAACGGCTCGCCGGTTCCGACCTTCCACATAGCGTCGGCCGGGGCGAGCTGGAGCCCGTTTGGCGAAAGCACCTGGACTCGGGCCTGGACCGTTGCGCCAGTGGTGGGGTCGATTATCTTTCCGGTAAGTTTCGCCACGTACGAGGTCCTTATGAATTTCTTGGGTGTTTCTTCTGGGCTTGTCAGGATTCCGAGTGCGACCCACGGCAGGCTAATGGGCCAATTGGCTCGATGGACAACCCTTTCGGGGTTATGAGCCGCAGTTTCACGCCGGTCGCTTCGTGGCGCAAGATATAGGCCTCTTACGCTTCAGCTGATTACAGGAGTCTCGATGCCCGAGTTCGTTACCCCGGACGCCGACCCGATGGACGAGCTGCGCCGGTGGCTCAACGAAGCCGCAGAAGCCGGAGTCTCAAACCCGGCGGCTATGGTACTCGCAACAGTGAGCGCCGATGGAACTCCATCTGCGCGGGCGTTGATGGCAGGGACCCGGGACCAGGACTCGATCACTTTCTTCACGCACTACACGAGCCCAAAAGGCAAGGATATCGACCACAATCCGAACGCTGAGGCGGTGTTTCTGTGGACGGTGTTGGAACGGCAGGTTCGCGTTCGCGGCACGCTTACGAAGACGACCGCCGAGGTGTCGGACGGTTACTGGGTGTCTCGGCCACGAAATACGCAGCTTGCGATTCTGGCAGCCCCTCAGAGTTCAGATGTGCCCGATCACGCAGCTTTGATCGCCGCCAAAGCAGAGATCGAGGCGAACATCGGAGACGGCGATGTACCTCGGCCGGACACATACGGGGGCTACCGGCTCACGCCAGATTCGTTGGAGTTCTGGCAAGGTCGTCCAGAGGACCGGCTACACCTGAGGGCGATCTACCGGCGAGATACGGACGGAAGCTGGTCGTTCGGTGTCATGGCTCCATAGGCGGCGGCCACTTTCAGAGGATCCCTTTCGCAGCGGGGGGCAGAGGGAACAAGGGTGAGGAAGAAGCCCAGGTTAATAGCCTCTTACAGGCCTGATATTTCTGGAATATCTGGCGTTCGGTCAGCCCACGGCCGAAGCTGCTCAAAGAGCGCCGCCGCCCTGATAACCGCCGCATCGTCTGCGTAGCGCCCAACGATCTGGAGCGCTACGGGCAAGCCGTCGCCGGCAAACCCGGCCGGGAGCGTGATCGCCGGGTGGCCGGTGAGATTGAACGGGTGTGTGTACGGATACCAGTTCTGGCGGATGATCCCGACCTCACGCCCCTCGATAACGACCGGGTCGTACAGGTCCATATCGGACTCGAGCGCCGTGCGAGAGAGCGTCGGCGTCATTACGAGGTCGAACTCGTCGAACCAGCCCTGGACCTCCCGGAAAAGTTCGGTACGCTGATAGATCGCTTTCTGCAGTTCATCCGCCGAGTATTCGGACGCCTCGGTTATCGAACGCAAGAAGGTCGGCGTCATCCGGTCGCCCCATTCATCCACGTAGTCGCCGAAACGCGATCGCCATGCCGCCTGGCTGAGCACGCGCCAGAACGGTTCTGGTGTGACGAACCCATCATCGACTTCGACGAGGGTCGCGCCCGCTTCTTCGAAGGCCCGGGCTGCTCCGTGGGTGATCGCCAGCACCTCGGAATCGACGACATCGTTGCCGAGCAAGGGCCGCCATGCGATCTTCTTGCCTTCCAGATCTTCCGATTCCGCGGCGGCTTTGACGTAGTCCTGCCGACGGCGTCCCTGCGAGTGGGCGTCGGACGGGTGTGGACCGGCCATTGCCTGCAGCATCAGGGCGGTATCGGTGACGGTTCGGGTCATGGGGCCTATGTAGATGTTTGCGCCAAAAGAGTCGGGCGCAGCGTCATGCGGAATCGTGCCAAGCGTTGCCTTCAACCCGACGATGCCGTTGGCGGCCGCCGGAATCCGTATCGACCCGCCGCCGTCGGTGCCGACGTTCAACGGCGCAAGCCCTGCTGCTGCGGCTACAGCTGCGCCGCCGCTTGAGCCACCTGCAATACGGTCTCGATCCCAGGCATTCGGCGTGTCGCCAAACAGCGGCGCTCGCGTGAATGGTTTGTGGCCGAACTCGGGCGTCGTTGTCTTGCCGATCATGATCGCCCCTGATGCGCGCAACCGTGCGACTGCGATAGCGTCTCTTTCAGGAACGTTGTGCTCAAAGATCAGCGAGCCCATCGTGGTCCGAACGCCGCGGGTGTTGACGAGGTCTTTGACAGAGAAGGGAACGCCGTGCAGCGGGCCGAGGTCGTCGCCGCGTGCGATGGCCTCTTCAGCTTTGCGGGCATCAGCCAGGGATTCGTTACGTGCGACGGTGATGAACGCGTTCAGGATGGGCTGAGAAGCATCGATCCGGCGGAGTGCGGTCTCGACCACTTCGACCGGCGAAACCTGGCGTGAACGTATCTGTTCTGCAAGTTTAGACGCCGATGTGTACGCCTGTGAATCAGACGACATGTTGCCTCAATCTCCGGTAGTTTCGGGGGTCGATAACGGCCGTGCTCTTCACGGCGCTTAATCACCACCGCAGATTTAACCGATGTATGTGTTACTGCCAACCCCGAAATTGCACCAATCAGGCTCCCAACCGGTACGATGCCGGTCTATTACGCGAACGTTAAGATAAATTCCCGAATCTCACATACCTAAAAGTCCGAAAGTCGATGCCCTGAAAGTCGCACTCGCATACGGAGACGGACGTCTCTCTCTCGATCTGCCAGAGGAACGTACTACCGTCATCACGCCGACCTTCCGGCCTGCGCTGCCGGATCCCGAACGCGCCATGCAAACTGCGCTCGGATCACCGATCAATTCCCGGCCTTTGAAGGAGATCGCCCACATGGGGCAGCGGGTCGCGATCTCGATATGCGACGTGACCCGGGCACAACCTCGCCGGTTGATGGTCCAGGCGATCCTCGACGAACTCGAAGGCATCGTAAGGCCGGAAGATGTGACGATCCTGATCGCCACAGGGACGCATCGTGCAAACACCCACGACGAGATACGGTGGATGCTGGGCGACGAGATCGCTTCCACTTGCCGTGTGGTCAATCATGTTGCACGGGACGAAAGCTCGCTGGATGATCTTGGAATGATCGGCAACGGCGTCCCGGTGAAGCTGAATCGTGAGTGGATGAGCGCGGATCTGCGGATCACAACCGGGTTTGTTGAGCCGCACTTTTTCGCCGGGTTCAGCGGCGGCCCAAAAATGGTCGCCCCGGGACTGGCTGGCATCGATACCGTGGTGAAGCTTCACGATGCCGCCAGAATCGGCCACCCGAACGCCACATGGGGCACGATCGAGGGCAATCCCGTGCACGACGATGTGCGTGCCATTGCTCGCGTTGCGGCTCCACACTTCAGCATGGACGTCGTGCTCAACAGCGACCAGCAGGTGACCGGGGTGTACGCCGGTGAGCTTATTGCGATGCACGCCGCCGCATGCATCCAGGCGAGACTGGATTCGATGCAGCAGATAGGCCGGTCTTTCGATCTGGTGATCACAAGCAACTCCGGATATCCACTCGACCAGAACCTTTACCAGGCGGTGAAAGGCATGTCCGCCGCCGTGCGTGTGGTCAAGTCCGGCGGACTGATTATTTGTGCCGCTGAGTGTCGAGACGGCATCCCGGATCACGGCTCATACGCCGAGATCCTTTCGTCTCGCCCAAACCCGGCGTCACTATTGGAGATGATCGAGACGCCCGGATACTCGGAGCCGGACCAGTGGCAAGTTCAGATTCAAGCCAAAATTCAGATGCACGCCCGCGTGCTGGTAAAGGCCGATCGGCTCTCCGATCAACAGTTGAACGCGGCTCACTTTGAGTCGATTGACGATATTCAGGCAGTTGTCGAGGCCGCCGGAAGCGATGCGTCCATCTGCGTCCTGCCCGAAGGTCCACAAACCATCCCGTTCATCTCTTAGGTCCAGGTCTTCCCAGATCTCCAAGAAGGACGATTATTTATGAACGAAAAACGCGTCCGGCCCGCCGTTCCTGAGGACGCGCCGATTATCGTCCGGCTCATTCAGTCACTGGCCATTTTCGAGGAAGAGCCTGTAGAAACTGTCCAACTGACCGAGGCCGATGTGCTGCGCGACAGTTTTGGGGAATCGCCGCTATTCGAGACGCTGCTTGCAGAGCTGGACGGAACGGCGGTCGGATTCGCTCTGTTTTTTCACAACTACTCAACGTGGCAGGGCCGGCGGGGTTTGCACCTGGAAGACCTGTACGTGGAGGATCACGCGCGTGGCAACGGACTCGGCATGGACCTGATGAGGGAATTGGCCCGTATCGCCGAGGAGCGCGGCTGCGCCCGGTTTGAACTATCGGTCCTAGACTGGAATCCGACGCGTGAGTTTTATCACAGGATCGGGTTCGAAGACATGACAGAGTGGCTGTCTTACCGGCTGAACGAACCGGGCATCGCGAAGTTGGCCCGAAAAGCCTAGCGGATTGCCTGCGTGGCGGTCTGTTCCTGACGAGTTCGCCGCTGGAGTAGCCACCACATGCCCGCGGCCAGAAGGCCGGCGATGGTTCCGTTCACTATAGCCAGTTCGGGAGAGCAGGCTCCCACCCACGGCGTGAGCAGCACCAGTGCGAAGGTCCAGATGAAGCTGCCCCGAAACGCGCGTGTGGGCGAAGCGCTCCGCAGGGCGGTCATAAACACGCCGACGGTGAGCGCCATCACGAGCATCGAAAATACGAGTGCCCTGATCGCCATTTGAGCGGCAGTTTAGCACCCGGTTACGTGTAGGCCAGCCTGATTTGTATTGGGCTCGTTCCGTGAAGGGTGTCTGAGAGCCATGTTCCTCGCGTCGTCTCTACTCATACGCTCATGCCGGGAGTAACATGCGCTTCGCCGCGGGCGGCGCGCCCGTTCTTAAAATGCCCAGTCCCGGGAGAACGTTTTGGTCACGAGCGAAGTCAAGATCGCAGACACCGTCGAAGGCCCGATTCCACCCCGGGTGGACAAAGACGACTGGCCCGGAAAGATTCACACCCGCATCCAGGACGTCGTAGACGCCATGGGCCCGGCCCCGTGGTCGAAGTCATTAATCTGGGACGAGCGCAACAACGGAACGCTCATTGCCAACGAGCCGGGTTCTGGCAACATCCCGCACTGGCACAAAAATTTCGACGAGTGGTGGATCGTGATGCGCGGCACGATCCAGTGGCACTACACCGGCGGTAAAGAAGTAACCGCCCACGAAGGCGACGTGGTGTGGGTGCCGCGGGGCTCTGTGCATCACATCAAGAACGTAGGCGACGGGTTGTCACTACGATTTGCCGTTTCGCAACCTCCTGCCGAGCATTACGCCTCTCCATGCAAGGTCTGTGATCACGCGCCGAAATCGGCCGACATATTTGGTATGGCGAACGTCAAAGCACCGGGATCGTTGACTATCACAGACACAGTCAAAGGTCCGATCCCGCCACGTATCGACAACGCCGACTGGCCCGGTGTGCTTCACACAACGCTGGACGCACTCAACGCGAAACACGCAGGCGAAGACGAGTGGCACGAGTTCATTGTCTCGGACGAACGGAACATCGGTACCTGGCTGACCCAGCCGGAAGGCCGCGGCAACATGCCCCACTTCCACAAAGATTTCGATGAATGGTGGTACGTCCAGCAGGGTCAGATCCGCTGGGAGTTGAGCGGTGGCAAGACCTTCGTCGCCAGCAAGGGTGATCTTGTCTGGGTGCCGCGAGGCACGACGCATCACATCACGACCGAAGGCAAAGAAACCTCGATGCGCTTCGCAGTCGCCATGCCGCCCGGCGGTCACTGGAACGCTGACTGCGATGTCTGTGGCCAGAAGAAGGCTGCCGAAGAGGTGAGCTGGATGGATGTTCCGAAGACCAACGAGGCACTTTGAGGCTGATTCTCCTGGAACGGCGTGATTATTAGAGAGACTTCTCCCTCACCTTGATCTCTCCCGCTGGGAGAGGGGATTTACACGCCTAATTTCAACAGCCTCAATCACTTTCATACGAAAGGCATGGATACATGGCAAAATCCCCAAAGATCGTCAAAATAGAGACCTTTGAGCACGATGAGTACCCGAAGCTGGTGTTCATCAAGATCCACACAGACGACGGACTGTTCGGAATCGGCGAGACCTCGTGGTCGCCGGAGCCGGTACACGCATTCATCCACGCCGACGCGTCGCAGTACCTCCTCGGCAAGGACGCCAGTCAGCTCGACTGGCACTGGCACAACCTGGCCAAGATGTCAGGCGGCATGCGATCCCGTGGCGCCGAGATGCGTGCACTATCGGCCATCGACATCGCTCTGTGGGATCTGTTCGGCAAGCGCATGGGCGAGCCTACTTACAACGTGCTTGGCGGTCTCAGCAGGGATAAGATCAAGGTCTACAACACCTGCGCCGGATACTCGTACGGCGTGAACCGAGGCGGACATTACGAGCCGGGCAATGTCGATTACCGCCCGGACGGTCCGTACGAGGATCAGCACGCCTTCCTGACAGACCCGGTGGGACTCGCTCAGAGCCTCCACTCCGAGGGGTTCAGAGCAATGAAGATCTGGCCGTTTGACCAGTTCGTCACAAAGACCAACGGGCAGCACATCTCGGCCGAGGACATCGAGAAGGGCACCGAACCGTTCCGTTTGATCCACGAGGCGATGGGCGATCAGATGGAGGTCGCCGTCGAGATGCACCAGATGTGGAACCTGCCTTCTGCGATCAAGATCGCCCAGGCGGTGACGCCGTTCAAGCCGCTGTGGTTTGAGGACGCGGTCCAGATGGACAACCTGGACGCGCTGGCGCAGTTCCGCAGCACGACCAACATCCCAACAATCGCCAGCGAGGGCGTATCGACCCGCTGGACCTTCCGCGAGATGTTCGTGAAGCAGGCGGTCGATATCACTATGTTCGACCTCGGCTGGGTCGGCGGCATCTCAGAGGCGAAGCGCATCGCCACTATGTCTGAGGCGTTTGGCATCCCGATTGCACCGCATGACTGTGTTGGGCCGATCGCCTTCATGGCGGACGTTCACCTGAGCTTGAACGCCACGAATACGTTCATCCAGGAGACGGTGAGGGCCTTCAACGCCACCTGGTACAACGACATCGTGACGGTACTCCCGAAGGTGGAGAACGGATTCGCTTCGGTGTCCGACGACCCGGGACTGGGTCTGGACTTCACCAAGAAGTTCTTGAATAGCGATCAGTTGACCGTGCGAACGACCGAGCTTTAGGCCCGCTTCGATGGCAAAATCACCCAGGATCGTCAAGATAGAGACCTTCCGGCACGGCGAACATCCAGGGCTGGTGTTCGTCAAAATTCACACCGATGATGGTCTCTACGGCATCGGAGAAACGCCCGGGTCGGCAGAGCCGGTTCACGCTTTTATCCACGCCGACGTGTCCGAATATCTGCTAGGAAAAGACGCCAGCCAGCTCGATCTGCTCTGGGCCAGTCTTGCGAAGATGACCGGCGGAATGCGCTCCAAAGGCGCGGAGATGCGGGCGCTGTCAGCCATCGATATCGCCCTCTGGGACCTGTACGGAAAACGGATGGGTCAGCCCACTTACAACATGCTTGGCGGCTTGAGCCGGGACAAGATCAAGGTCTACGCCACTTGTGCCGGCTATCCGTTTTACTTGAATCGCACCAAAGGCCCGAAGGCGGGCTCGGCCGATTTCGTCCCTGCCGGCCCCTACGACGATGAGCACTCCGCACTGACCGACCCGGTTGGCCTGGCGGAAAGCCTGCATGCGGAAGGCTTCAGGGCGATGAAGATCTGGCCGTTCTCACAGTTCGCAGCGAAGACCAACGGCCAGTTCATTTCTGCCGAAGACCTGGCAAAGGGTACTGAACCGTTCCGGCTGATCCACGAGGCGATGGGCGACCGGATGGAGATCGCCGTCGAGATGGGTGAGTCGTGGAACCTGCCGTCAGCGATCAAGATCGCTCAGGCGGTTACGCCGTTCAAACCGATGTGGTTTGAGGATGCGGTTCAGATGGACAACCTGAACGCGCTAGCCCAGTTCCGGAAGTCGACCAATATACCGACTATCGCAAGCGAGAACGTGTCGACCCGATGGTCGTTCCGAGAGATGTTCGTGAAGCAGGCAACCGACATCTGCATGTTCGATCTCGGATGGGTCGGCGGAATCTCGGAGGCCAAGCGCATCGCCACGATGGCTGAGTCCTTCGGCATTCCGATCGCTCCTCATGATTGCGTTGGGCCGATCGCCTTCATGGCGGACGTACACCTGAGCCTGAACGCCCCGAACGCCTTCATTCAGGAGACGGTGAGGTCCTTCAACGCAACCTGGTACAAAGACATTGTGACCGCGCTTCCGAAGGTTGAGAACGGCTACGCATCTGTATCGGACGACCCCGGATTGGGGCTCGACTTCACGGAGAAGTTTCTCAAGAGCGATCAGTTGACCGTACAGGTCAGTGAGCTTTAGAAATCACCAGATGAGAATCACCAGAGTTGAGACGGTCCGTACCGGCAACATCCCTCGTTGGGTGTGGGTTCGGGTGCACACGGATTCGGGAATCATTGGGCTCGGTGAGTCGACCGGTGTGACGGCCCCCACCGAGGCGCACATCCGTACGGAACTTGCGCCATACCTGATCGGCAAAGACCCGATGCAGGTTGCCGAGCTGCACGAGGGCATGCAGTCCCGCAGCTGGATCGGGCCGAACGGCAGCGCTGAATGGCGGGCGATATCGGCGGTGGACATCGCGCTCTGGGACATCGTCGGGCAGGCAACCAACGCGCCGATCCATCAGGCACTTGGCGGCCGCGTCCGTGATTCCATCCCGGTCTACAACACATGCGCCGACTGGCGCTACGCCGTTCGCTCCGGATCGACGGCGTTCGGGCTGTCATCACCGACCGACCACGAAACGCCCCCGGGAAAGTATGACGATTTGCAGGGCTTTCTGAACGACGCCGGGACGGTAGCCGAGAGCCTTCTGAACGAGGGCATCAAGGCGATGAAGATCTGGCCCTTCGATCAGTTCGTGAGCAAGACGAACGGTCAGCACATCTCTGCCGAAGACGTGAACAAGGGCATGGAGCCGTTCCGTAAGATCCGGGAGCGCGTCGGCAATAAGATCGAGATCATGGCGGAGCTCCACGGCATGTGGAACATCCCATCCGTCGTGAAGATAGTGACCGCACTCGAAGAGGTTAATCCCTACTGGGTAGAGGACGTAACGACGGCGGACAACGTAGAGGGCCTCCGGCAGGTGCAGGACCGGACCCATCTGACGGTGCTTGGCAATGAGACACTGGCAAGCGCAGAGGCCTATCTCCCGATGCTCTCAAGTGGCGCAATACGAATCCTAATGTTCGACACGACCTTTGTCGGCGGCTTCACCGAAGCCCGCAAAGTGATGTCACTCGCCGAGGCGCACAAGGTCCCGGCAACCCCGCACGACTGCAACGGTCCGGTGAACCTGTTTGCCGGGATTCACCTCTGCATGCACGCACCTAATGCCTTCATCCAGGAAACGACTCGGGCCTTCATCCACGAGGTGTACGGACGCGTAGTGGACCGACTCCCACGAATCGAGAACGGGATCGTATATGCGCCGGAGGATCCGGGTATCGGGACGGCGCTACGGGAAGACTTCCTGGCGGACCCGGCGACAGCGATCACAGCAGTTGAGGGATAACAACAGACTCATTGGTCGCAGCAGGTGCGACCCTGCGTTAAAACTTCTCCCTCACACGAACCCTCTCCCGTTGTGAGGGGCCACTGGTGGTAGATGGTAGCTACTCGACCGTCACTTGAAGTAACGTCGCGCTGCACCAAAACTTGGCTCAAGCAACATGTCATCCTGAACTCGATTCCGGATCCGCCTATATCCGCAGTCAGTGATGCTCAGGAATCTCCGGATGACATTCACGAACGATGTCGCTCATTCACCAAGTCGTCCCGGTAAAGTCTAATCCTGCATCATCTTCAGGATGACGAACGTAGGGCAAAGGTCGATACGTGGAGTGAATCTTGCCGTTTTAAGGCGTTTGAACGACTAATGTACTTACGTTCTACTGCGGGCGAAATTCTTCCTTCAGTTCAAAATGACTTGTTGTGGACAACGGGCATCAGCTACATCAGACCATTAATTGGAGACCCAAATGAAAGTCCTCATCACTGGCGCGACCGGCCTTATCGGTACCGCCGTCTGGACCCGGTTGGCCGACTCTCCGGAACGGTACAATCTCAAGGGTTTTGATCTTGTTGGCGATCCGGGTCGTGACATTACGGAGGGCAATGTCGCCGACTTCGATGCCGTGCGAGCGGCGCTCGAGGGACAGGATGCGGTCGTTCACCTCGGGGCCAATGGCGGACCGGGGGATCGGTGGGATCAACTTCGTGAGTCCAACCTCGTTGGTGCATACAACATCTTTGAGTCGGCACGCAAGGCCGGCGTGAAGAGAGTCATCTTCGCTTCGACCGGGCAGGTGACCTGGAATTACGAGCAGGAAGATGATCTCGGCGAGGTTATCGGTGGGACGTACGAGGGCGAATCGGCTTCGTACGAACGAGCCAAACACACGTGGCCGGTGCGTCCGTCGGGCCTGTACGCCGCAACCAAAGTCTGGGGCGAGGCGCTCGGTCGCTACTACTCGGACGTCCACGGCATCTCGGCGCTGTGCATTCGCTTCAGTTCGGTGAA
>JAPYSM010000009.1 GCA_029936485.1 Dehalococcoidia bacterium
ACACACACATCCCGACCTTCGTATCACACTACAGCCAGCACTTCTTCAAAACCGTCCGCGGAGAGTAGCCTCGCCGGGCGGGTTTTTCGAACAACTGCGCCGATAAGATGAGGACCATTCCGGGCGGAGCCCAGAAACATTTACGGATACGGGCTGTATCAATGGGACCATTCCCCGTATTTACGCACGTCCGGCGGCAAGTCGTTCTGAGTCCTGCTCGATAGGCCGATGCATCTCGCCGGTTGCTGTCCGCCGCGGACGGAATCTGCCGTAACAGTGCATCGCTAGACAGGCAATCAGGAAAGGGGCCCGGTGCTCAACCACTACGACCTCGCGGAGATTCAGAGCCTGCGACTGGACTGGGTCCGATTCATGAACGCGGGTAACGTGGCACGCCTCGGATCGCTGTTCATGCCCGGGGCCGTGTGGATCCCAAATAATGAACACACGCTCGAAGGGTGGGCCGCAATATCGGGTTGGCTGGAGAGAATTTTTGCGTCCTACAAGTACCAGTTAAGCATCACGGACCCGGTCGTGAGATTCGCTGGCGATTGGGCGGTCGAGCAGGCGACATTCACTGCGATCATCGCCCCGCTGGGCGGCTCTGAGTCCAAAACTCATAACGGTGGCTACACCATCATCTGGCGCCGCGGTGCCGATGAATTCTGGGCGATCGATAGGTACATCGATAACAGCGGTTAGGCCCTCAGAATCAGGCGCACATACCCCCTTCCAATCGAGAGAGCGGGCCATACCCACCAGCGCCCGTGCCACAATAACCACGCTTACCAAACGCGCACTCACGAGGATGCCATGACTCAGGCCGAGACTCGCTACGACGGCAACACACCCGCGCCACCGTTTCCGGAAGGTCTGAACTGGCTCAACACGGCCAGCGCCCTATCATGGGAAGACATGGCTGGCAAACTGGTCGTGATGGACTTCTGGACCTACTGCTGAATTAACTGCATGCACTTATTTCCGCAGTTGCGGAAACTGGAAGAGAAGTACAAAGACTCGCTGGTCGTCCTTGGTGTCCACTCGGCCAAATACACGACCGAGAAGGACACGGACAACATCCGAAGCGCCGTGATCCGGTACGACATCCAGCACCCGGTTGTGAACGACGCCGATTTCAAAGTCTGGCAGACCTGGGGCATCCGAGCGTGGCCAACAATCATGTTCATCGACCCCCGCGGACAGGTGATTGGCAAGCACGAGGGCGAGTTGCCTTACGAAGAGTTCGACCGACTCATCGGTGACATGACGAGCGAATTCAGTCGTGTGGAGCTGCTCGATCCGACACCGCTGACCTACCAGCTTGAGGCAGCGAAAGAGGCCGCACGGCCGCTCGCCTACCCGGGCAAGATTGAGGTCGATTCAGGTCGCCTGTTTATCGCTGATTCCAACCACAATCGCGTGCTGGTTACCGATCTCGAGGGCACTGTTCATGACGTGATCGGGTCGGACGAGATCGGGCAATCCGATGGCGCCTTTGAGGCAGCGTCGATGTGGCGGCCGCAAGGCATGGAGGTCGATGGCGACATCCTCTTCATCGCCGACGCCGAGAATCACCTAATCCGGATCGCCGATCTCGCCAACCGCACCCTGTCCACAATCGCCGGAACCGGTGAGCAGTCGCTCATCCGGCATAAGGGCGGCGACCCGCTGTCCATACCCCTAAATTCGCCGTACGACCTCGCCCTGCATGACGGCGTTCTGTACAGCGCGCAGGCGGGTTTCCACCAGATTTGGGCGCACGACCTGAGAGCAAACACTATCGCTCCCTATGCCGGAACGGGGCGCGAAAACATCAAAGACGGCGCAATCGCAGAGGCCGAGCTGGCGCAGACCTACGGGCTACAGGTGCACGATGGCACGCTCTACTTCGTCGATAGCGAGACCAGCTCTGTCCGCACGGCTGGGACCGCAGGATCAGAGCCGGGTGCCCGTGTTCACACCCTCGTAGGCACCGGGTTGTTCGACTTCGGCGATAGTGATGACGTGTGGAACGCTGCGCAGTTGCAGCATGTACAGGGCGTGGCGATAGGCGACGGCGTCCTTTACATCGCAGACTCCTATAATCATAAGATCAAGTGTCTGAACTTGAGCACCGGGATCGTGACAACAATCGCTGGCTCCGGCGAACGCGGGCACGACGATGGACCAGTAAACGATGCTACCTTCGACGAACCGGCGGGAGTGGCGTTTGCCGACGGGCGAATTTATGTCGCAGACACCAATAACCACCTGATCCGGATCATCGACCTGGAAGCCGTTGTGGTGACCACGCTCGTGCTGACGGGGCTTTAGATACTCCTGCAGTGGCATTAATGGCGCTTTTGAAAGATGGACTTCTCCCTCACCCCAGCCCTCTCCTGCTGGGCGTAGGAGTTCATAAAATGCGCCATCTCATCCGCTCTCGGGCCATCATCACCCGGGATGATTCGATTCTGCTCATCCAGAGCAACAGCGATCTGGGGTTGAAGTGGTCGACGCCGGGAGACCGGTTTTATGGCGCCGAAACGTGGGTCGAGTCCGCCAACCAGGAAACGTTTGTGAAGACCGAGATCGAGATCGGTCCATTGACATACCTGTATGAGATGGTCACGCCGGAGAATGACACCCTTCACTTCCATGCCCCCTCCAAAACTCTGAACGCTAAGGGTGATATGCGCATGGCAAACCGGAGTGACCCTAAATACAACGCCCGAAAGAGCGGGGGCCATTTCGTAGATTGTGACGAAATCTCAAACTCGCAGATCTGGCCCCATAGAGCGACCGAGCGCGTCTGAAATGATCTTGCCGCCGGGCTTGCGAGTATCGGTGATTGAGGATTTCGCCACATCAAACAAGAAGAGAGATAGCCGGAATATGCCTAACCGACTCGCCAACGAAACTAGCCCCTACCTGCTCCAGCACGCCGACAATCCGGTGGACTGGTATCCGTGGGGAGATGAGGCGTTGGAACGTGCTAGGGCCGAAGACAAGCCGATCCTCCTGAGCATCGGCTACTCGGCATGCCACTGGTGCCACGTCATGGCGCACGAGTCCTTCGAGAACGACCTGATCGCCTCGATCATGAACTCGGCCTTCATCTGCATCAAGGTGGACCGAGAAGAACGGCCGGACGTGGACGGAATTTACATGGCGGCCGTTCAAACCCTCACCGGGTCTGGCGGATGGCCTCTCACGGTGTTCCTGACACCGGACGGAAAGCCTTTCTACGGCGGCACTTACTTCCCGCCAGAAGATCGTGGCCACATGCCGGGGTTTCCGAGGGTCCTAGATTCTATGGCGACCGCGTACGCCGACAAAAAAGGTGATGTCCTCCAGGCGACCACCGAGATCACAGGTCGATTGGCCCAGATGTCGTCGCCACAATCGTCGTCTGAACCTTTGGACGACGATCTGATTCTGACGGCCTTCAACACCATTGCACGGGGGTTCGATTGGGAGAACGGTGGTTTCGGGCAACGGCCCAAGTTCCCCCAGCCGCTTGTCCTCGACGTGGTGCTCCGCCGGTGGGCACACACCGACGCATCCTCCGTCCTTGAGATGGTGGAGCTCTCGCTTGAGAAGATGGCCCGCGGCGGCATGTATGACCAGATCGGTGGTGGGTTTGCTAGATACTCCACAGACGACAAATGGCTCGTGCCGCATTTCGAAAAGATGCTTTACGACAACGCACTACTCGTCAGCCTTTACTCGCACGCGTTCCAGGTCACCGGCAAGCCGCTTTACAAGCACGTGGTCGAGGAGACTCTCGACTTCGTGGAACGGGAGATGTCGCACGCCTCGGGCGGTTTTTATTCTGCTTATGACGCCGATTCCGAGGGCGTCGAGGGCAAGTTCTATGTGTGGACTCCGGAACAGATCAACAACGTTCTAGGAGAGTCCGATGGACGTGTCGTCCGCGCTTATTACGGTGTCGAAGAAGGCGGCAACTTTGAGGGCGACAGCATCCTCTGGTTGCCGCGTGATATCGATGAGGTCGCTGGCGAGCTAGAGATGTCCGCAGAGGAGGTGTTGGCGGTTGTCGAACGCTCGCGTCCGAAGTTGTACGACGAGCGCGCAACCCGGGTGCCGCCCGGACTCGATGACAAGATTCTCGTGTCGTGGAACGCAATGATGCTGACGGCGTTCGCCGAGGCGGGAGCGGCGTTCGATCGACCTGAGTGGATCGCACGGGCACGGAACAACGCGGCGTTCCTGCTCGATAACCTGTTCGACGGTCCCCGCCTGCTCCGGACCTGGAAGGCCGGTTCTGATTCCAAGACAGGCTCCGCCAAGATACCGGGCTATCTTGAGGACTACGCATCGCTTGGTGGCGCCCTGATTACGCTCTACGAGTCCACATTCGAGCAGCGCTGGCTCGATGAATCACGCCAGCTTACTGATCGAATGATCGACCTGTTCTGGGACGAGATCTCTGACGTGTTCTACGACACCGGTACCGACGCATCGGACCTCTTCACTCGGCCCCGAGATGTGTTCGACAACGCTATCCCCTGCGGGGGCTCCTCCGCAGCAAACCTCCTCCTCAGGCTCGCTACCCATACGGGTGACATGTCATACCGAACAGCCGCCGAAAACACGCTACGATCCGTTCGTGAGTACATTGAGAAAATCGGGTCAGGGTTTGGCGGATGGCTGTCGGCGCTCGACTACTACCTATCGTCGCCAAAAGAGATCGTGGTGATGGGTGATAGCCAAGATGCCGCCACAAAAGCGCTGCTTAGAGAAGTGCACAACCGCTACATCCCAAACCGGGCCGTTACCGGCGCAGATGCTCCAATAACGCCCGCTCCAACGCCGCTGTTGGAAGCACGAGTACTCGTGAACAACGCCCCAACAGCCTACGTCTGCGAAAACTACGCCTGCCAACTACCAGTAACAGACCCGTCCGCCCTTGCAACCCAGCTAAACGCGTAGAGACGGCGCTTGCCCCGCGTTCCTCCCCTCTCCCACAAGAGGGGAGGAAGCAAGTACCCGCACGACCCGAACGACCCTTAGAGAGCCTCAGCTCGAAGTTGACACGCCGCCCCTAAACCCCCTCGTTCCGCGTTGACTTCGCATCGATAACAATCTTGCTGACCTCGTTCTCGGCGATCTTCGCGTAGTCATACACAACTCCGAGCCCGACACCTTGCGGCACACTCACGTAGCCGTCAGAATCGATCGCATCCAGCTGATCGCCGTCGTAGTCGTTTGCATACACGGCCAGGTCTGACCCCGCCAATTTCGGATGCACCAGCCCGAGTTCGTAGAAGTTCGAGTTGCGGATCGCCGCCATCGCGTGACGATGCGCAGGGCCTCCCGTGTGCAATTCCAGATCCATACCCATGCCCTCAGCTGCGTGTGCGATCTTCATAAGACCCGTAATTCCACCGTCGTACTCGGCATCGCCTCGGAAAAAATCTGTGGCCTCGGCGATCGCCATATCGGTATGTGCCTCGACCATGTGCATATGCTCGCCCTGCAAAAGGGGGGTCTTCAACGCCGACCGTAGCTGTTTGTGAGCGTAGAACGAAACACCGCCGTCCCGCATCGGATCCTCGTACCAGAAAAACCCGGCGTCATCGCAGGCACGGCCTACCCGCAACGCGTCACCGTAGGTGTCGAACACACAACACGGGTCGCTCATAAGCGCCATCTTTCCGCCGACCCTATCTCCAACCGCCTTGATGGTCGCTACCTCTCGGTCGATATTCCCGTCCGCCCACGTGTGCAGCTTGAAACCCTTGTAGCCCATCTCAAGACACTGCTCCGCGAAATCGGCGAACGCCTCTGGGGAGTTCAGTCCGCCCGGAGTTCGATCGCCGTGGTAGGTGCTGGCGTATGCCGGGAGCTTCATCCGGTGCCCACCGAGAAGCTGGTAGATCGGGGCGTTGTGGTACTTGCCGGCCAGATCCCAAAGCGTGATGTCTAGCGGCCCGATACCCATGCGGTCGTTTTTCCGCAGGTGCGTCTTGGCGATGTTGTAGAACTTCTCCCGCTCCAACGCATTGGCCCCAATGAGCAACGGAGCGACGGCCTGCATCTGCTCATACGTCCCGGGCGCTGACGACATGAACTCCCCGGTCACGCCCTCGTCGGTAAAGATCTTGATGCCAAGCAGCCGCCGGGTTCGTTTCGAACCTCGCTCATAAAAGGGTCCGACCGCAAAGTTCAGATCGTCGCCCACATCGTTCCACGGGAACAGGTAGCGCGTAATCTCGATCCTGTCGATGACCGGGTAGTTAGGCATCTCGGCGTGCTCCAGCGAATGGAGTCGAGCAACTCAACCGAACCGTCCATGCGGTTAGCGTCCAACGACTCGCAGCGCAAGATACTCGTCGCGAGAGCCCACTGCTAGACCATAGGACGTCCTTGACGTCTACTTGTGACCCGGCGCTTGATATGCAAGTGCCAGGGTATCGTCGAACAGTTTCGTGATGAACTTGAGTCGCAAGCGATATGAATTCGGAAGGTTTGCCATTGTCCGACCCCGGCGTCGAGAACTACACAGATAGCTGTGGCGCGGGCAACCCGTTCGTTATCGCTTATTCAAGACCTCCACTCACCGTCTCTGCAGGCCGTACTTCTCGTACAACTTTTCGAGCGAATTCGGACAGCGAATGATGTGCATATCAATCCCCTCTGGAGCTCCTGCCGAGATTTCCTTCGAGAAATTTCTGAAGTGATTTCGCCGCCACCACAGGTCATACACGACCGATTGCCGGGTGAAGAAAGTGAGCCAAAATTTCTCACGGTTGCCGTTCCACAATTCTTCCCGTTTATACGATCGGCGGAGCGACCTTTTGAAGGTGCGCCACAACATGATCTTCCACGGCAACGCCAGAACAATCACCGTCTCGACTCTGTCGAATATCAAGCGCCGAACTGTCAGATAGTTACCGTCGGTGACCCAGCCCGTTTTGGCACCGTCGAGGGTCGCCGTTACAACTTCGCGGAAATCATCGTCCGACCGTTCAACCCATCCGGCCATATGCCTGATCGCGTCCAGCTCAACAAAATCAAACTCGAACCGATCCGCCAGTGCACGTGCAAGAGTCGTCTTGCCGCCCTTTCCGAACACAGCGATGCGCTTCCCGAGAGGATAGGGCCCAGAATAACAATCAGATCCAATCTCGACCGTTTCCGGCTCCATCTGTACTCCCCGGGGGTCTCAAGCTATCTTGAAAGATCCCGTCGAAAAAGGCCGTCGTGCTAGACGCATAACGTCCCTGAAATTATCTCTTACAACACATCAAACGCCAGATCACCTTGCAGGGGCTTATTTATTCGGCTGTGGCGTCACCCGGAGGTACGGCTTCACAGCCTCGTAGCCCTTCGGGAACATCGTGTCAGCTTCCTCGTTTGAGATCGCCGGCAGAATCACCACATCGTCGCCATCTTTCCAATCGACCGGCGTCGCAACCTTGTGGCTGTCTGTCAGTTGCAGTGAATCGAGCACCCTGAGGATCTCTTCAAAGCTGCGTCCCGTGGACGGCGGGTAGGTCAGCGTCAAACGCACCTTCTTGGCCGGATCGACGATAAATACCGATCGTACTGTCGCGGTGGCGGCATCACCCTGAACCATATCGTAAAGTTCGGCTACCGCACGGTCAGCGTCGGCGAGCAACGGGAAGTTGATGGCGGCCCCCTGGGTTTCTGCGATATCCGCTACCCAATCGTTGTGGGAGCCAATGGGGTCAACGCTCAAACCGATCGCCTTGGTGTTGCGCTTGTCGAACTCTGGCTTCAGTCGAGCGACCATGCCGAGCTCTGTCGTGCAAACGGGCGTGAAGTCAGCCGGGTGCGAGAAAAGAATGCCCCACCCGTCTCCGAGGTAGTCGTGGAAGTTAATCGGGCCTTCCGTCGATTCCTGAGTAAAGTCAGGCGCAGTGTCGCCCAGTCGTATAGTCGCCATTTCATGCTCCTCTTGATTGCAAAATAGCAAAAACAATCCGCCCATGGCTCGCTGTACATCACAGGATTCGCGCGATTATTTCGATAACGCAACAACCTCTTAAATAAACCGTCATCTACGAACAATCCAGCGCACCCTCTCCAGTAGGCGCCAATGTACAAAGTCCGGAAGGTATTAAGGATAGATCGTTCAGGCCGCAAGGCCATCCTGCAACCCAAATTACGCGTTCAAGAACTCCCGAATGAACAGGATTCGGTCAGTTAACAGTTGCATGCCTAATACACGGGCGATAGCGAGCGCTTCCTCTTGAAGCCCGGAGGTAGCTGATCACAGCTATGTTGTCTGCGTCTACGTCGAGAACATTCCCCGCCAGGTTCTTATCCTCCGGCCAATTGCCGGATGCCTCCGCTTCGTCAATCCGGTCAAACGACCGTTCGATTCGTCGTTGCGCCCTCTCAATCGCCATAATCTGGCGATGATACATGCCGTGGGTATGTCACGTGTCCGGGCGTAAGATGGCGCGTACAGCACCGTACCAGCGGTCGAGCCGAGCCCCTTATCTTGATGATCCACACTTTTCCAACGGGCTTTAAGGCTGGATAGAAACTCAAGATCGGACATAATTTCGCGCCCACCTCCGGGCGCCATCTTTTCAAACTATGACATGGAGATCTGAATGCCGCAGCAGGCCGATGGCCCCAGCCGACTCGAACGTGACTCAATGGGCGAGCTACGGGTGCCGGCGGGCGCCTTCTACGGAGCGAACTCACAGCGAGCAAAGCTCAACTTCCCGATAAGTGACCTGAAGTTCAACCGGTCCTTCATCAAGGCGCTCGGGCAGATCAAGCAGTCCGCCTCCCGGGTCAACCGGGATCTTGACGCGCTCGATCCCGTGCTGGGTGAGGCCATAGATAGCGCCGCCCAGAAGGTGATCGACGGCGAGTATGACGATCAGTTCGTGGTCGATATCTTCCAGACCGGGTCTGGCACCTCCACCAACATGAACACCAACGAAGTGATCTCAAACGCCGCCATCTCGTCGCTCGGCGGAGAACTCGGCTCCAGGGACCCCGTGCACCCCAACGACCATGTGAACAAAGGCCAGTCGTCGAACGACGTCATCCCGACGGCCATCCACCTTGCGGCCGCAGGAGCGATCAAGGACGAGCTGCTGCCGGCGATGGCCGAATTGGAGGACGCACTCCGAGCAAAAGCCGAGGATTTTTGGCCCATCATCAAGACCGGCCGCACACACCTCCAGGATGCAACACCAATCCGACTCGGCCAGGAGTTCTCGGGCTACGTAGGTCAACTTGAATACGGACAGCAGCGGGCCGGAAAAGCTCTCGCTGAACTGAGCGTTCTCGCTATCGGCGGTACCGCCGTCGGCACCGGGATAGGCATGCATCCCGAGTTCGCAGATCGCATGATTGGCCAACTTAAAGAAATGACTGGGCTCGACCTGAGTGAGACCGCCAACCACTTCCAGTCACAGAGTTCTCTTGACGCGATCGTCGAGGCCAGCGGATCGCTGAAGACCATAGCCGTCAGCCTCATGAAGATCGCCAACGACATCCGATGGCTCGGTTCCGGGCCACGCGCTGGGATCGGCGAGATAGAGCTTCCAGAGGTTCAGCCCGGCAGCTCCATCATGCCCGGCAAGGTGAACCCCGTGATCGCAGAGTCGGTCACTATGGTCTGCGCACAGGTGATCGGGAACGATGCGACCATCGCGATCGCCGGTCAGTCCGGCAACTTTGAGATCAACGTGATGATGCCGGTCGCCGCATACAACCTGCTGCAGTCGATCGACCTCCTCGCTGCGTCATGTGAGAACTTTTCGCGCCAGTGCATCAGCGGTCTGAAAGCGACCTCGAAGGGCCCCGATATGGTCGCGCAGGGATTGGCGATCTGCACAGCCCTCGCTCCGGTGATCGGGTACGACGCCGCGGCCGCCATCGCACACGAGGCATCAGAGACCGGTGAAACCATCAAAGAGGTGTCGCTCAGGGTGACGGAACTCACGACAGAAGAACTCGACGTGATCCTCGAACCCAGCGCTATGACCGAACCTTCCTGAGGCCCCCGCAAACAATTTGAGCGATACCGCAGGCGGCCCGCCAAATAACGAGCAGAACACCGGCAATGGCGATAGGTCCACACCCTCCGGAGTCGCGGATTCTGGGGCCGGAGATGCAGAGGCCGTATCAGGAGCGGCAGCAACAAGTAACGCTCCGCGCCAGCACAAGATGTTCTACGGGTGGTGGATCGTCATCGCCTCCGTGTTCTCAAACGGCACCGGCGGTGCGATCCATTGGCAGGGCTTCGCCGTCTTCTTCCTGCCGGTCACCGAGAGTCTTGGTCTGAGCCGATTCCAGACCTCTCTGGTGTTCTCATTTGCACGCTTGGAAAACGGGTTGATGGGACCGTTCACCGGCTATCTGATAGATCGTTTCGGCCCGCGCTGGATGGCGTTCTTCGGATCGCTCATGGTCGGCATCGGCTACATCGTCCTGGCAATGACGGACACCTACTACCAGTTCCTGTTCGTCTACATCGCCGTGATTTCGTTCGGCGCATCGACAAGCTTCATGCAAGCGTCAATGGCGGTACTCAACACCTGGTTCATCCGGCGTCGCGGCCTCGTGATGGGCATCAACGCCGCCGGGATGCGCGGCGGCGCGGCCATATTTATCCCGACCCTCGGTTGGCTCCTGTCCGTCTACTCTTGGCAGACCGTGTCGGGCGGCATCGGGCTGATGATGATCTTCTGGGTAGCGCCATTCGCCCTCACCTACCGAAGCTCGCCGGAGTCGTACGGCATGCTTCCGGACGGCGACACACGGGCGATGCGGGCAGCGGCCGAACGCCGAGCCGGAAGAGGCGGCGCATTCAGGACCGACCAGGCATGGGGTGTGAAGGAAGCGCTTCACACCTCCGCATACTGGCTTCTGGCGTTGGCGACCACGCTCCGTCTGGGTGTCACAAGCGCCATACAGCTACACGCCATAGCCATCTTCGTGTGGAAGGGCGAGAGCGCAGTGGTCGGGGCGGCGATGCTTGGCGCCGTATCTGCGATCGCTATACCGATCATCCTGCTGATGGGATGGCTGTCCGACCGCGTGGCCCGAGGGCCGCTGCTGTTCGCGTCTTATTCGGTATCAGCGGTCGGTCTGCTACTGCTCAATTACGTAGAAGGCACAATCCCGGTCTTCATAGCATTCGCCATGTTTGCCCCGGCGCAGGCATCTGCGTCCGTCAACTGGTCGCTAGTCGGCGATCTATTTGGCCGGCGCAATTTCGCCACACTGCGCGGAATTCTGGCGCCGATGTATAACGGGGCGACCGTTGTGACCGCCGCCGGCGCGGGATTTATGTACGACAGGACCGAGTCGTACACAATCGTCCTGCTGGGCGGCGCAGTTCTTCTGTTTGGTGCAGCATTGACATTCTTCGTGCTAAAACCGCCAACCCGGTCAGACAATCAACCTGCCAGTGACACAACGGACGCTACTCCAGTAGCCACTTAGCCCAGATAGGAAGTGAAATGCCCATGAGCGCAGAAATCAAGATCGCTGAACTGAAACTGGACCTGTCCCACCCGGCGACTCCGCTCGGCAACTACGTCGAGGTCGTCACTACCGGAAACCTTGTCTACCTCGCCGGGCACGGGCCGCGTGGCGCGGGACCGGACGGAAAATGGATGAACGGGAAATTAGGCGATGACTTGACGGTCGAGCAGGGCTACGAGGCCGCACGGCTGACCGGTATCGGGATGCTGACTACTCTTCGCCACGAGATCGGAAACCTGGACCGCGTAAACCGGGTCGTCAAGGCACTCTGCATGGTCAACACGACAGCCGATTTCACAGAGCACCCGGCCGTCGCAAACGGTTTTTCTGACCTCATGGTTGAGGTGTTCGAAGACAAAGGCCGGCACGCCCGATCGGCCGTCGGCATGCAGTCCCTCCCAAACAACATCCCGTTTGAGGCGGAGATGATCGTCGAGATAGCGCCAGAGTAATCAGAAGATAAACAGGCGCTAGCGTCGGGACCGTTCCAGTACTAAGCTTCGGCCCGCCGCCAATAAATAATCGCCCGACAGGGCCTGGAGCGCTAAATGACCGGAATCACCATCACCGGTTTCAACCACATCGCCTACCCGATCTCAACGCGCGCGCACACGCTTCCGCTGTATAGAGACATCCTCGGATTGGCAGTGATCCCGTCCATGGTGGACGGTCCTGCCGTCATCTGGACGCAGATGGAAAGCGGCACGATGATCCACCCGATCGAGTCATCGGAGCCGGGCAAGTTGGGCACCTTCCACCTGGCGTTCGGCGTGGAGAGCGTGTCTGACGCGATCACATCCCTTGAGGCCTCGGGTATAGAGATATCAAGTAGCGGCGAGCGGCACGACGGACAGGAATTTGCGTTCGTGAACGACCCGGACGGCAACCGCCTGGAATTCGCCAGCGCAAACGATCGCAAGCCACACGGCCGGGTGTGTGACGAGTGGGGCGTGACGACGAATGGCGATGGACCCTCGAGCCGGCATCAGAAGGCAGATGCGCCGATACGGGTTCTGTCAGCGGAGCACGTAGGCGTACCGATCACGGTTCGCAAGCGCGCAATCACGTTCTACAGGGACGTCGTCGGCCTCAAGATCATTCCTTCCATGGTGGAAACGGAAGAAATCACCTGGTTCGGTCTGCGCAACGGTTCGATGCTCCACCTGGTGGAGACAGAACAAGGCGACGCCCACACATACCACGGCGGCTTTGTAGTTGAGGACTTCGACGGGGCGATCAATACCATCCAGCAACTGGACGCCAAGAACATAAGGATCGGCGATCGGCTCGACGGGCGCCGAGCGCTCCACTTCGACGATCCGGACGGCAACCACGTGGAGCTGGTATCAAACAACCCGGCCCGCTCCGGCCACCGCGTCGCAGACGAGTGGGGTTACACGAAAGACATTTGATCATCGACGACCCGTAGGGGCGGCTGACCACCCGCCCTTCCACGCCAATTACACATCGACGGCGATGGACGGCGAGAAGAAGCAAGTCATCACGCCTCAACACACCAAGGGAGACCCAGATGCCAGAGTTCCACATGAACCGTATCCAGCACTGGATGTTCCCTGTGGCAGACCGAATGACCTCAGTCCCCTTCTACCGTGACCTGCTGGGCCTGCACCTGGTCCCGGCGTTTGAGTCGTCTCCCGGCGTGACCATGATGGAGACCGACGACGGCACGATGGTCCACCTCAGCCAGAAGACGGAGCGCACTCCGCCGACCCACGTCGCATTCGAGTTAGACGACTTCGACGCGCTACACGCTCATCTGGTCGAGTTGGGCCACGAGATCGACGGCCCGGTAAAGCGTGCCGACGGCCGACCCGCCATGAAGATCAAGGACCCCAGCGGCAACGTCGTCGAGTTCACCACCGGATCCGGACCCATAGAGCAGGATGTGGTTGTAGACGAATGGGGCCGAACTTCTGAACGCCCGGCCGACGGGTCACAACCGGACCTTAGCGGGATCAACCCGGATTTTCACATGAACCGTGTCCAGCACATCATGTTCCCGATAAAGGACCGCAAAACCACCCTCCCGTTCTATCGCGATCTTCTCGGGCTCAAAATCGTCCCCGCTTTCGAGAACGGCCCGGGCGTGATCTTCATGGAGACCGACGACGGCACGATGTTCCACATGAGCGAGCCGGGCGCGGCAACACCGGCCGCACACATCGCCTTCGAGGTCGACGATTTCGACGCCGTACACAATCGTCTGGTGGAGCTTGGGTACGAGATCCAGGGACCGGAAAAGCGGGCCGACGGCCGACCGGCGATGAAGATCTCGGACCCGGACGGAAACTCCGTCGAGTTCACAACCGGACCCGGCCCGATCTCGATAGCCGACCGCGTTGTGGACGAGTGGGGCCACACATCAATCCCGGGGCGGGACGGTCTGGAATAAAAGCTCCCGGTCTAACGCTGACCAGTTTCTTTTAACTCTCAGGGTCGCTCGGTAGTCTGTACGGGCAACACGCCCGCATCCCACATCGCCATCCCTAGAAATCTGTCCGACGATTGAGCAGTCCCAGCGATAACAAGCCACCCGACCGCATTCCATCGCCTGCGGGCCGAAACGCGCGTCCGGTTCGCGCCCCGGCGCCATCAAGCGGATCAGGTGGCTTCAGCCGCGCATCGCTCCTATGGACCCTGTACGTCCCCAGCTTCCTGCTGCAAATAGGCGTCGGGATGCTCATCCCGGTGCTGCCGAGCTTCATCGAGGAGATGGGCGTCGGCATCGGGCTGGCGGGGCTGGGCGTATCCGGAGTCCTGATCGGGACGATGATCTTTGACGTTCCGGCGGGGTTGCTGGTGGGTCGATTCGGCCACAAACAGACAATGCTTGTGGGTACGGCGCTACTCGGCGTGATCGCCCTGGTCACGGCGTTCACCACCGACTTCCCGGCGTTGATGGTGCTCCGCCTCCTCTCCGGAGTGGCGATGGCCCTGTGGTCGATCTCCCGGATGGCCTACGTATCCGACACCGTGCCGTCCGCAGCCCGCGGCAGGACGCTGGCGACGTTTGGCGGCGTCGGAAGGTTCGGCGCATTCGTCGGTCCAGTGATCGGCGGGATCATTGGGGCCCAGATCAGCCTGGAGGCGGTGTTCATCGCACAGGCGATCATGTCGGCGGCAACGATGATCATGCTGATCGCATTCACCCAGGAGATCGGCGGCGACCGGGCAGATCAACTCAAACGCCAGGGCCGCTCCTCCCTCATGAGAACCCTCATCGACAACGGATCCGGGCTGGCCAGGGGCGGCACGGCGATGGTGTCGCTGCAACTCGTACGTCGCGGCCGAGAACTGTTGCTACCGTTATGGGGGACGCACCTCGGCCTGGATGTGGACGAGATCGGATACGTGATCGGCGCTGCGGCCGCAATGGACATGGCGATGTTCGCCCCGGTCGGATACGTGATGGACCGGTACGGCCGAAAATACATGTCGATCCCCAGCTTCCTTGTTCTAGGGGCCGGAATGGCGTTACTCCCACTGACAGGCGATATCTGGACCTTCGGCGCGATCGGCGTGTTCACCGGATTCGGGAACGGGCTGAGTAGCGGGGCGATGATGACACTTGGGGCGGATTTAGCGCCCAGACAGCGCGCCAGTGAGTTCATCGGTGTATGGCGACTTATTGGCGACATAGGAGGAGCGTCCGGGCCGATCATAGTCGGCCAGATTGCGACCGTTGTGACGCTCGGATGGTCGTCGCTATTTATCGCAGGTTTCGGGTTCCTCGGTGCATCCGGCGTGTACTTTATTGTCCCCGAGACTTTGCGGCGTGAAGAGAAACAGACACGTCCTGACGCATCCCCGGACCCTGTCGGCTCAGGGAGTGCCAGTGATTCCGGTGACTAAGGCGCAATAAAGGCAAATCCCATGCTCGGGCCTTCCCGTTTCGCACCCGGCGCGCTTAGTCTCTACCGCAGCAAATTACGGTCTGTCCGAAACGCGCAACTCGCCAGGCAGCCCGCCAGCAAGCAGGAGGACGTTGATGGCCTACGAATACATCTCGTACGAAAAGAAGGGCCGCATCGTGTACGTCACGATCGAGCGACCGGAACGACTCAATGCGCTGCACCCGCCGGCCAACCTTGAGCTATACAACGCGTTCACCGAGTTCAACAACGACCCGGACGCCTGGGTGGCGATCATCACCGGCACCGGCGAGAAGGCGTTCAGCGCCGGGAACGACCTCGTGTACACGTCCGAGAACTGGGCCGAACGCGAGTCCAACGCCATCCGTGCACCGTTTGGCGGAATCACCTCGCACTTCGAGTGCTGGAAGCCCATCATCGCCGCCGTCAACGGCTACGCCCTGGGCGGTGGGTTCGAGCTGGCGATGGCCTGCGACATCATCATCATGGCGGACCACGCACAGGTCGGGCTGACGGAGCCTCGGGTCGGCCTGATCGCGGGCGCAGGCGGCGTCCACAAACTCCCCCGGCATATCCCGATCAAGATCGCTATGGGCATGATGTTGACGGCGACCCGCATCGACGCCGCAGAGGCGTACAGGCTCGGGATTGCAAACGAGGTGGTGCCGCAGGCCGATCTCATGGCGACCGCAGAGAAGTGGGCGAACCAAATCCTTGAGGTCGCGCCGCTATCGGCGAGAGCCAGCAAGCAAATGGCTTATCAGGGCCTAGCGTCATCTGTGGAGGTTGCATTCGACCGCAAGTACTCGGAAGAGGCGAAATTTCTGGCCTCCGATGACCGCAGAGAAGGCCCACTGGCCTTCGCCGAGAAACGCAAGCCAAACTGGACCGGGAAGTAGGGCCAAAACAACAGCCCCCTCCTGATGCGGGAGGGGGCTCGGGGATCATTACTTGCGTAGCGTCGCTCAATCGGCGGCGGCGGCCTTGACGTTCGCCCTAACCTGCTTCTTCATGTTGTCAAAGAACTGTTTCATAAGCAGCTTCGCCACTCCACCAAGCATCCGTTGGCCGACACGGGCAAACAGCCCAGCGATCTCGCCCTCGCCCTCCACATTCACCACGGTCTCGCCCGGTTTGCCCTGTGAAAGAGTGAACAGCGCTGAGCCGTTCAGCGCACCTTTGGCGCCCTTGCCTTCCACCACGAGTTTGAATGATGACGTGGGTTGCTGATCGATCAGCACTACGCGACCGGAGTATTCCCCGTGTATCGTTGCAACCCCGACACTCAGATCGACGGTATACGCGTCGTCGCCATCGGGTGTGAACGATTTCGTGCCGGGTATCGATTGCGCAAGTGCGTCCGGGTCGAGCAGTACGGACCAGACGGTCTCGGGGTCAGCCGGGAGTTTGTACGAACCGTTGATCTTCATACCGGTTTATTTCCTTCAATAATTTCTTCGTACCGTCCAGTCCAAGATAACCCAGCGAAGTAACCATTGCGTTACGATTCATTCCCGATTGCCGTAAATCCATATTTTACCCTTGATATAGACGATTCCCTCCTTGCGTCCTATTAAATCAACATGCAAGATGCGGGCCTACGTTGAAACAAGTGGCAAGGGGCCGACCATGTCGACCGAGATTACTGTCACCGTGAACGGAACCGCGCACACCGAAGCCGTGGAGCCTCGTCTGCTCCTGGCACATTTCCTGCGCGACGTTCTTGATCTCACGGGGACACACGTCGGGTGTGACACAAGCCAGTGTGGCGCGTGCACAGTGCACCTGAATGGCGAAGCAGTTAAATCATGCACGGTATTTGCCGTCCAGGCCAACGGTGCGGAAGTGACCACCATTGAAGGTCTTGCTGACGGCGATACCTACTCGAATGTCCAGCAGGGTTTCTGGGATGAGCACGGCCTCCAGTGCGGATTCTGCACGCCGGGTATGATCATGACCTCGGAAGCGCTACTCAAGCAGAACCCGAACCCGTCCGAAGAAGAGATTCGGGCAGGGATCGCAGGCAATTACTGCCGTTGCACCGGGTACCAGAACATCGTCAACGCCATCGGCGCTGCCGCGAAAGCGGGTAAGTAAATATGGCTGTGGCAACTTTTGGAGAGAGCGTAAAACGTACGGAAGACCCACGACTGATCACCGGCCGAGGCAAGTACGTAGACGATGTCCGCCTGACCGGAATGGCGCACCTAGCGTTCGTACGTAGCACGTACGGCCACGCTAACATCAAGAGCATCAAAACCTCGGCTGCCCGGAATGCTCCCGGCGTCATCGCCGTGTTCACCGGTGCGGACCTGCAGGAAGAACTCGGCGGACTGCCCGTCGGCTGGATGCTGCCAGACTTGAAGCAGCCGCCCCACCCCCCTCTCGCATATGAAACGGTCCGCTACCTCGGCGACGCCGTTGCCGTAATTGTTGCGGATTCCGCTTACCAGGCCAATGACGCAGTAGAGTTGGTTGAGGTCGACTATGAAGTTCTCCCGGCTGTCGTCAACGGTGAGGAGGCGACTAAAGACGGCGCACCTCAACTTCACGAGGAAGCCCCGAACAACATCGGCTTCGACTGGGAAGTCGGCGGCGGTGACTACGCCGAAGCGATCAAAGACCCGGACGTGATCGTGGTGAAAGAGCGCATCGTCAACCAGCGCCTGATCCCGAACTCGATGGAAACCCGTGGAGTCGTTGCCGATTATGACGTCGGCAAGGGCAACATCACCCTCTACACCTCCACGCAGATCCCTCACCTGGTCAAACTGCTGTTCTCGCTGGTCACCGGCTGGCCTGAGCAGAAGGTCCGGGTGATAGCTCCCGACGTCGGCGGAGGATTCGGCAGCAAGCTTTACCTGTACGCAGAAGAAGTGGTCGCCGGTATCGTAGCCCGACAGGTCAAACGGCCGGTCAAGTGGATCGAGTCTCGTTCCGAGGCTTACGTCTCCACGGCACACGGACGTGACCACATCTGTGACGCAGAGATTGCCGGTAAAAAAGACGGCGAAATCATTGGCATCAAGGTGGACCTGTACGCAAACCTGGGTGCTTACCTCTCTACCTTCGCCCCCTTGATTCCGACATACCTGTTCGGATTGATGCTCGGCGGCGTTTACAAAATGCCGAACATCGATTGCAAGGTCCACGGGGTGTTCACTAACACCACACCAGTCGACGCATACCGTGGCGCAGGTCGCCCGGAAGCGGCGTACCTGGTGGAACGCATGGTGAGCCGGTTCGCCCAGGAGATCGGGCGTGACCCGATTGTTGTACGACGGAAGAACATGCTTCAGGCACACAAGAACGGCCGTGAAGTCACGACCGGTGTGATGTACGACTCCGGTGACTACAAGGGAAATCTTAACAAGGCGCTGGAGATCTTCGACTACAAACAGTTCCGCGCAGACCAGCGGGCCGCACGACGCGACGGCAAGCTCCTTGGAGTTGGCATCGCTACATACATCGAGATCTGCGGCATGGCACCTTCAGCCGTAGCATCATCCCTTGGTGCTGGTGCGGGCCTCTGGGAGAGCAGCAACGTCCGGGTCCACCCGACGGGTAAAGCGACGATCTACATCGGCACATCTCCCCATGGACAGGGTCACGAGACGACAATGGCGCAGCTCGTTTCAAGCGAACTCGGGATCCCGATCGAGGACATAGAAGTCCTGCATGGCGACACCGACCAGGGCCAGTTTGGCACCGGCACGTTCGGAAGTCGAAGCCTGGCGGTCGGCGGTGCGGCACTCTTCAACAGCTTGCAAAAAGTGAAAGCCAAGACACACCGTCTTGCCTCCCATTTACTCGAAGCGGACCCCAAATTTGTGACGTTCAGCAACGGCACTTTCGCCGTCGAAGACATCGCAGATAAGACGCTCACCATCCAGGAAGTAGCGGGCCAGGCCTACGCCGCCGCAAATCTGCCTGATGGCATGGAGCCGGGACTCGAAGAAGTCAGCTTCTTCGACCCGCAAAACTTCGCATGGCCGAATGGCACGCACATTTGTGTGGTCGAGATCGAGCAGGATACCGGCAAAGTAGAGGTCCAGCGCTACGTGGCGGTGGACGACTTCGGAAACGTGCTGAACCCGATGATCGTGGACGGCATGACACATGGAGGCGTGGCACAGGGCATCGGCCAGGCGCTGAGCGAGCAGGCTGTATACACCGACGATGGGCAGCTACTGTCCGGGTCGTTGATGGACTACGCACTGCCATCCGCCGACATGTTCCCAATGATGGAGTTGGACCGCACGGTTTCACCATCTCCGTCTAACCCTATCGGGGTCAAGGGTGCCGGTGAGGCCGGAACTATCGCCGCCAGCCCGGCAGTGATGAACGCCGTCGTTGATGCGCTTGCGCACCTAGGCGTGAAGCACATGGACATGCCCGCCACCTCTGAAAAGGTGTGGCGAGCTATCCAGGACGCTAAAGAAGCACAACGAGCAGCGCGTGCAACAGCCCGCGCTGCCAAGTAGTTCGGAGGGCTTAGATATGGTTACAAGTAACTTCGAATACTTTGCGCCGACCTCTGTGGATGAGGCAACGAGCCTGTTGTCCAAGTACAGGGGAGAAGCGAAGGTCCTTGCCGGGGGTCACAGCCTGATCCCGATGATGAAGCTGCGGCTCGCCGAACCGGGGATTCTGGTTGACATCGGCCAGATAGAAGGACTCTCGTACGTCAGAAAAGAAGAAGACGGGGTCGCGATCGGGTCCATGACGACCTATCGCGAGATGGCAACATCTTCGGTAATCCAGTCCAACTACCCCCTGCTGGCTGATGCCTCGGCCAGAGTCGCGGACCTCCAGGTCCGGAACCGTGGAACCATTGGCGGAAGCCTGGCGCACTCTGACCCTGCAGGCGACATACCAGCGGTGGTTCTCGCCATTGGCGGGAGTGTGGTGGCGCGTACACGTCGCTCAAAGCGTGAGATCAATATCGACCGATTCCAGGTCGATCTGCTCACGACCGCGCTAAGGGACAACGAGATCATCACGGAGATCAAGCTGCCGGGACTGGCCTCAGGGACAGGCACGGCGTACTCCAAGTTCCACCAACCCGCCTCGCATTACGCGATCACGGGCGTGGCGGCGGTGATCACGATCTCGGGCGAAACCTGCACCGACGCACGCATCGCCGTGACCGGAGCGGGTGACAAGGCTACTCGAGCTCGTCGCACCGAACGCATCCTGAAGGGCAAGGAACTCACGCCGCCCGTGATCCGCAGAGCGGCAAGCCGGGCGGCAGCTGAGATCGGAGACGCGCTGAACGAGGATATCCACGCTTCAGCCGAGTACCGGGAACACCTCACACGGATCCACGCCGGATACGCAATCGATCAGGCGGTAGCAGCCGCAGGCTAACCATCGAGCACTAGAAGCGATTCAGAAAAGGGGCGTTCCGATCCGTCGGGGTGCCCCTGTTCGCGTTCATAGCCAATCTCCGATGTGCCCTCTCACGGTGGGAGAGTGTTGGGTTGAGGGACGCCGTCCTCCCGGATAGCTCATTTTCCGAACAGGCAACCGTTCCTCGTAAAGCAAGATTCCCTCCTCCGGGTGAATGCCCGTGTGCAAGAGCCCCGTCATCCGTCAACACATCCATGGCAAGATACCGCCCTGATGGATCCCCAACACCCCACCTCTGGAGCACTCAGACACATGCCCTCGCCGCTCACCGCCGCCGACCTGATCTACGGACTGGCTTCGGTGTCTTCCCCATCGCTGTCACCAGATGGAACCCGAATAGCGTTCGTGGACTCGACCACGTCCGCAGAGGACCACAAGACAACCAGCGGTTTGATGGTGAAAGACACAACCGGCGGCAAGCCTGTTCGCTTCACAAACGGTCCTAGCGACTCGCTCCCCCGCTGGTCGCCCGATGGTGAGTCGATCGCATTTCTCCGGAAAGACGACAATCAGCACGACCAAGTGTGGGTGATTCCGGCGGACGGCGGCGAGGCAAGATCTGTAACCACCCGGGTTCGTGGAGTGGTCGACTACGCATGGTCTCCGGACACAACGAGACTCGTTATTTCCGCCGACGTCCCAGATCCGGAAGAGCCGGGACCCGGTTCACCGTATTACGACGAAAACATCCCTCACTCCCGCAGTGTCAAACGCATCAGATACCAGTACGACTCTGTCGGCTGGCGTGGCGAGATGTACCGCCATCTGTTTGTCGTTGAGGTTGGAGGAGGGATCGAGCAACAGATCACCGATGGCATTTCAGACGATATGGCGCCTGCCTGGTCGCCGGACGGCTCACGTATCGCTTTCATCTCCGGGCGACGCCCCGATCACGACGCCCGCTGGCGTTCTGAGGCTTACATCGTCCAGGCCGATGGCGGGCATGCGGAATGCTGGTCAGGCGACATCGGCTCGGTGAGCGGTCTTGGCTGGGCTCCGGATTCGTCACGTCTGTGCGCCGTCGTTACCGAGTTGGACGGGGCATACGTTGGGCCGCAGTCATACCAGGGCATAGTGGCACTCCTCGGCCCCGGCAAGGATCCCGATTTCCTGACCCACGAGGACGCAGCCCCGGACAGCCTGTCACCACCAACATTTCGAGCCATCGATCTGAAATGGAGCGATGGAAATCAGATTCGTTTCCTCGCCACATTTCAAGGGCGGAGCGCCCTGTATGAAGTAGCAGCCACCGGTGGCGCGGTGACGACCATTGCTTCTGCAGATGGGACGCTTTCAGGCATCTCCCACAGTGCTACCGGTGGCGTAGCAGCAGTGCTGGGCACCCAACATTCGCCGTCTCAAATCGCTCTGTTAGATGGCGATTCGTGGACCGCAGTAACCGACCACAACAAAGATTTCTTGGCACGCCACCCACCGGCAACGATGGAGAAATTTACGTTTGAACGCGCCGGGATGAGTATTGAGTCTCGGGTAATGCTGCCGCCGGACTTCGATCCTACACAAAAGTACCCACTGATCCTGGATATCCATGGGGGTCCGAACGGCGCATTTCTCGACGCCTTCATGGCTGACCACCACATGATGGCGACGAACGGATACGTGGTCCTCGCAGTGAACCCACGCGGCTCGTCCACCTACGGAATGGATTTCATGACTGCGGTGTTCGACGACTGGGGTGGCGAGGACTACCAGGACATCATGGCGGCGGTCGACGAGATGGCCTCACGGCCCTACATTGATTCAGATCGCATGGGACTCCACGGCTACTCATACGGCGGCTTCATGACCACCTGGATCATCGGACACGACAACCGCTTCAAAGCAGCCGTAGCGGGAGCGCCGGTAACCAATCTGAGCAGCTTTTACGGCACTTCTGATATCGGGGTGTCCTTCGGAGAACGCCAGATCTGCGGTCGGCGAATTGACGAGATCGAAAAATACCTGTTCAGGTCTCCACTGACCTATGTTGAATCCGTAGAAACGCCGCTGCTCATCATCCACGGCGAGTCCGATGTCCGGGTGCCGATGGAACAGAGTGAGCAGTACTACGTCAGTTTGAAGCGCCTGGGCAAAACAGTCGAGTTCGTCCGATTCCCAGATTTCTCCCACCTCTCCAAACGTTCAGGCCACCCGGTCCTGAGACAGGAGTACGGAGATCGAACGCTGGCGTGGTTCGACGAGTATCTGGAGGAGTAGAGCCGATAACGACGGCACTTTTAGATTCCCTCTCCCAATCGGGATGTTGCCGTCGCTGTCGGAAAACGGCTCCACACAAGATAGGCGTGGAATTGCTAACTAGTTTCCTAACGCACCATCTACCTTTATCCAACATAGGACGGCACCAGACGGATCGAGGATGCCCTCATTCAGGACGCATTAGTACCCGATGACACTCACCATCACCTCCAGCCAGTAACTGAAAATCCAGCAAACACTGCCCTAGATCCCCTGCAAAAACGGGTTATTTGCGCGCTCTTCACCGATGGTGCTTGAAGGACCGTGGCCCGGGTAGACAATCATCTGGTCCGGCAGTGTGAGCAGGTTATCCCGGATGCTCCGCAGCTCCTGATCTCCATCGCCTCCCGGAAGGTCGTAGCGGCCAATGCTGTTCTGGAACAATGTGTCTCCTGTGAAGAGCGCTTGTTCCGACAGATAGCAGACGCTTCCCGGCGTGTGGCCCGGCGTGGCGATCACGATTACCCGTGACTCGCCCAGATCCAGTATCTCTCCGCCGGTCACGGGGTTATCGATGTTTGGAGGATTCGCAAATCCTGGGATCATCGCAGCCAGCGACGACGACGGGCTCTCGATCTGTCCCCGATCGCCCTCCCCCACCACGTACTCGCCACCCGACTTGCTTTTAAGGTCAAACGCCCCGCCCGTGTGATCGGCGTGACCGTGGGTCGTCAGGATGTACTTCAACATCGCACCGGCGGCCGAGATCGCATCGGAAATGCGCAATCCCGCGGCGCCAGGATCTACCACGGCGGCTTGACCGCTCGACTCATCGAGCAGCACATAAGCATTTGTTTGCAACGGCCCTACGACCAGCGTTTCAACTCTCAATTGACCCCGTTATCACTAATAAGCGCGGCTCTTGGATGTTCGACAAATCGGGAACAGCACCCTGAGGCCCTTGAAGGGTCGGGTATTACCAGAAACTTCCCCCCTACCCTAACCCGCTGAGGGGAGGATTCCTCACACAGGGAACCGGCGTGTCCTATCCATTGTCACGTCCTGCCATTTCCTGCAATCGGTAAAGTTCAGTTATCGCCTGCAGCGGTGTCAAATTCGACACATCTATCTCTGCCAGCGCATCGTTTACCGGCGACGCACCGGACAGGAGCGACAGTTGAAACGCAGGTCCTAAACTCCCGGTCGCGCCATCGGGATCTGATCGGCCATTCGACTCCAACTCCGCCAGCAGATCCCAGGCTCGTGAGATAACCGCCGGAGGCAGACCGGCCAGACGCCCAACATGGACGCCGTAACTGCGATCTGCACCCCCGGGGACGATACGGTGCAGGAACACAACCTCACCGTCCTCCTCGGACACCGCGACCTGAAAGTTCACTGCGCGGGGTAGGAGATCCGCAAGCGTCGTCATCTCGTGATAGTGGGTGGCAAAAAGCGTCTTACAACCCAGCCGCGGGCTATTGTGGATATGCTCAGCAACGGCCCGGGCTATCGACAAACCGTCGTAAGTGCTAGTGCCCCGCCCGATTTCGTCCAGCACTATCAGCGAGCGCCGTGTCGCCTGGTGCAGTATCGCCGCCGTCTCCACCATCTCCACCATGAAGGTGGACTGGCCGCCTGCAATATCGTCCGCCAGTCCGGAGCGTGTGAATATCCGGTCCACGAGGCCAATGCTGGCGCTCCCCGCCGGGATGAAACTGCCGATCTGGGCCATCAGCACCAGAATTGCCGCCTGGCGAATGTATGTAGACTTGCCGGCCATGTTTGGTCCGGTGATGATCGCAATCTGCTGGTCACCAGAAGAAAGCTGGATGTCATTAGACACAAAGCGGCCCGGGCCAAGTGCAGACTCCACCACGGGATGGCGCCCCGCCTTGATATCCAGAGCATCCCCGTCGTTTAGTTCGGGGCGCACCCAGCCGTTATCAGACGCCGCCTGTGCCAGCGCGTTTGAAACGTCCATTTCGGCGACCTCCGCAGCAACGGCCATGATGCGATCTGCATACCCGGCCACCTCGCCACAGACCCGCCGGAAGACGGAACGCTCGACCTCCGAAATGCGGTCACGCGCTGTCAGTACTTTCGCCTCGTACTCCTTCAACTGGGGGGTGATAAAACGCTCTCCACCGACCAGCGACTGACGTCTATCCCACGTCTCCGGCACGGCGTCGAGGTTCGGCCTAGACACCTCAATGTAGTAGCCAAAAACCTTGTTGTATCCAACCTTCAGGGTCTTGATTCCGGTGTTTTCCCGCGCCGTAGTTTCCAGTCCAGCGATGTACGACTTCGCCTCTCCAGAGAGCGTCCGTATCTCATCCAGTTCGGTGTCAAATCCAGTCCGAATAGCGTCGCCACCGCCAGCAGACATAGGCGGATCGTCCGCAATGGCGGCCTCTATCAAGGCGCGGGCGTCGTCTATCAGCGTTATTCCAGATTCCACGCCCGCCGACTTGGCCGTCTCTATCAACCCCGGCAACTGACCGAGTCCGCGAGCTAGGACAGCGAGATCGCGCGGGGAGGCTGAGAAGGCCCGTACCCGGTTCGTCAATCGCTCAAGGTCCGGGACTTTGTCCAGCAGATCGCGTGCCAAGGCCCGAGGCCCGGATTCGGCCAGCCATGAGGCCACACCATCCAGCCGTTTGTTCAGCTCATCAAGGTCCATAAGCGGCCGGGCAACTCGCTCGCGTAGGAGTCGCTTTCCAAGCGGCGAGCGTGTCTGATCGAGTGTGCCGAGCAGCGTTGGTGCTTTGTCACGATCCCCTAGAGACTCAAACACCTCAAGGTCCCGGCGCGCACGGCGATCCAACATCATGTAGCCGGCGTCGGACATCGTTCGGAGCGTGGTGACCTGGGGCAAACTTCCGAGTTGTGTCTCGCGCACGAACTCAAGAACGGATGCGGCGGCCATGGCGGCCAGCGGTTTCGAATCACATCCGAACGGCTCAAGTGTGGCCGTCTTGAAATGCCGACGCAGTCTTTCGCCCGCCAACTCTGCATCCAGCCGGCCTTCCGTCATCCGACGCCGCACGTAGCCCGTGGTGTCATCCTCGTAAAGGAATTGATCAGCGGCGACATCCAGTATCACCTCTGCCGGCCCGATCGCATCCAGCTCGTCGCGCAGCATATCAAGCGGCAGGTCTCGAGTCACAAACTCGCTCGTTGTGATGTCTATATATGCAATTCCCGCACGCCCACCATCTACAACTGCGGCAGCCAGGTAGTTGTTGCGTCCGTTATCGAGAAGACCGGGTTCTAGCACTGTGCCCGGAGTCACCAGCCGGACGACCGCTCGATCCACGATGCCTTTGGCTGTTGCCGGATCGCTCGTCTGCTCGCAGATCGCCACCTTCAAACCCGCCGAGATCAGCCGACCAAGATAAGCCTCAAGTGAGTGGTAAGGAATTCCGGCCAGAGGTGAACTTGCTCCGCCTCCAACGTCCCGGGCCGTGAGCGTGATATCCAGCACGTCCGCCATCACTTGGGCGTCTTCATCAAACGTCTCGTAAAAGTCGCCCATCCGAACCAGAAGAAGCGCGTCAGGATGCTGCGCCTTGATATCCAGGTACTGTCGTCTACCCGGTGAAAGGCGTCGATTCCTTGTGGTCACTGCACCCTCTGCCTTCTCGGCATCGGGCACTTTGGCGGAAGAATGAGCCATGGTGGGTTGATTCTACGCGCGCCCAAGACCCCCGAACAGGCGCGATGAACAGGGGCCGGAACGACTCGGGCGCGGACACACCGTCACCCGATTTCCAGGTTATGCCAGAGACGCCACTAGTCGCGGAAACCGACCTGGATAGTGTCCGAGGCTTTCCAGTGGAATCGGTCCGCCTCGAAATCCGGTGGAACTTCGAAAATGAGCATCCCCGCCACCTCTTCCGAGCCTCGCATAATGATGCTGCGCCATAACCCTACAAAGTCCGGGTACCTGTACCGGGAATCTATCGGGCCGGACATACCCTCACTGCGGGCCACAACGTTAATCGGCGAGAACTCAGTTCCGTCAACATCGATCAAGACGGCGGCGGCTTCGTCGATATTTATCGACACCTGCTGCGAAGTTTCGTTATGAAGAGAAACGTGAACGACTGCCAGGTTCCACCCATTCCCCGGGCCTGCGATTCGGAAATTAACGGCGCCACCGGAAGTGGTTCGGCCTCCGTACTGCAGTTCCGACACGACGTCCGGCGGTGAGACGCGCATCCATAATGTGCGGCCGGCACGGTAAAGCGGATCTCCGGTCGGGTTAGATCGAGCAATGATCATCGGAACGAGAACCAACGCCGCAATAACCGAGATGCCCGCCAGCGCTATCAGGACCCAGGGCTGACTGTCCTTTGGCCTCGAGATCAACTCGCGGGTGCGGACTGCACCATCGGAATCAATCAGAATCCACTCTTCGCCCGAACGGCCGGAGAAACCGCTGGATGGTCGATACCCGATACGTACACGGACATCGTCCCCGTAACGATGGGTCTCCAGGACTTCAAACAAAAGTTTGCGTCGTGACATCGGGCCGCCATAAGGCGATCGGTCTTCATCAACGTGTGCCAGGGCCACGGCTTCAGCCGCACTGAACTCGGCACGGTCCTCGGGGCTCAACCCCTCGTTGCTGGACGAAGAATTTCCCGAGTCCATGTTCGCCGGGGCATCCATGCGCTCCTCGGCCATAAATTCCTTCTCGATTATTAGCGGGTGGTTTTTTAGAGATCAGGGCGGACAGGAAGCGACATCGGCTCCGACATCGCCTTGATCAAGTGTTTTTCTGTTTCCGGTGCTACAGCTTACGACGCGGCACCGGTCTCTGGTCTTCCACAAACAACAACGCATGCAGTTAGCTTCTCGGAAAAGTGCTCTGAGCGAAATTGTTCCCCACAATCAAGTGGCCGAGGCGAGCGACGGCATGTCTCTGAGCCGGGAGATGACGTCAGGAAGGACATCCAGCGTCGTCCGGATCTCCTCTTCGGTGCTATCGCTGCCCAGCGTGATTCTCAGGCTGCCGACGGCCAGGTCCGCATCCAGACCGAGTGCAACCAGCACGTGTGACGGCTCTATAGAGGCGGAGCTGCAAGCACTCTGTGTTGAGGCGCAGATTCCGGCGAAGTCCAACCCCAGCAACACCGCCTCGCCTTCCACTCCGTCGAACGAGAAGTTGGCGTTGTTGGGAAGTCTCCGGTTACGGTCGCCATTTAGCCGGACTCCCGGAATACGTTCCAGCGTGCCTTCGATCAGCATGTCGCGGAGTTTGATGACCTTATCGAACGACACTTCTCGTTCCGTTTCTCTAAGCTCCAGCGCAACAGCGGCGCCGACGATACCCGGCACATTCTCAGTCCCAGACCGACGTTGTCGCTCCTGTCCGCCCCCAACTATTAACGGATTGAATGGGGTACCACGGCGGACATACAGGATGCCGACGCCCTTCGGCCCGTGAAATTTGTGAGCGGACAGACTCATCATGTCTACATCAAGTTCGTTGACGTCCAGACTCAACCATCCCGCCGCCTGCACTGCGTCCGTGTGGACGACGATATCGCGGCCCATCGCTTGCGCTTTCCGGTGGGTGCGCCGTGCGATATCGGCGATGTCCTGGACCGTGCCGATCTCGTTGTTCGCGTACATCACGCTAACGAGGATCGTGTCCTCACAAATGGCTTCCTCAACAGCCCCCGGATCCACCACTCCGGAGCTACCGACCGGCAGGTATGTGACCTCATAGCCGGCCTCGACAAGCTCTTCGCACGAGTGGATTATGGCGTGATGCTCTATGGCGGTCGTGATGACGTGCTTGCCGCCCGGCTTCAGCGCGGTCGCCACGCCCTTGATGGCGGAGTTATCTGATTCCGTGCCGCCGCTCGTAAAAACCACTTCCCGTGTGTGGCTTCCGAGAACCGCAGCGACCTTCTCCCGCGCTTCGTCCACCGCGTTTCGGGCCTCCTGCGCGATGGCGTACGGGCTGTTCGGGTTGCCAAACACATCCGAAAAGAACGGCATCATCGCTTCCAGCGCCTCTTTGCGCAGGGGAGTTGTAGCTGCGTAATCCAGATATATCGGTTTCTCGTTCGTCACATGCGCCCGTTGGAGAGTTCTGGAGATAAGGTATCGCCCGTGGGTCATCGAGTCCTAAAGGATACCGGGCGAACCAACGACATTCGAGATGTGTTGATCGAATGTTTCCCCGGTTACATTCCCGCTTTCAGATTTCCCGAAGCTATACAGATTCTACATCCGTATCGTGCCCCGTAAGGCAGCTGTTAGAAGTCGGGACGACTCGCAGGATGCGGCATCAGCCCCTTCAAAGCGATTCAACGTGTCCGCCAGTGAGGGACAAATTGACCGTGTTCGTACTCGAAATCGGTTGGCCCTCGGTCGAGGCGTGGGCTAAGATACTCCGGTTGCGCGGGCATCTCGTCATCGCAGCAATCCGTTGGGCAGTGGAAGGTCGTAGTCCTCATGTACAACTATGGCCGTGCTTCTCAACATCGATAGGGGTTCCGGGAGAGTAAACCTCACGATCCGGTAACCCCAATACGGCACAGGAAGAAGGCTCCAGACCTACATGATCCGGCTCGAACATATGTCGAAGTCTTACGGCGA
>JAPYSM010000159.1 GCA_029936485.1 Dehalococcoidia bacterium
GCACTGGGATCGTGCATATCGCTCGTCCCGGACGCTCTGGACGGCGACGATGGCCCCACAAAGACGTTGGAGTTTGAACAGGCGGAAAACCTGGAGCGCCAACGTTTCGCTGATCTTGACGAAGGTAACGGAGATAACGGTCGTTCTGGTCCGGACGCAGGTGGCCGATCAACGCTGACCGAGTTCGTCTTGATCTCCTCGGACTCCACCGTACCGGGTGACCCAGCATTTACGACCTTCCTTGTCGACGCCGCAACGGAGATAGCAGTGGCCGCCGACGGACTCGTTGTTGGCAACCTCGCCGATTACGAGACGCAGGTTTCTGAAGACGGGACAACTCTCCTCATCATTGTCCAGGTGTTCGAGAGCCACAAAGACAACATCCAATTCCTGATTGACGCAGCCGCAGACCTTAATCAGGACGGATTCCTTGTCCAAATCTTCGGAGACGCGAGCCTCAACCACACATTTGAGACCCTGGCCGAAGAGGATCTGACAACCGGTGAGTCGATTGGCATCGGCGTTGCACTAATAATCCTAGCTCTCGTTTTCGGCGCGGTAGTCGCGGCAGTTATCCCGATCCTCCTAGCAATTGCGGAGATATTCATAGCAATCGGCCTGACAGGGGTTGTTGGTCAGTTTGTTGAATTGAACGAGTTTGTGCCGAACATCATGACGATGATCGGCCTGGCGGTCGGAATCGACTACTCCCTCTTCATTCTTTCCCGCTACCGGGAGGAACGCGCAAACGGACTGTCCGAGGCAGACGCCGTAGACAAGGCGTGGGCCACAGCGGGGCGCGCCGTTGTGTTCAGCGGAATCACCGTCGTCTTTGCTTTGCTCGGCATGTTGCTCATTCCTGAGCGCGTGTTCCAGGCGTTCGGTGTCGGGTCCATCCTCGTTGTATTCGTCGCAGTATTCATGAGCCTGACGCTTCTGCCTGCGATGGTCGGCATCATGGGAGACCGCGTCAACGCGGTGAAGGCGCCGGTCATACCGACGCTGGTAATGTTCGGCATAGGTGTCGGAATCGTGGGCTTCATGTGGGGCATCGGGCCCAACGTGATGCTCGTGTCGGCCATCGTGTTCCTGTTGCTGATCATTTCCACGCTAGCCCGACGTTTCGCCGGGCTCCGCATACCGGGCTTTGGTGGCGGTTCAGAAATCGCCTCAGATGATTCTCAGAGGGGATTCTGGAACACCATCACGATCGCCGTGATGAAAAAGCCCTTGATTAGCATGTTGGCGGCGATGGCATTCCTGTTGATCCTTGCGTACTTCTTCCTGGAACTTGAAAAAGGGACAAGCGGCATCGCAGTACTCCCGGACGAGGAGCCCGCCAAGAAGGCATTCCAGACGCTGGACGACAAGTTCGGATTCGGCAGTGACGCCCCGGCCCTGATCGTGATCGACGGTGATGTTGGCTCAGAATCGTTCCAGATAGCCATCGACAACCTGGAGGCCGCCATGATCGCGGAAGCTGGGTTGAATGACCCCGAGGTCCGGATCGAGCCGACCGTCAATCTGGCGACCCTCAAATCGAACATACCCGGAGATCCGAACAACCAGCAAGCGCTGGTCACAATCAGGCGCCTCCGTGGCGAGCTGATACCGACCGCCTTCGAGGGTGTTCCGATTTCGACCTACGACGCATATGTGGGAGGCGTTTCGGCGCAGGTCGTGGATTCCGTCAAGATGACCGACGACTACATGCCGATCGTAATCGGTACCGTGCTCGCGCTCAGCTTCATACTGCTGCTGTTCGCCTTCCGGTCCATCACGATCTCGATCGCGTCGATTATCATGAACCTGCTTTCCGTCGGCGCGGCATACGGACTTGTCGTGCTGGTGTTCCAGAAGGGTTTCATGATCGAGTTCTTCGGGTTTGAGCAGGTGGAGCAGATCGAGTTCTGGCTGCCGCTGTTCATGTTCAGCATCCTGTTCGGCCTGTCTATGGATTACCACGTGTTCATGCTCAGTCGCATCAAGGAACGATTCGGCGAGACCGGAAACGCACCGGAATCTGTGGCGTTTGGTTTGCGCACAACTGCGAGCATCATCACCGGCGCCGCGCTCATCATGGTGGCAGTATTCGGTGGATTCGCACTCGGCCAGATCGCCTTCTTCCAGACGATGGGCTTCGGACTCGGAGCAGCCGTCCTGCTGGACGCAACCATCGTGCGGTCGCTGCTTGTGCCTAGCGTGATGCGGCTGTTGGGCGAGCGCGCTTGGTACTTCCCGAAATGGCTGGAGTGGATGCCAAACATCGCCATCGAGGGCACACCGTCAGTAACGCAATCGGCAGCAGAACCAGCCAGAGCCCGTGGCGAAGGATCTCTTGACGCGCAATCCGCCACATCCGATTACATCTGCGCCCATGCCCCCTCTCTCCCGGTGGGAGAGGGGGGTGAGGGAGGTCCAAGCGGGTCCTCGTAGGTCCACTACAGTCCAGCCCTAAATCAACCCCAACCGCTCACACATCTCGCGCACCTCACGGAACGCCGTCTCGTCCGGCTTGCGCGCCGGTAGCCTCGGGTAGGCGGAAGTAAAAACGCCCCGCAGCCGCAGGATCTCTTTTGCCATCCAGTAGTTCATCCCTTGCCCGTAAAGGTGGTGTCTATGGTCTGGTAAAGACGCCCAAATCGATACGAATCGATCCCTCGGGCCTATCTCTCAGAACCCCGTCGGATATTCTGTTCTCCACCGTCCAACCTATTGACTCCAAGATCCGTCACATTTTGGAAGGGCTCGGACCCCGACGCACCCGTAAGAATCGGAGTACCCATGAAGATCAAGTCGATCCACGCCGTCAACTTGGACATGCCAGCCATCAGTCCGCTGGCCCGTCCGTCTGAGGCCAGGTACAAGACCGAACGCAGGCCTTCATGGCTCGAGAGTGGGCCCGTCGCTAATCCGATGACCCGGTACCCGCGATACGCCTCCTACCGGCCTTCGTGGACGCCTACATGGGACAATTTCGGTTGCGTTATCGAAGCCGAGGATGGTACATGGGGATTCGCCATCGCCCAGCACGGCAAACCCGTAGCGTCGATCATCGATGAATACCTCGGTCCTCGACTTATCGGCGAGGACTGCATGGCCGTTGAGAAGATCTACGACATGGCAGTGCGGATGTGCGCGCCATTCGGTGCAGCCGGTATTGCCTCGTACGCAGTCAGTGCCATTGACCTCGCCATGTGGGATCTGAAGGGGAAACTCCTCGACAAGCCCGTCTACGAACTACTCGGCGGGCCCGCCCGGGACGAATTGTTCTGCTATTCCACCGGCGGGGACACCGACTGGTACATGGAACTTGGATTCAAGGCCACTAAGCTTCCGTGCCCCTTCGGCCCGGCAGACGGCCTAGACGGTCTCAAAAAGAACGTCCAGTTCATCGCCGACACACGAGAATTAGTCGGCGACGACGTGGAGTTGATGCTGGACTGCTGGATGGCATTCGATCTCGAGTACGCCGTTCGTCTAGCCGAGGCCCTTCGGCCCTACAACATGAAGTGGATGGAAGAGTGCCTTCGCTCGGAGGACATCGATTCACATGCCGTCCTGCGAGAACGGGTCCCCTGGCAGACCCTCGCGACTGGGGAGCACTGGTATACGACACCCCCGTTCCAGTACGCCGCCGCGCATCACCTTGTTGATATTCTCCAACCCGACATCAACTGGGTCGGTGGAATGACGCCCATCGTAAAAATCTGCGCCATCGCTGAATCGGCCGGTATATCGGTTATCCCCCATGCTGGTGGCAACACTGCCTACGGGCAGCACGCTTGTTACGCCATGCCGGCAATCCCATGGGCCGAGACTTTCGTGGCGTCCCCACCCGGAGTAGCGCCGGAAGATGCAGCCAAACTTCCCGGAGTTTCGACGCCAAAAGACGGCCGAATGAAGCCTTCAGACGCCCCGGGGTTCGGCCTGGAGATCCTAGAGTCCCATCTGGCACCGTTCGCCTACTAGGGACACGTGAAGTCCCCTCGTAACGTAGGAGGTGGTTGGGGGTGGTTAAACCGAGATACGGAGATTGAGCGTCGCTTGTACGTATACGAGAAACGGAACATAACGACTCGCGAAATTACACCCAGCGAAGTAGCAATACCGTCGAACTACTCACCCAAGACAATACCCACATCCAACGTCCTTTGAGCGATTGATTGGCCTCTCAGGGACTAACCACCCCTCAACCACCGCCCCGGCCGATTAGGACAAATGACATCACGCAAGGCTCGTCAGTTCGATTCCGCCACGCGTGACGCGTCGCACGCTGAACCACCGCATCTCCCGCCTTCAGGTGGTGCACACCGTCATCCAACTCAAGATCGATCTCTCCCGATACCACCAAAGCAAAATCGAGCGTATCGGTCGTGTGCCAACCTGGGTTGCCCGGCTCCATCGCTTGGCCGTCGTCAAACTTCCCATCCGCAGCGATGCCCTCGGGGTTGGCCTTTAGCTCGGCCTCGACCTCCGCCCACGGACGGAACGTCACACAGCGCCATGCGATGCCGTTCGCACCCGGCTGAAGAACTGCGATATCGACATCGGCAGGATCATCTCTACCCGTCACGGAAGGCGGGAATGTAGTAGTCCTCCACAACTCATCGAAAATCCCACGACCAACATCGATGTTGCCAGGAGTCGGACCGTCGACTTCGGCTCGGGACTTGCCATCCAGACCATTCCCGGTGACGAGTCTTCTGACTGCCAATTACGTTTCTCCTGCCAGGAACGATCTCGTTTCCAACCCGCCCTGAGGTTCTCGAAGGGTCCGCCCCGCTGCAACGCCGGACGAAAATGACTATCCGCCCTCGGGTCGATACCAATCGACACGTGCGATTCTCAGTGTGATGTCCCACGACGCACCCCACCTAGAGAAGCCCCCTCCGAATATAGGAGGGGCTCGTGCGGTGGTTGACTCCGCCCTTTACACC
>JAPYSM010000160.1 GCA_029936485.1 Dehalococcoidia bacterium
GGTTGAATAGTGTTTCTGCCTTTATTGCATCGACGCCGGGGAATTCGCCTTTGAATCCGTATCCAAATATTTGCGGTAGGACCAAGGCGATCGGCAACCAGAAGATCAAAAGCGGAAGCGCCACTCTTTTAAACCTGTGATCGGCCCAGTAGACAGTAGATTTTTTGCTTATAACCAGAGCCGATAAGAAGCCTGACAATATGAAAAACACTGGCATACGCCATATATGTATAAATTCGAATATGGCTTTTATTGATCCAGATTGATCATCTGATGGCCAGAAACCGCCTGTAAAAAAATATGGCAAAGCAGCATGAAGAACGATCCCCATCGCCATTGCAAGTGCTCTTAGCGCATCGAGGCCGTGGTAACGGATGATTTCGGGATGAAGCTTAACATCCGAAGATAAGTTGAGAGATTCTTCAATTTCGGCGGGGCCTTGAACTCGTGACATCATTCAAAGTTTAAGTAGTTGGCTCAAGTGCCGTCAACAACCTCGGTTCTGTTTGAACTCAGCGCTCAGCACAATTTTCAGTCTACCTAAATACAGGATTCGTCTCAGTATTTAAGCCGACAACTCGGTCATTAGAGTCGACCACCTATCTGTGAATATCTCTCTTCGACCGGATGCAGATACTTGTTGGCCGTCCACTGCCCGAACTCTCAGATAGTTTCTCAGTTCGTCGAAAGCATTACAGAAACGGCTTGCGGATTCGAACTGTTTGAACCCGAGCATCGGGTAATAACGCTGCTTGATTCCTCGATGATTCTGCTCCATTCGGTTGTTCAAATACTGATTGTGTCGATGTAATACTTTGCGACCGACGATCCAACAAATTGCCTTCGTGTAGGCAGGATGTTTGTCTGTCGTCATGCGAAGTGGCTTCTGCCCTGCGCTATCGATTAGCCGCCGCAAGAAACGTCGTGCAGCATGTTTGTCTCTGTGCTCACTCAGCTTTGAATCGAGTAGATTTGACCTGCCCCCATAACCTGTACCACTCGTTATGTTAGTCGGACGGCTTGTTTCAGCCTTATTGTCTCCGGTTCTAGCGGCCGGTATCCGAGATAATAAGTGGTAACGCTATCGGGGGCAGGTCAGTTCACCTTATTCTTCTCCAAAAATTTGCGCTCCCAGTTCGGCTGAAAGTACGGTATATCCGAAATTCAGCCCCCCGCTGGGAACGCCCAGCCCGATCACACCAGCAGAATGATTGAAGATATACGGTAGCGGTTGAATCTCGCCGGAACACCTCATCTCCACCACTATCGAGCCGATCGTCCCACCCTCACCGAAATGGGCCATAAAAGGAAGCTGCCCAACCAGTGCGTTCAACACGTCCATCCAGCCAGCATGGGCTGAACCGGCGGGTGTGCAGATGCGGTCCTTGATCTCCTCCAGTGACTCCCCACACCCAGCCTGGGTCAGAACGCAACTCGAAAATCCCCCTAGGACTTTATCTACGCCGGCAAACATGCCGGTAACTAGCCCTCCTAGGAATGCGACCGATCCACGCAGACCGTCGATGGTCATCACTTCAGTGTGCCCAGACTCGGGGTTGATGAGGATCCAACCGGTGACCTCCGGCGCATGGCCGATTGCAACCGCTCGGTCAGGCACGACCACCATGTAGTCGGGGCGGCGCTGACGCTCTTCCTGGATCCTGGATATAGCTTCCCCGGGTAGATCGAGTTCGTCGAACGGGAAAGGATCACCGGGCATGATCACGACGAATCTGGGGCGATCCGATCGCTCGGGCTGCTCCTCGAGGTACACGATAAGGTCCGGGTATTCCACAGGTAGGTCCTCTGATTTTGACAAGTGGTTGGTAGCACTCACCGTCGTACGGAATGAGCGTGATGACCCGGTTCCAACCAGTTCTTCATCCGTGATGATTTCCAGAGCGTCCCGGAGTTCCTCTCCACCGGTTGTACGGCGGTAGGTCCCCCCACTCCTTCCTGCCAAGTCCATTAACTCCCGCTCACCGGCGCCTCCTTCCTCGATACCTACGCCGATGGTATGAATCTTCAAGTTCGAGGGGATGACCACTGCTTGCAAAGGAGAATCGCATTGGTTGTCACCGTCAGCCAGCACTATAAGATGGCGAACCTCGCCTCTTGCCTCCGATCCCATCCTTGTAATAGCCCCTTGTACGGCACCCGTTAATGGTGTATCCCTCGTGGCGTGATGTAGGAGGAGTTTTCCCTCAGCGATCGGGAGCCAGTCAAGGGAAAGAGGGAAAATGTTCTTGATCTCCTCTGCGCACGTTTCCCCGTACATGTTGGTAAACCCCCAAACACTGAATTCAACCACAGGGGGCACCGAGCCGATGCTGTCTTCGAGCGCCGCGGCAACTACCTCAATTTTGGAGACGCACTCTCGGCCAGCACACTCCGGATCAACCGGATCAACCATGCTTCCGGACGTGTCCACCAGGACGGCGATGCTTCCCCGGAGGGTGGGTCGGGCGGTATTGGGGACAGGAGCTGAAAAGCTTCCATCAGGCCAGGTCAAGATATCCAACCCCTCTCCGTTCAATCGAGCATTCGGTATCCCCACCGCATAAGGCTGCGTCCACGCCAGAGTCTGGTCGCCCCGGTGTGACATCACCCGCCCCTCAAACCGGAGCGGTGCCGGGGTCGAAACCTCGTGGATCACGGATTCCCCAACAGGAGTCTTGACACGGAACACCATTCTAGATGAGCCGTCTTCCGCTATGACAACCTGATGGTCGCCGGACTCGTCGCTCGCTGAAATTACGGCTATTTCCATGGAAATACCATCGATAGAAATGGACTGCGTATCCTTCCTGAAACGGGTTAGATTTACTCGTTGTCTTGTCGGACAACATGTGCCTAGGTCTCTTTTGTAGACGAACCGTATCTCAGTCGCCTGTGCGGCTCGGATGTCCGCCACCACGGACGGTACCAGCCATAATGGGCTCATATACCGGGAACTTCGGCCGTCGTCGTTCCCCCACTGCAAAAGTTCGGGTTTGGTCTCAGTCAGTGAGGGAGAGGGGTCATTGGTGCTTGCGGTCGCCAAGACGGAACCTTCACTACTCAAACGTTGCCACTCGGTATAATCTCGCTTTGACTGAGAGCTTTTGCCGGGGTCAGGAGACTCGAAAGCACGGACATGAGCTTGAATCTCGAAGACCTCATCGTGATAACGGCCGCTGCCTTGGACTGTGGTCCCCACTATCGTGTCGATTCCTGTCTGTATTCCAGGGAGATATACCACACGCGGTACGTAGGTCAGATCTGATCCCTCCACGAGTAGCAAGAGGTCTATCGGCAATGTGCGGTTTGGCCCAGAACCAATAATCAATCCATTAGCGACCAATGAATGCGATGCTAGGCCATCCCACGCGCCCAGTCTCATGGAAGACACTTGTTGCGCATTGGCTTGCAAGAGCAAATCAGTACCGGTAAAGGACACCGTCGCTGTCGCGGCGGAGCCGGGGTCTCTGAATACAAGCCGGCTACCGGATTGTCCTTGCCTCGTAAGAAGTTTGAGAGATTCATCAAAGAATTGCATGCGACTTACTAGGTCATTGGCCTCATCCTGATAAAGTGCAGCGAACAGCGTTGGAACCGTCATCACAGGCTGGCCGGTAGCCCGCTCCAAGACCCGGCCTTCCACCATAGCGTCGTTGAGCGCCAGGGCGAAATGGATGGAAGAAGATTGAGGATTGGCGATTATTGCCCTAGTGTTGGAAACCAGATCTAGTGAAGGTGTAATGATTGGGCTGTCAGGATCCCGCTTTTCAAGCGCCGCTATGATGATCCTGGGAGCGCGGAACAGCGGTGCTCCCACGATGTTGGTTTCCTCGAAAAGCTTCTCCGCCCAATAATCCGTCTCCGCTGCCAGCTCGATTGCGCGCAGTCGTAGAAAATCCTCGGGACGATATTCCCGGTCTCCCTCCATCTCCAGCACACCCAAAGTCTCCGCTTCAACCCGGAAGTAGGGCTCCCCAACAACATTCACGGATATCCAGATGGCGTACAAGTCCTGTACCACGTCTGGAGTAACGTTGGTGTATTCGGAGTTGCGGTCAAACAGCGTCCTGTGGTAGTCGGTGGTAACCCCTTGAAGGTCGACGTGCCGGATGATCAGATCGGCGCGCCTGACGTCCTCCAAAGGCGGCCCCGTCCACGCTGTATGATGGGAAGCATCCTCGCGACCTATCCTCAGGCGGAGCCGGATTCCATCGCCCGTTTCCACAAAGTCGACCGTAATTGGCCTTGAGCTGCTATTGGGAAGGTCTAGCTCACCCAATATGTGGTCAATGTAGCCAATTTCCGACGCATTTTCATCCAGTCGCCAAGCTCTCTGAATAAATTGCACCTGATGAACCAGCGACTGTGGTATTTGCATACTTCGCTTCGCTCCTTCCCCAACCCCGCTAACTACGGCCCGCGACGTGGGCACCTCCACCACATCACCATCTACAAATGCCTCCACTATGCATGTTTCGCCATTGATGGCGTAGCGGCCCGGGATATCCGAAGCGGAAAGTAACTGCCGAACTGTGACGCAGCGATCGATGTCGTTGCCCATGAATGAAGCGATAACGCCCCCCGGGCTACGCATCGCTCCCGAGTAATCCAGTGGAAGAAGGATGTTGGCTGCCCAGGTCAATGGGTCTCGCTCATCATCTGAGAGAGCCTCCGCCAAAGCCAACACGTGGGGATCAATATATTCGTCCACCGCAAAGTCTGAAGACGAGCAACCAACTGCAACCGTTAGTAGCAGCAGCGATACGAGTGTTAGTACGAGCCGTTTCGACATGCCGTCACTCTAGCACCCAAAACGCGACATCTACGCGAACTTCGCCATAGCCACTCGTACCTGCTCTAGGTCTTCAACCAACTCGTGTGCGTAGATGCTCATGGTTATTGCCGCTGACCGCGGGATTGCCA
>JAPYSM010000161.1 GCA_029936485.1 Dehalococcoidia bacterium
TTCGGGGAGGATCACTTCAAGAACTTCGACCCTGGTCTGATGTCGGTCTTCGACACAGAACGGGTCGGGAACTTTGACCCGATGGCCATGGGTGGGTTCGACGCAGAGAAATTCGAGGCCTTCAACCCGACGGCTATGGGTGGATTCGATGCTGACCAGGTCGAACATTTCGACCCGACGGCGATGGGTGGGTTCGACGTAGAGAAATTCGAGAACTTCGACCCGACCGCAATGGAAGGATTCGATGCTTCTCACCTCGAAAACTTCGACCCGCTCGCTATGGGCGGATTCGACGCCGAGAAGTTCGCCAACTTTGACCCAACTGCGATGACAGGATTCGATGCTGATCACCTTGAAAACTTCATACCTGAAGCAGTGAGTGGTTTCGAACGTGATCACGTCGTCGGAATGGACGTCGATGCCCTGGTTGGCTTCGAGGTAGACCACGTAGTGAACCTCGACCAAACAGCCAAGGACGGGTTCGGAGACAAAGTCATCATCTTCGATGACTTCGACCTCGAGGTCCGGGGCGAGTTGATTGGTGAAGAAGCCCAACGCATGGGTGGATTCGGATCTTTCGACGACCTCCTTGGACTGGTCGCATCCGAACCCACTCAGGAACAGCTCAAGGAGCTTGGGTGGAGCGAGGACTTCGACTTGTCCAACGTGGACTTCGGGACCGAAGACACGGGCGTCATCTGGGCAGAATCCCTGCCAGCCGCAGATCTCGCTAAGGCTCTCTCGGCATTCGGCGGATAGGTTCGACAAACCATCGAATAGCCTATGAAACAAAGAGAGCCCCGGAAGAACGAGGCTCAAGAAGAATAAGGACAGTGCGTTCGCTTTTTGGCGGGCGCACTGTCGCGTTTATGCGTGTGGCATTTGGCTTTGAACATCTCGTGACAATCGACCGTTAACATTTCATTCCATGCCGCAATTACCGATCACATATACCGCTTTACGGAGTTGACGATGCCTGAACCAGACCGCCCGTTACTGGCAATAACCCTTGGCGATCCCTCCGGGATAGGTCCCGAGGTCGTGGCACGCGCACTGGCTGAACCCGCCGCATACGAGATGGCACGGCCTGTGGTTATTGGTGCGCTGGGGCCAATGCTGCGCGGGATAAAGGACACCGGCGTAGGGTTAAAGGCTCGTGCGGTCAACTCTGCAGAGGGCGCTGGCGAGGACCCCAACGTAATTGATGTCCTGAACGTAGACGGCTTTGAGGATGTGGAGTTCCCACTTGGAGAACTATCCGCAGTGTCGGGTAAAGCCGCCCACGCCTGGATAGAGCGTGCCGTCCAGTTGTGCCAGGACGGGGGAGCGGATGCCATGGTGACTGCGCCGGTGAACAAAGAGGCGCTGAACATGGCCGGATCCACCGACATGGGGCACCAGGAGGTGTTCAAGCGGATGTCCGGATCGGACTACGTCGCCACAATGCTGGTATCCGGGACGCTCCGCTGCATGCACCTGAGCACTCACCGGTCGCTCAAACGCGCAGCCGAATACGCGACGCGAGAGAACATCCTGATGGCGACGAAGCTGACGGACGAGACGTTTAAGTCATGGGGATTCGAAAACCCGAGGATCGCCATCGCAGCCCTCAACCCACATGGCGGCGAGAACGGGATGATCGGCGACGAGGAGATAACGGACATCAGGCCCGCCGTGGAGGACGCCCAGGCGCTCGGCATCAATGCAAGTGGCCCGATCCCTGCGGACTCCGTGTTCAACCAGGCGATCGACGGCCGATGGGACGTCGTAGTGGTGCTTTATCACGACCAGGGTCACATCCCGATCAAGGTCCACGGGTTCGAGGAAAGCGTGAGCGTGAACCTGGGTATCCCGTGGATCCGAACCTCCGTAGATCACGGAACGGCGTTCGATATCGCCGGGAAGGGCATCGCGCAAGCGGTGAGCATGCGAGAGGCGATCAAGCTAGCGACGCAGTTGGCGACGGGTGTGCGGCCTTCGTAGCATGGCCGCGATTTGGTCTCATAACCATTTCAGGCTTTACAGCAGAACGCAACAACCCCGTCCGTACCTTCGAGAGATAGCGATCGCCTACATTCATATAATCGGAATGCGCCGTATTCCAACACGGGCACGACATTTCAAATCGGGAGCATCCACTTGAAACTGGGATTCATCGGCGGTGGCGTGATGGCTGAGGCCATCATCTCCGGAGTGCGCCGGGCCAATCTGGACGCCGACATAACTGTCGGCGAGCCGGTCGCTGAACGCCGAGCGACGCTTGAGAGCACTTATGGCGTGGTCGGAGTTGCCGAGAACTCGGCAGCCATCGACCACGCTGACCTGATCGTGCTCGCCGTAAAGCCTCAACAGCTAGATGGCGTCGCGTCGCAGATCGTCGACACCCTGGCCTCGGAGCAGACCGTTCTCTCGATCCTTGCCGGGGTCAAGATGCACACGCTCGGCACCAAGTTGAACCACGGACGATTGATCCGTGTGATGCCGAACACACCGGCACAGGTTGGTGAAGGGATGAGCGCATGGTCGGCGGCGCCCGAAGTCCCGGACTCGATCCGTGAGTTCGTCGGCCGGATGCTGGACGCACTTGGTGTCTCTATCTACATGCACGATGAGAAGTACGTAGATATGGCTCTGGCGGTCAGCGCTAGTGGCCCAGCCTTTGTATATGTGTTCATGGAGTCCCTAATCGACGCCGGGGTGCTTCTGGGATTGCCACGTGACATGGCGCACACGTTGGCGCAGCAGTTGATCATCGGTAGCGGGGTGTTAGCGCGTCAGACCGGCAAACATCCCGCAGAGTTACGAAACCTTGTCACATCGCCTGGCGGAACGACCGCTGCTGGTTTGCAGGTGATGGAAGACGCCGGGTTCCGCGGCACGGTGATCAAGGCCGCTGTGGCGGCGTGGGAACGGGGCGAAGAGCTGGGCAGGGGGTCCAAATGAGTGATCTTCTCGGAATCGTCGGGACTGCTTTTCAGCTGATGGCCTACGCCATAATCGCCCGTTCATTGACGACCTGGTTTCCGTCTGCAAGAAACAATCCGCTAGTAATAATCATCTACCAGATCACGGACCCGATACTGATCCCGCTTAGCCGTGTCATCCCGCGTGCGGGCATGTTCGATTTTTCACCGATGGTGGCCGTTATCGGGTTGTTTGTTCTCGCAAAAGTGTTCATGAGCGCTTAGCCCGCCAGCCGCTCTCGTACATCGGCCTCGGTCATACCCGTTATCTGGACGATCTTTTTGCGCACCGTCTTACCGTGCGTCACCCTGACCGCGGCACGCCTGACGCCAAGTGCCTTAGACAGCACTTTGCATACGGCGACGTTCGCCGCGCCATCGACGGGCGGGGCAGTGACGCGCATCCGAAGCGTGCCGTCTTCCAGGAACCCCAGAACGCCATCGGAGCTAGCCCTGGGCTGAACGCGGATAGTGAGACGAGTAAATTCCAAAAATCACCCAGGAGGGTCAGGCGTGCGCCATAGCGCCGCCATCGACGAAGATCGTCTGGCCGGTCGTGAAGTCCGAAAAGTCTCCGGAAAGGTAGATCATCAGCGTCGCGAGTTCGGCCGGTGTACCCTTACGCCGCAGCGGAAGGTAGCGGACAAGAAGCTCCTTCTGCTGCTCCTCGAGCGACGGCGGGTCTAGCTCAATCCAGCCCGTCGCTATGCAGTTGATCCGTACACCGGACGTGCCCCACTCAAGCGATAGCGACCTCGTCATCTGCTGAATTGCCGCCTGCGATGCGGAGAAAGCGGCGTGATTCGTCAGCCCGCGCTCGGCCATCTCCGAGATTATGTTGACGATGTGACCGCTGCCCTGCTCTGTCATCTTCCGTCCAACGGAACGCGCCCAGCGAAACGCCGCTCCTGCGTTAGAGTCCATCACGGTCCTCCATTCGAACTCGGTGGTATCGAGCGTCGGTTTCCCGAATTCGGTGAGTGAAGCGTTGACCAGAATGTCGATCCGGCCAAGCTCCGAAACGGTCTTATCAACAGCGGCGTCTGTTTCGGCGTATCCGGAGAACTCGCCTATGATCGTCGTAGAGCGCCGACCCTGTGCCGTCACGGCGGCGGCGGCGGACTCGACATACTCAGCGGAGTTTCCTGCTACGGCAACGTCCGCACCAGCCTCTGCGAGCGCGGAGGCGAGCACCGGCGCCCAGCCGCGTGTGTCTGCGGTTATCAGTGCGACCTTGTCTTCAAGGGTCCAGTCGTTCGGGACGGGCATCGTTATTCCTGACTTTGAAGATTGGAGAAAAATCGGGGTAAGTGGAAATGCTTACCCGTAGCTCACCCGAGTTCGGTGATGGGTCCGTAACCGGTCGGCGCCATGCCTCCCGCCAGGCCACCGCCGTCCACGATGAACATCTCGCCCGTCATGTAATCGGACGCAGCCGAGGCCAGCCAGACGGCGACGGGGCCGAACTCACGAGGGAACCCGGTGCGGCCAATGGGAATAAGGTCTCCGCGCGGGAGCGACATGGAGGTGGCGTTAGTCGCCTCTGTCGGGAAAAAGCCGGGGACGATGGCGTTACATGTGATGCCATAACGTCCCAGGCTCACGGCCATGGCTCGCGTGATGTTCACGACCCCGCCCTTGCCCGCGGTATACATGTAGTTGTCACGACCGCCCCGGAACCCAAATCCGGAAGCGACGTTGACGATCTTTCCGGAGCCACGGTCCGCCATGTGCTTCGATATGGCCCGGGCGCAATAGAACGCGGAACTGAGATTAGTCTCGATACCGATGCGCCACGATTCGTCCGTTATCTCCCACAACGGAGGCCTACCGGTCTCACGAACTATGCCCGCATTGTTGAACAGCACGTGAACGTCGCCCCACTCGTCCAGGACGGTTTCGAACAGCGCGTTCACGGCCGCCGTATCCGTCACATCGGTCGAGACTGCCATTGACTT
>JAPYSM010000010.1 GCA_029936485.1 Dehalococcoidia bacterium
TTGATAGTGTTGGGCAGGACTGGGAACGACTTCTCGGTGAATCTTCAGATCTGTCACCGTTCGCAACCCCCGCCTGGCAACAGACTTGGTGGCAGATGTTTGGCGGCGACGCCGATCTAAAGCTGCTGACCGTGGTGCAGGACGGGGATGTGAAGGGCCTCGCGCCGTTCATGCGTCGCGGCAACGAGCTGTCCTTTCTCGGCGAGTCTGACCTCGTCGACTACCACCACTTCCTTCATTCCGGTATCGAAGACGCGACCTTCTACGACACGGTGTTTGGACACCTGTCGGGAGTCGAGTCGGTGAACTCGGTCAGACTAACCTCCGTGCCTGAGTGGTCCCCCGCATACAAGGCTGTACCGCCCGCCGCCCGCGCAGCAGGTTGGCACGTGGAAGAGACGTTTGAGGACGTTTCTCCGGGTATCGAGTTAACCGACACCTGGGACGACTACGTGTCAGGCCTGAACAAAAAAGACCGCCACGAACTGCGCAGGAAACTGCGGCGGCTAGAACGGTCTTGTGAGATCAACCACGTCGAGTACTGCACGCCCGAGGACATCACCGCCAATCTGGACGAATTCGTCCGATTGCACCGCATGAGCACCCCCGACAAAGCCGAGTTCATGACAGACTACCGGGAAGAGTTCTTCCGGGCAGTGGTGATAAACCTTGCCAAAGTTGGAGTCTCCCACCTCTACTTCCTTGAGGTCGATGGCGTACGCGCCGCCACCTCGATCTGCTTTGTACACGGCGACAGCCAACTTGTTTACAACAGTGGCTACGATCCGGAGCACCGAGCGCTAAGCGTCGGGCTGCTAAACCACGCTATGACGATCAAACTCGCCATCGAAAACGGAGTCCGGTACTTCGATTTCCTTCGGGGCGATGAGTCCTACAAGTACCACCTTGGAGCCCATGACCGTTCCCTCTACAACCTTGTCATCACCCGGGCCTAACGGCTCCAGGTTTTCGACGGGCCCCGGATTCTCAGAATTCCAGGGCCGCCCGGAACTCCGTGTCGCCGTCCTGACGGTGCACGGCTGCCCCGTTGTGCGCGCCGGCGAAAAAGATGCCGGCGGCATGAACGTTTATGTGCTCGCGACGGTCAAGGAACTGGCGTCGCGCGGCGTCAAGGTGGACGTGTTCACGCGCTCCCATGACCCATCAGATCCCCAGATCATCGATCTGGCGCTGGGAGCCCGGGTAATCCACCTCGAAGCTGGTCCAGTGAGGCCGGAGAAAAACGCTGTTTACGATCTCCTGCCGGAGTTCACGGATCGCGTCACCGATTTCGTTAACGAAGAAGGCGGCGAGTACGACGTGATCGTCAGCCACTACTGGCTATCTGGACTTGTGGGAGAAGAACTGGCGACCCGATGGGCGTTGCCACACGTCACGAGTTTCCACACGCTGGCCGAGGTAAAGCGACGAGCACGGCCGGGCGAGAAGGAGATTCCAGAACGATCCGCCGGGGAACGGGAGATCGCCCGAAATTCAGATCGGGTTATCGCATGGAGCGCACACGAGCGCGACCTGCTTGCCGAGCTCTATGGCGCGGATAAAGAGCGGGTACTGATAGTCCCGCCCGGCGTCGATACGAAGATGTTCCGGCCCCACGACAGGTTGAAGTCCCGTCGAGTGCTTGGCCTTCCCGAGGACGGCAAGATCCTGATGTATGTCGGGCGCGTTGAGCGTCTTAAAGGCATCGAGATTCTCATCCAGGCCGTCGCCGGTATGGAAGAGGAAGACGATGTCACACTCCTCGTGATCGGTGGCAACGAGATCGACCCGGAACGACAGCGCCTCGGACAGGTGGTTGATCGACTGGGCATCACCGATCGTGTGAAGTTCTTGCCTTCCGTAAAACAGGAGCAGTTGCCCAAGTACTACTCGGCGGCGGATGTCTGCGTGTTCCCGTCTTATTACGAAAGTTTCGGGCTGGCGGCCCTCGAGTCAATGGCCTGCGGAACGCCGGTCGTGGCATCCCGAGTCGGCGGTCTCCCGTCGATCGTCCGTGAGGGCGAAACCGGCTACCTGATCCCGTCACGCTGCCCGGCGGCGTTCATCCAACGCATCGAAATCCTGACAATCAACGATCACCTCAGAACCCTGATGGGACGCGCCGCACGCGAGCGTGCGCTGGAGCTGAGCTGGGGCGTTGCGGTAGACAGATTGCTCAGCGTCTTCTGTGGCCTCGCAGAAGAACGGGTCCTGGACTCTCTAGAAGCCGTCGGAGGTCCAGCCGCCGACTGACTATATTGCCGAGACGCCGTAGGGGCGTATGGCAATACGCCCGCCCGAGGGTCGGTCACCCCTACCCGCCCATATCCTTCTCGTACCAGAACTGCTCGCCGATCTTCTTGAAGCCCAGATCCTTGTAGATCCGACGCGCTGACAGGTTCTCGCCATCGACCTCCAGGTCGATCACACCAGCGCCGCGTTCTCTAAGATGCCTCAATCCCGCGGCAATCACCGCCGATCCAACTCCCCGTCCCCGCTGACTCGGCAGCACGCCCGTCATTTCGATCATCCCGGTCATCTCACCCGAGTCATCGTTGTTCTCGGTGACGCTCGTCCACACATAACCAATCACATCGCCAGAAGAATCCTCCGCGATCAGGATGTCGCCGGGCGCGCCCCTCATCTCGACGTACCCGGCTATCTGCTCCGGCGTGTTCGGGGCAAATCCAAATGACCCCTCAAACGCCGCGTTTTGCATGTTTGCCAGGGCGGCCTCGTCGGCTCCCGACACGAACGGACGCAACGAAATGCCTTCCGGCAGAGGTCGGTAGTCCCCCTCCAGGTAGGCCGGTGCTGGCCGGTACTTCAGTTCATTAAATATTCGTATCTGCATGTAGCCCGCGGCGTCCATGAACGACCGCAATCGCGTATTGGTGTGGTGCACGTTCACCTGGTGCACTGCTACACCGGCCTCGTGAGCACGACGCTCCAATCGGGCCAACAGCAGCCTGCCGATTCCCTGGCCGAGGGCACTTTGAATCACGCCGAACTCGCCAACAGCACGATCGATGGCCGGCTCTACCGCAGCGATGGCGCTGCCGACAAACTCGCCCGACTGCTCCGCTATGAACACGTTGTCGAGCGCATCAGCCCCGGGAAGCTCAAGCCGCGCCCGGAAATGTGAGCGCTCTTCTTCGGCATCCGCATCGGCAATGCCGGTCACCGCCGCCCGGCAATCGAAAACAGCATCGAAGTCATTCCAAGAAAAATTTCGGATATTAACTGCGTCGCTCAAAAAGGCTCCCGTCGTACTGACCGGATGAGACCGTCAAGATAGCTGTGGGCACGGCCATCACGAGGACCGGCAGGATACCACTGGCCGAGTGACACAAGGCGATATCGCGCAGCCCGGAATCATATGAGGTGCTGCATCCGACCCTTCGAGAGCCTAAGGGTGCTGTCGTTCGCTTCTTCGTGCCGATGGCGATCTAGGAACACGTGTTTCCAAAGTTCAAGAGACTGTTACACCATCCGCGTATACCCGGGTATCGCTGACAGCAATAACGGGACGTGCAATTGAGTACCGTGTTGGAGATATGGCGAACGTTCATACTCACTTTTCGTCTTAAACAGGACATATCCCTTCGGATCAAATAATGCTCCCGGGAACTGCGTGAGGTGGTTGTAGTAATTTCCGTCCTTGTGATACAGGGCATGACGGGCGCCTACATCCCACCGAACATTCAGCTGTTTACCCGAACCGGTGCGTTCCCCTTTTTGGGGCGTCGATCGCTCTCGTGGTTCCATTGGAGACCTCTCCGTTTGACCGATCTCAAACGAAGATTCCTCAGAATCCAGATTCGCCAACCGCCTCAATACGGTATTTGGCGTGTCCTCTAGTGGTTCGGCATGGAGTTGCAGCCATGCCCAGACTTCATCATCAATACGGATTACTTTAGACATGGCAGTAGAATACACCGTTACACCGTTACAAACAAATAAACAATTTCGTTGACGGCCCTTATGGCGTACCGATAGAATTGGTGGCTACACGCTTTGACGGGGAGTAGTACCGATCAAGCGGGCTGAGCCGGTGGTTGTGTGAACCGGCGCCCGCCTATTGGGAACTCGCCCCTGAGCCTCTGACCTGAAACCCACCGTTTCAAACGGGGTGCATAGGGTTGGACGGAAGCCTCCGTTAGCGGCATTGAGTGGTCTTGATTGGTGTTGACACCAGCAGGGCAATAAAGGTGGTATCGCGGGAGCAAGTCTCGTCCTTTGAAGGGGCGGGGCTTTTTTTGTGTGAATTCTGATCCCGGGGTGTTCACAATTGCCCCCTATGCTTTGAGTGGTTTGGCCCCCCTCTCCCATCAAGGGTGATGGGATTAAGATCGGGTTCGGAAGGCCCGGAAGACAGGTAATGATGATTAAGACAGGTGGCCAGATAGTCTGTGAGGCTCTCGTTCGCGAGGGCGTCGACGTGATATTCGGGCTCCCGGGCGGAGCGATTTTGCCGCTCTATTCAACGCTCGGAAGTTATCCGGAGCTGCGCCACATACTCGTACGCCACGAAGAAGGCGCCAGTCTGGCTGCCGACGGTTACGCACGCGCCTCCGGTAAGGTTGGCGTCTGCATGGCGACATCCGGTCCCGGCGCGACCAACCTCATTACGGGGCTGGCCACGGCGATGATGGACTCCGCCCCGATCGTTGCGATCACCGGGCAGGTTAACCGTGGGGCGATCGGCAGCGATGCCTTCCAGGAGACCGACATCACCGGCGCTACCCTGCCGGTCACCAAACATAACTACCTTGTGATGGACACGCGTGATCTCGCGGCCACCATCAAAGAAGCCTTCCATATCGCCCGTACCGGTCGTCCCGGTCCGGTCCTTATCGACATCCCGCGCGATGTCCAGGCAGCGGAGATCGAGTTCGATGAGGCGGAGTACGACAAGCCAGTCTCACTGCGCGGCTACAACCCTCCGACTACGGCAGACGAAGACGCAGTGGCCGCCGCCGCAAAACTGATCAATGAAGCGGAACGGCCGGTGATCCTAGCCGGACACGGCGTCATCATCTCGCGTGCATTTGACGAACTCCGTGAGCTGGCGGAGAACGCGCAGATCCCGGTCGTCACAACACTGCTAGGCATCAGCTCGTTCCCGGACGACCATGTGCTCAGCACTGGCTTTCCCGGCATGCACGGCATGGCTTACTCAAGCCTCGCGCTGGACCACGCGGATCTCATCGTTAACATCGGAGCGCGCTTCGACGACCGAATCACGGGCGACACCAAACGATTCGCCGTTAACTCGAAAAAAATCCACATCGACATCGACCCCGCGGAAATCGGCAAGAACATTAAGGTTGAAGCGCCGGTGTTGGGCGACGTGCGTGCCGTTCTCAACCAGTTGAACCCGATGGTCAACCAGACGACGCACACCGAGTGGGTCCAGCACATCGAGCACCTGAAAGCGGAACATCCATCGCTCAGGATTCGCGAGTCCGATGATTTGCTCGGCCAGCAGGTGGTTAAGGCGATATCGGACGCCACGAAAGGCGATGCCCTCGTGGTCACCGGCGTTGGCCAACATCAGATGTGGGCGGCGCAACACTACCAGTTCAAGAACGCCAACTCCTGGTTCACATCCGGTGGTCTCGGCACGATGGGTTACGAGGTCCCGGCGGCCATGGGTGCTCAGTTCGCACACCCGGATAAAGAGGTCTGGACGTTTGCCGGAGACGGCGGTATTCAGATGACGCTGTCCGAGTTCGCGACCATCGCCGAAAACAAGCTGCCGGTGAAGATCGCCATCTTGAACAACAACATGCTCGGGATGATCACCCAGTGGCAGGACATGGTGTTCAACAAGAATTTCTACGCAAACAGCTACACCGGAAACCCGGACTTCGTGAAGCTTGCCGAGGCGTACGGCATAAAGGGAATAAGCGTCACCAGAGAAAACGAGCTTGAGGGGGCCATTCAGGAAGCACGCGACCACCCGGGACCGGTCGTGCTCGACTTCGTGATACGGGCAGAGGAGAACGTTTTCCCGATGATCCCGTCCGGCCAGTCCGTGGAGCAGTTGATCGAGGAGAGCTTCTAATGGCGGAGATCATGGCCAACGGATTGGCGCGCCGCACGTTGGTGGCGCTGGTCGAGAACAAACCCGGCGTCTTGGCGCGCATTGCGAGCCTGTTCCGTCGGCGCGGCATAAACATCGCCAGTCTGGCGGTCGGCGCATCCGAGCACAGCGACCTGTCCCGGATGACGTTCGTCGCCGAGGGTGATCCGTCCACGGTGGGACACATCGCAAAGCACCTGGACAAGTTGATCGAGGTCGTCGAGGTCTCGGACATAACCGATAACAACGTCGTATGGCGTGAGCTGGCGATGGTCCGAGTTCGTGCGACGCAGGAAAGCAGAGCGCGCGTCATCCAACTGGCTAATATCTTCCGCGTAAGCATCGTAGATGTCGGCGCAGAGGCCGTGACGATGGAGATCACCGGAGACACATCTAAGATCGACTCCATGATTACGCTGATGCAAGAGTTCGGCGTAGAGCAGGTCATGCGCACCGGCCGTGTCGCCATGCTGCGGTCAGCACTGTCACAGGGCGGTGAGGACGGCGAGTATGGCGATCAGATATCGAGCAACATCAACACCCTAGAGGGCTTTGACTCCGGCAGCGTTTAGCGCAGTCAAAACGATTCGAACATCACGTGATTAAACACAGCGGCGTGACAACGCCAAAAGGAATCTGGATGGCGACTCTCTATTACGACAAGGACATCGACACAACCCCTCTGAAGGAATCGAAGATCGCAATCCTCGGCTACGGCAGCCAGGGTCACGCACACGCGCAAAACCTCAAGGACAGCGGTTTTAACGTGATCGTCGGGTTATACGAAGGCTCAAAATCCAAGGCCAAGGCCGAGGCAGACGGGTTGGAAGTCATGACCGTTGCGGACGCTGCAAAGGCGGCGGACGTGTTGATGTTCTGCCTACCGGACACGACCGTCGCAGAGGTATACAAGAACGAGGTTGCAGACAATCTGGAAGAGGGGAACATGCTGATGTTCGCCCACGGATTCGTCATCCACTACGAACAGGTCAAGCCACCAGAGGGCGTGGACATCACGATGATCGCCCCCAAGGCCCCCGGCCACCGCGTGCGTGCGGTGTACGAGCGTGGCCTGGGCGTTCCGTCCCTGATCGCCGTCCACCAGGACGCAACCGGCAACGCACACGCACGTGCCCTGGCTTACGGTGCCGGAATCGGCAGCGGCCGCGCCGGAATCCTTGAGACGACCTTCAAAGAGGAGACCGAGACCGACCTCTTCGGTGAGCAGGCCGTTCTATGCGGCGGAGTCACGTCCCTTATCAAGGCTGGTTTCGAGGTACTCACGGAAGCGGGGTACCAGCCGGAGTCGGCCTACTTTGAAGTTCTCCACGAGCTGAAATTGATCGTGGACCTCATCTACACCGGCGGCCTTGAAGGAATGCGCGACTCCATCAGCACGACTGCAGAGTACGGCGACTACACACGAGGACCGGAAATCATCGGCCCAGAGGTCAAGGAAAACATGCAAGAAGTTCTCAGGCAGATCCAGTCCGGCGAGTTCGCCCGGGAATGGATTGCGGAGAACGACGAAGGCCTGCACCGCTACAAGGCGCTGCAGGAAGCAGACGTATCTCACCCCGTTGAAGAGATCGGCCGTGAGCTGCGCAGCATGATGCCCTGGCTGGAGTCGACAACCTAACCCCACAAGTTGCGCCGCATTCCTCGAGAACCTCAGGGTTTTAAGAAAAATGATCCTCAAGGCAGCCCTCTGAGGCTCTCGACAAGGCGGCGATAAGCAACATGGCGGGCGGGAGTTCAAAAATGGCAGAATCCGACGTAACGACCAACGACAAAGTCATAATTTTTGACACTACCCTCAGGGATGGTGAGCAGTCCGCAGGCGCGGGACTGACGCCGGACGAGAAATTCCGGATTGCCCGGCAACTCCAGAAACTTGGCGTCGACGTGATCGAGGCCGGGTTTGCCGCAAGCTCCCCCGGAGATTTCGAAGCCGTTCAGCGGATCGCACGCGAGATCGACGGCCCGGTCATATGCTCGCTCGCACGTGCAGTACCTGGCGACATCGACGCCGCATGGGAAGCTATCAAGGACGCGAAACGACCGCGAATCCACGTATTCCTCTCCAGCTCCGAGATCCACATGGCGCACCAGATGCGCAAGGGAGCCGAGGACATCCTTGGTATGGCCGTTGACGCTGTCACACGTGCGGCCTCCCACTGCAAGGACGTCGAGTTCTCTCCGATGGACGCCACGCGAACCGACCCCGAGTACCTGTATCAGATCCTTGAGGCCGCCATAGACGCAGGGGCGACCACGGTCAACATCCCCGACACGGTCGGTTACTCAAACCCGGTGGAGTTCGGAGCGCTCATCAAGGGAGTATTCGACAAGGTCCCGAATATCCACAAAGCGACTGTCAGCGTCCACTGCCACAACGACCTTGGACTAGCCGCAGCGAACAGTCTGGCCGCCGTGGAAAACGGCGCACGCCAGGTTGAAGGCTGCATCAATGGACTTGGCGAACGGGCCGGGAACGCCTCGCTTGAAGAGGTGATTATGGCGCTGGAGACGCGCGAGGATCATTACGGCGCCAAGAGCAACGTCAACACGGAAGAGATCGGCCCATCAAGCCGTATGGTTGCTGACCTGTTCGGTTTCGCAATCCAGCCGAACAAAGCAATCGTCGGTCAGAATGCGTTCAGGCACGGCTCCGGCATCCACCAGGACGCCTACCTGAAAGAGCGAACGACCTTCGAGATCATGGAGCCGGAATCCGTAGGCTGGCGAGGCGAGGCAATCGTTATGGGCAAGTTGTCCGGACGTGCGGGGTTGCGATCACGGCTCGGCGATCTGGGCTACGAGCTCAGCAACGAAGAGTTGGCCGACCTGTTCCCGCGGTACAAGGATCTGGCTGACACAAAACGTGAGGTCACGGATTTCGATCTGCAGGCGCTAATGTCAGAACAGCACCGGTTCTCTGAGACGGATCAGCAGTACCGGTTTGCAGGCGTAAAAGTAGAGGCCGGAGACATGGTGACACCGGCGGCGACGGTGACCGTGGGGCTCCCTAACGGCGAGTCGAAGACCGTGACGGCGCAGGGCACCGGTCCAGTTGACGCAGTCTGCAAGGCGATCGATCAGATAGTTGAACAGAAATGCAACCTCAGGGAGTTCGCGGTCGCGTCGGTGACGGACGGGATCGACGCCATCGGCGAGGTGACCATCCGCGTCGAGGACACAGAGGGACACATCTACGCAGGCCGTGGCGGAGACACCGATATCATCGTCGCCTCGGCAAAGGCGTACATCAACGCAATCAACCGGATGGGTGTTCTCGGTCCCGACCAGACGAACATCACGTTCACCGAGTAAGGACACCAAGTAAACGGTCCGTTAACGCCAGAACACGGATCGCCCTATAGAATTGCGCCCAGGCCCGTTCGTCTAGGTGAAGGATATGGGGTGCAATTTTGCTCAGCCCGATTGGCCGTAACAATATTTGAAGTTTTTGAGGCAGCCCAATACCTCGGGTACCTACGTCGAACCAAGAACGAATTAACCAACGGAGAAACAGATTCCAGCTATAGCCAAAACAATGCCAAAAACGATGTTTGAGAAGATCTGGGAGACACACGTGGTCCAGGAGAAAGAGGGCAAGCCCTCCCTCCTATACATCGACCTCCACCTCATCCATGAGGTGACATCGCCGCAGGCGTTCGAGGGTCTCCGGCTTGCTAATCGCAAAGTCCGACGCCCCGACCTTGTGGTCGCGGTCGCCGATCATGATGTCCCGACAACACCAAGGGACACAGAAGTCGTCATCGAAGACCCGATCGCAAAGCAACAACTCGAAACGCTGGACGAGAACACACGCGACTTCGGCATTGAACTCTTCGACATGTACTCCCCGGACCAGGGCATCGTCCACGTGATCGGCCCGGAGATGGGCGTCACGCAGCCCGGCATGACGATCGTGTGCGGCGACAGCCACACCGCCACCCACGGCGCGTTCGGCGCGCTGGCGTTTGGCATCGGTACGTCGGAAGTCGAGCACGTCCTTGCGACCCAGTGCCTGATGCAGGCACGACCAAAGACGATGGAGGTCCGGGTTAACGGGGACCTCCAGCCGGGCGTCACCGCAAAGGATTTAATCCTGTCCATAATCGGCCAGATCGGCGTTGCCGGTGGTGTGGGACATGTCATCGAATTCACAGGCCAGGCCATCCGCGATCTCACGATGGAAGGGCGGATGACGGTCTGTAATATGACCATAGAGGGCGGAGCGCGCGCCGGGATGATCGCGCCCGATGACAAGACGTTCGAGTACCTCAGAGGCCGCAAGAAAGTTCCGCAGGGCGACGCTTTCGACGAAGCAGTCGAAGAGTGGAAGCAGTTCGCCACGGACGAGGACGCCGAGTTCGACGCCATTGTCGAGATCGATGCGGATGCTATCGAGCCCCGAGTGACCTGGGGCACGAACCCGGGGCAAGTAGCCGAGATTACGGGGAACGTGCCTAATCCAGAGGATTTCGAGTCGGCCGATGAGCAGGAGAATGCAGCTAGGGCGCTTGAGTACATGGGGCTTACGGCAGGCCAGCGGATCACCGATTTAAAAGTTGACCGTGTCTTCATCGGCTCTTGCACGAACGGACGTATCGAAGACATGCGCGCCGCAGCCGAGATCGCAAAAGGCCACAAGGTCGCGCCGGGCGTCCGTGCCATGATCGTGCCGGGATCAACACCCATGAAGATGCAGGCAGAAGAAGAGGGGCTGGACCAGATATTTATAGAAGCCGGATTCGAGTGGCGCACGGCAGGGTGTTCCATGTGCCTCGGCATGAACCCGGACATACTCTCGCCCGGGGAGCGCTGCGCATCCACCTCCAACCGGAACTTCGAGGGGCGGCAGGGTCGCGGCGGGCGTACGCACCTCGTCAGCCCGGCGATGGCTGCGGCAGCGGCAATCGAAGGACACTTCGTGGACGTACGTGACTGGGAGAAGACAGAGGCTTAGGCGCCTCGCCTCCGTTCCCGCTCCAGGTTCGACCCTATGACGGGCGTTCATCAGGCCAATACATGTCTACCAGTTTCAACCAGTCCGGCTACAACTCCGGCCGGACGATGTTCATCATAATCACGGGGATCGTCTCCGTGATGGTGGTGCTGGCGTTTGCCCTAGCGTGGATAGACAGCAAAATGCTGAATGAGATCAACGACTACAAGGCAGCCGGCCTGACCGATCTCCCATCAAACAACGCAAATCCTGAAGAGCTACTGGAGTTCGCCAACAAAGTAGGGATCGAATGCGTTTCGATAGAAGGCCTGTTCTCCGGCACCGGGGCGTGTGGTGATGTCCTGGAGGTTGCCAGGACAGTCAACGACTACAAATCAGAGCATTCAATAATCTGGGCGTTCATCGTCATATCCGGGATCGCTCTAGTAGTGACTTTCGCTATTTTCATCCACCATGCAAGCTCCAACCTGCAGCACTTGCGTATCGCAGGCCAGAAGTTCACCCCCGGATGGTCGGTTGGATGGTTCTTCGTTCCGTTCATGAATTTCTACAAACCCACCCATATCGTGCGAGAATTGTCTACCGCATCAGGGTCGACCGATACCAAAAATCCCAGAGCATGGCAGAATGCTGAATCACAGGAGGGAAAGTTCATCAGTTCATGGTGGACCCTGGTCATATTTGCGATCCTTTTCGGCCCCAGAGGGATCTCTCTTTTCGTAGGGCGTGAGAACATCGATGACTGGGCGGCGGCGGGCAGGTTACTGGTGTGGTCTGACCTTTTCCAGGTCCTTCCACTGGTTTTGACCGTTATTGTTGTATTCCGACTTCAGCGTGCACAGGAAATTCGACATCAATTGATGCTCACCCGGTGATTCCGGTCGGCAAGAACTTCGTAAAACCTCAACTAAGCGGAGAAAAATAACGTCCTTGGCGTGCTCTCGATCGAACATAGCCAACCCATCTACAGGACAGAACATTGAACCCTTTGAAGAAAGTAACGGGGATCGTCGCGCCGCTTGACCGAGCGAACGTAGACACAGACCAGGTGATCCCCAAACAGTTCTTGAAGCGAATAGAGCGGACCGGATTCGGCGAGTTCGCGTTCTATAACTGGCGATACCTTGAAGACGGCGTGCCCAACCCGGACTTCATCTTGAACAGGGCGGAGTACCAGAACGCTCCCATCCTAGTCGCCGGGCCGAACTTCGGATCGGGCTCATCGCGCGAACACGCGCCATGGGCTTTGAAGGAGTACGGCTTCATGGCGGTGATCGCCCCAAGTTTTGGCGACATCTTCCGCAATAACTGCTTCCAGAACGGCATGGCGCCCGTCATCCTTTCGCAGGCCGGCGTGGACACAATCATGGCTCGCGCCCTTCGGAATCCCGGCTACAGTCTGACCGTGGATGTCGTGGATCAGCGTGTATATGACGAGGACGGTTTCTCGGAATCGTTCGAGATGGAGCCATTCCGGCAGGAATCGCTGGTGAAAGGCCTCGACGAGATCGAGCGCTCACTACAAAACAACGACGTAATTACCGATTTTGAAGAAGCGCACCCGGCACGCTGGTAGCGATGCGGTTGTTAGCCCTGTACGGAGAAAAGAATCTTGGATCTTAAGATAGCTGTCATTGGTGGGGACGGAATCGGCCCGGAAGTCACCGCCGAATCCGTAAAAGTACTCGACGCTGTCGGACGACGTTACGGACATGAGTTCGAGTGGAGGACGGGTGAGATGGGAGGCTGTGCGATCGACAAGTTCGGCACGCCCCTCCCCGACGAAACAATGGACACTATTCTAGGTTGCGATGCAATCCTGTTCGGCGCCGTCGGCGGCCCGAAGTGGGACGACCCGAGGGCGAAGACCAGGCCAGAAGACGGCATACTACGTATCCGCAAAGAACTCGGGTTGTTCGCAAACATTCGGCCGATCAAGGTCTACCAGGAACTTGTGCACTCTTCTCCGCTGCGGGAAGAACGGCTCAAGGGTGTGGACATGGTCATCCTCCGGGAACTGACCGGGGGCCTGTACTTTGGCCGACCGAAGAAGCGCTGGGAAAACGCACGGGGACGTCGAGCTGTGGACACGCTCTCATATACCGAAAAAGAGATCGAACGGGTGGTCCGCGTCGGATTCGAGATGGCGCGTAACCGCCGCGGCAAGCTTACATCTGTCGACAAGGCGAACGTTCTTGAGTCTGGTCGCCTGTGGCGCGAGGTTACGACAGAACTCCATCAAGAATACCGTAACGTGGAACTGAACCATGTGCTGGTGGACAACGCGGCCATGCAGTTGATCACGAACCCCTCTCAATTTGACGTGATCGTCACGGAGAACACCTTCGGCGACATCCTGTCCGATGAAGCTTCGGTGCTGTCCGGCTCCATGGGGATGCTTCCGTCAGCCAGCCTGACCAGCCCGCCCCCGAAAAAGGGTACACGGCGGCGGCGCGGCGGAAAGCCGGCCCTATACGAACCTATCCACGGCAGCGCCCCTGACATCTCTGGCCACGGCGTCGCCAACCCCATCGCCTCGTTACTGAGTAGCGCAATCATGTTGCGTTGGTCTTTCGGCCTCCACGAGGAAGCTGACGCCATCGAAAAAGGCGTGGACGCAATAATGTCAGAAGGCTTCCGAACGCCGGACATCGCGAGCGAGGGCGACAAGTGCATCGGCACCGTCCAGTTCGGCGACATGGTGGCAAGCGCAGTCGGCGCGTAACACCGTCGGGTGCTAGGCGCGTGTTGCAATATGCCAGAGCACCCAAAATCATCGTATTCCCGAGGTCATCCAGCGGGTAGCCAGAGGACCTTTGCCAACACTGTATCGGACGCTAAAGACCGAGCGGATGATGCGCGCGTTGGGCACCAACATAACGAAGCGTCGGCCACGCCCCCTACGGCCTGAGACGCCGGGACCACACGCAGAACAAGGGGAGCCCACGTTGACCGAACCTACCAGGAAGCGCACGCGCACGCTGACACACTGGGGTGTCTACGACATCGATGTCGAGGATGAACGCATTGTGGCCGCGCATCCGTGGGTTGATGACCCGGATCCTTCCAACATCGGCCTGTCCATTCCAAGTGCGATACACCACGAATCCCGGATTACGCAGCCTATGGTCCGTGCCCAGGGCCCAACCGCCCATACGGCGCTGGTGTAGATCGAGAAGTTCGATGGAGAGTTACCGCCGGTACGGGCGTTTGAGCCGCTGGCGATGGTGACTTCGGAGTACGTCGGTCGTTGTCGCTCATTGTACCGCCGTGCTCCAAGAATATGGCTTCAATTCCGTGCAGCCTGTCCATGCTCACTCCCTGTCCGAATCCCAGATCCGGAGTGACTTACCCTGGTTTTATCGCCTATCATCCCCGACGTTACGTTGTGCCAATCGGCTGGGCTCTCGGACTGGAAGCGCCCGCTACCCGCAAACGAGTCCGCTAAGTCAAAGGGGTCACATTGAGCGAAACCTTGTTTGAAATAGAGGCCCCTCGCTGCCGCGGACTTGTTTTCGATGGCGATTCCATGCTCATGGTGCGATTCAACCCGCCGGAAGAGGGCGACCACTGGCAGATTCCAGGAGGAGGCAGCGAACCCAGTGAACCCCTGAGCGATTGCCTTGTCCGAGAGTTGCGCGAAGAGACCGGGCTGGTCGTGCAACCGGGACCGTTTCGTTACATGTGTCACGTCGTGGACGGAAACATCATCCGTCCCCACATCTACTTTGAAGCGACGGCGATCGGTGGCTCTCTGAACAATTTCGGCGGTATGACCGCAGAAGAATCAAAATGGTTCGTTGAACGAAGATTTGTCGAACGTTCCGAAACGCTGGAAATTTCGGCATCCCCACAACACGGAATCTGGAGCAGGGTGTGGGACGATCGGGATCGCGGTTTTCCGGAGACGGTATATCTCGGGTCGTTCACATGGAACGGGGCGAGGTTTGTTTCATCACTCAACCCAGAATCCAAACCGATCCCGTAAAACTCGACTGCCCAACAACTGCCCGGCTAACCAGACAACATTCAGACCAACAGGAGAACCGAACCCATGTCGACACGTCAATTCACCGGTAACCCGTCCCAGGTGATGGTGGAGCAGTTCGCTGCGTCCGGCGTGAAGTACGTGTTCTACAACTCCGGGTCCCGTGAGGCGACGTTCTTTGACGCCCTCCACGCCCACCCTGATGTAAACGGCATCCTTGCGCTCCACGAAGGCCCGGTCGCGGCGATGGCCGGTGGCTACGCACAGGTCCAGGGCGACCCAGCCCTGATGGTGGTCCATCTTGGAGCTGGACTGGCGCAATCACTTGGGCAACTGTTCAACGCATGGAACGGCGGCCTCCCGGTCGTCGTCATCTCGTTCCACGGCGACACCGGAAGCTTCGCCGACTCTGTGATGCTGAACATCGACCATGACTTTGGACCGACGTACCTGTCTGCCCCGTTCACAAAAGCGGCATGGGCGGTGATCGAACCTGAAGGCTTGCCTGAGGCTATCGAGCGCGCGATCCAGGTGGCGACGGCGGCTCCGACCGGACCTGTACATATAGCCGTGTACGATCGTCTCCTAGACGCGTCCCCTGTGACGGTCGACATCATTGACTCCAAAGTCACCGCGATCCGTTCCGGCTATGCCGCCGACGCTGACCTGGACGGGATCGCATCCGCTCTGCAAGCCGCCGAGCGACCGATGTTGTACGTGGGCGACGGTGTGTTCAAGAGTGGTGCAAGCGACGCCGTTACCGCGCTCGCCGATCACTATGGCGCAGCAGTAGCCTGTGCATCTCCGGATCTCGTAGGCGTGTCCATAGCTCACCCGCTCCACTGCGGCCCGTTCGGCCCTGCTTCGGCGACCGTGAAGCCTGACTGCATAGTCGCCATCGGCGTGAGACATGCCGGCGCCGGTCTACCCGGGGATTACACCGCGTTCAGATCAGCAGACCGTGTCTTTGCACTCGGGTCTGACATCGCAAACCTGCAGAACATCCCGGCTCTGGAAAACGGTATCGTGGCGGACGAGGGCAAGGGGGTCACGCGACTGCTGGAAATCGCGCGGGACGAAGGCGGCAGCGGTGCGTTCGATGGTCGCCGCAAGAGCGCGCTGGAGCACGCCGCAGCATTGCGAGCCGCACGTCGTGCCGGGCTTCAACCGGGCGGCGACCACATCGTCCCCGGACGCGTACGACCGCTGATGCTACTAGACGCCATCGAGACCGAACTTACGAAGATCGGCGGCGGCATTATCACTTCCGAGCAGTTCGCCATACAGCTTGAGTGCATCGAAGCGGTGGACGGCGGCGGGGTGAACACGCATCTCAGGCGGCCCGGTGAGTCGGAAGGCTGGGGCATGGCGGCCGCAGCAGGAGCCAAGGTGGCTGCTCCGCACACGCCGGTCATAGGACTGGTCGGCGATGGCTCCGTCTACTATGCAGACTCGGTGTTCTGGACCGCCGTCGCCCACGGCATCCCGGTGCTCTACATCATCCCGAACAACGCGGCGTACGGCATCGTCGCCACGCTATTTGCGGCGGCCGGCGGCGTAATGCGTGAGACGGGACAATTTGCCGGCGTCGGCCTGGAAGGGATCGATCCGCTTGGTTTGGCACGATCTTATGGATTGGAAGGGGAACGTGTGGACGATGAGTCTGAAGTAGCTGGAGCGATCGCCCGTGGACTGGCCATCGTGGAGGATGAGGAGCGGCCCTATGTGCTGGACGTACGCCTGCCCTCCGGCCTCCCGGAAGGTGCCAGCGCGGCAGAGCCGTTCCGGCTTTCTGACGCATAGTCCGACAATCAAAACCACGCCTAAATGAAAGGCCCGGTTCACGAATAACTACCGCCCTCCCAGATTTTGAGCCCGGTTATGCCGAAATCAACGAAGCAAAGATCTATTACGAAATCGCTGGTGCCGGCACACCACTGATTCTTGTCCACGGATTTTCGCTGGACCGGCGAATGTGGGACGACCAGTTCGCGTTTCTGGCCGCCCAGCATTGTGTGATCCGATACGACGCACGCGGGTTCGGAAACTCCACAGATACTCGGTGCGGCCTTACTCATACCAGGACGATCTGATGGGCTTGATGGACCATGGCTTACCTGCGCCTCTAATTTATACGGGTTCTGAGGTTATCATCCGAAAATATGTCCACAAAAATAACCGGCAAGAAAGCCCTTCTTGAAATGCTCCGTGCGGAGGGCGTGACTCACATCTTCGGCAACCCGGGCACCAGTGAATCACCGTTCCTGGATGCTCTGGAAGACTACCCAGATCTCCGATACATCCTGGCTTTACAGGAAGGCGTCGCCGTCGGCATGGCCGACGGGTTCGCCCGCGCCACCAACAAGGCGGCGTTTGTGCAGCTCCATATCGATTCCGGGTTGGCGAATGGCATCAGCTTGATGATCGATGCGCTGAATGACGGCACGCCGATGGTGGTGGTCTCCGGCAACTACGACACCCGGAAGTTGGCCGAGTTTAGGGCCGATTTACCAACGATAGTTAAACCCGTAACCAAGTGGTCGGTGGAGGTGACTCACCCGGATCAGATACCGAGCGTGATCCGACGTGCATTCAACGAGGCCAACAGTGAGCCGAAGGGGCCTGTCTATGTTGGGCTGTCCGGCAACGCGCTGGACGGTGTGGCGGAGATGCACATTGTTCCGTCTAGACCTATGTACACCTCCAGTGCACCAGACCCGGCCGCGCTTGCGCGTGTGGCAGAGCTTCTAGCCGGTTCCAAGCGTGCGTTGATGCTGCTTGGCAATCGGGTCGCCAAATCGGACGGCGTTGCTGAAGCGGTGCGTGTAGCCGAGCTACTGGGTTTACCTGTGTACACAACCCGCGGCTCTGAAGTCAGCTTCCCGACTAATCACCCGCAGTATATGGGGGCTCTGGCGACCCGCCGTCGTGAGCACCGACAGCTTCTTAACGACGCCGACGCCTTACTTGCCGTTGGCGCTGAGGTGTTTGCAGATCTGTTCTATTTCTCGGACGTACTCATGCCGGAAACTGCAACGGTGATCCATATCGATCAGCGTCCGGGCGCGGTTGGCAAATCGGAGCCGACTGATATTGGCATCGTGGCGAGCCCGAAGCTGGCCCTTGCCCAACTTGCGGACGCTTTAGAAGCATCGATGACTGATGAGGCGCGTACCGCGGCAGCCAAAAGGGCGGCGCAGATCTCAGATGTGCGAAACGAAGCTCGTGAGCGATATGCCGCCGCGGCTCAGACCAAATGGGACAACGTTCCGATGTCCCCAGACCGGGCGCTGGCGGAGATCGCAGCCGCGCTTCCGCCGCGGACCATCGTGGTGGACGACTCATCAAGCCACCGGCTATCCTTCAACCACTACATGCAATCACTCGCCCCGGACGAACTGGTTTCTAAAAAGAGCGGGTCGATTGGCTGGGGACTCGGCGCGACGTTCGGGACAAAGCTCGCGAACCCCGACCGGCCGGTGCTCGGAATACTCGGTGATGGTGGGGCGATGATGACCATCCAAGGCTTGTGGTCAGCCGCCAATGATGACATCCCGGCCGTAGTGGTGGTGCTGGACAACGGCGCATACCGAGTGCTCAAAACCAACATGGACATCTACAAGCGAGATGTTATCAAGGAACCAGAGCCCGGCAGCAACTACCTATTCATGGACTTCCCGACCCCGTTCGATCTGTCGGTTATAGCCCAGGGCATGGGCGTCCACGGAGAGCGTATAACCGACCCCTCAGAAATAGGCCCGGCGCTAAAACGGGCGTTTGCGTCGGGCAAACCGGCCTTGCTGGACGTGGTGATAGACGGGGTTGTGTAGGGTGGAGGACAGAGCCTCCAGCAACACAATCCTAAAGGTTGAGTGGATCTACGTCACGGGCGTATTCCCAGAGGCATCTGCGGCCTAATTCCGTAAGACGTGTCTGCTGAATGTTCCCTCTCCCCCGTTCGGGAGAGACTCGGGTCGCTTGCCCCTGATCTCGGGCAAGAGCGTGATCGCGTAACCTGGTGGAGCGAGCGCCACTCTTACGATGGTATGACAAGTGACCTCATGATCGTCGTGAGCAGCTGTACAGAAAGACGCCGGCGGGCTGAATGTAGGCGTTAGCCCGCACCCAGCCCGCCGGCGTGTCGTACGAACTGCGTCACTACATCAACCCCGGTTCCATTTTTTAGATTGGTAAACACGAACGGCTTGTCGCCGCGTTGGTTCCGCGCATCCCGATCCATCACGCCCAAATCAGCGCCAACGTAGGGTGCAAGATCTATCTTGTTGATGACCAGCAGGTCTGAGCGCGTGATTCCCGGTCCGCCCTTACGCGGAATTTTATCGCCTGCCGAAACATCGATCACATAGATCGTGATGTCCGCCAGTTCCGGACTGAAGGTCGCTGCAAGGTTGTCCCCACCCGATTCAATCAACGCCAGTTCGGCGTTCGGGAATCGCCCAACCATGTCCCGAATAGCCGCCAGGTTGATCGAGGCATCCTCACGGATGGCGGTGTGCGGGCAGCCTCCTGTCTCTACCCCAACGATGCGTTCCGCAGGCAAAGCGCCAGAGCGCGTAAGGATCTCCTGGTCTTCCCTGGTGTAAATGTCGTTGGTAACTACGAACAGATCGAACTCGTCTCGTAACCGAACACATAGCGCCTCTACCAGAGCAGTCTTGCCGGAGCCGACAGGTCCGCCGATTCCCACACGTAAAGGGCCATTCGAAGTGATCTTGTCCGGACGTTCGTTCAGAGCCGAGGTCATGAGCGGAATAGTCTCCCGTCGCGCATCTCGTGCGCCATCGATGCTAGGTCTATCATCGGCGTTGCGCCGCCGATGTCCTCGAATTTCGCCTCCAACGTCGCCCCTCCAGCCCGTTCAACGATCGGATGCATCCGTGCAACTAAACGCTGTCCGTCGGTCTGACCGAGGGGGATCAAGCGTACACCCGCCGAAACGATGCCAGCTGCGAACGATTGCAGGTACAAGGGAAGCACGTATTCAACCGGGACGCCGTGACAGGCAGCAATCATCCCAACGGCAACTGCCACCGGCACTCCCCGGTTTATTTTGGGTTGTTTTATGGCAGCTGTTGCGGCTTCCACCGCGCCATTGGGCCAGGCGGCTTGTACTGTGTCTAGAAATGCTTCGCCTTGCGCTTTGCTTTCGAGAGCCAGTTCAGCGGTTCCGCGCATGGCTGCACCTATCTCTGCGACCTGCTGAAGTCTGCCGTGATCACCGGCGTCTTCTGCACGCCACGCGGCGACCAGCAACATTCCATCGACACGCCCAGCGCCCTGGTTCACCGCTGCTTCAATCCATACAAACAGGCTCTCTAGATCATCTACATCGCCAACTGCGACCGCCTCTTCCAGTCCGTGCGAGTAGCTAAATCCACCGATCGGGAATGCGGGCGACAGCCACGCCTGAAGACGCAACAGGTCAGCGATTTTGACGTGATCCTCAACCATGTCGGTGCCCGTCCTCGTCGTAAGCACCGCCCTCTGGCTGGAACGGTGCGCTCACTTCCAGAATCTCTGCCCCAAGCCCGCGCAACATCTCTGCAATCACGTGGTCCTGGCGTAGGTGAATTCGATCTTGAAGCAGCTCCGCCTGAAGGTGTCGATTGCCGATATGCCATGCAAGTCGGACAAGGTGTCCGGGTGAGTCTGACACGACCTCCATTAGGCTTTCAGGAGCGGCGACCACGGCGATCCAACCACCGTCTTCGAGCCGAAGCCCATCACCATCTGCAAGCGCAACCGCATCTGGTAGGTCAAGGAGAAGATCGTCGCCGGCGTCGGTGATGAGACGTACGCGTCTGCGATGACGATCGTCAAATCCCAGAGTCACGGTGTCGAGCGCGTCGTTCGAGGGCCAGTTGCCGGAGACGACCGCTTCCGTTGCGCGTTTCATTGCAATTCGGGCTTAGTTTGAATTTGGGACTTCACCCTCGTCCTCTCCCGCTGGGAGAGGGAAGCCTGGTCGGAACATACGTGCACCCCAATCGGCGTGGCAAGCGCCGCCCCTAAGGATGTACTGAACACTCGCAGTCCCGGCATCAAAACAGGAAATACCGCTGCGCCATCGGCAACTCCGTCGCCGGTTCGCAGGTCAGCAACTCACCGTTCGCACGCACTTCATACGTCTCCGGATCCACCTCCATCACCGGCGTGAGATCGTTGTGAATCATGGAATGCTTGCCGATCATCGATCGGGTATTGCTCACCGGAACCAGCTCTTTTGTAAGCCCTAACTTGCCCGCGAGATCCGACTCCATTGCGGCGGCAGAAACAAAGGTCACAGAACTCGCTGTCAACGACGCTCCGTACGCCCCAAACATGGGACGGTAGTGCGAGGGTTGAGGCGTCGGGATAGAAGCGTTCGGATCGCCCATGCGTGCCGATGTGATCGTGCCCGATTTGATCACCATGTCCGGCTTAACGCCAAAGAAAGCGGGCGACCAGATAACAATGTCCGCCAACTTGCCGGGTTCCACCGAACCGACGCACTCAGAGACACCTTGCGCTATGGCGGGGTTGATCGTGTACTTGGCGATGTAGCGTTTCGCTCGGAAATTGTCGTTCTCGCCCGTCTCATCCGGCAATCGACCGCGTTGCTTCTTCATCTTATCGGCAGTCTGCCATGTCCGTATAATCACCTCGCCAACACGCCCCATCGCCTGACTATCCGAGGCAATGATCGAAAGCGCCCCTATATCGTGCAGGATGTCCTCGGCCGCCATCGTCTCCCGCCGAATTCGGCTCTCGGCGAAGGCCACGTCCTCCGGTACCCGGCGGTCTAGGTGGTGGCACACCATGAGCATGTCCAGGTGCTCGTCCAAAGTGTTGATTGTGAACGGTCTGGTGGGGTTGGTTGATGATGGGATTACGTTCGGTTCACCACAGGCTCGGATGATGTCCGGCGCATGTCCGCCGCCCGCCCCTTCTGTGTGAAACGCGTGAATGGTGCGGCCTTTGAATGCGGCCAGCGTGTTCTCGACAAACCCGGATTCATTCAGCGTGTCCGTGTGAATTAGGATCTGAACATCCATCTCGTCCGCCACCGACAGGCTGTTGTCGATGACCGCGGGTGTCGTGCCCCAGTCCTCGTGTAGTTTCAACCCACATGCGCCAGCCCGCACCTGTTCTTCCAGGGCAGCCGGTAACGATGCGTTGCCTTTTCCGAAGAACCCAAGGTTGACCGGGAGGCCTTCCGCCGCCTGCAACATCCGACCGATATGCCACCCTCCCGGGCTTGCCGTGGTGGCGTTGGTGCCTGTGGCCGGCCCGGTGCCTCCACCCATGAGCGTCGTAACACCGGAATGAAGCGCGTGTTCCACCTGTTGCGGGGAGACGAAATGGACGTGGACGTCCAGGCCTCCGGCGGTGATGATCTTGCCCTCGCCGGCGATCGTCTCCGTCGCCGGGCCGATCACGATATCGACGCCGGACTGCACATCAGGGTTCCCAGCCTTGCCGATAGCCGCGATCCGACCGTCTCGCAAACCGATGTCCGCCTTGACGATGCCCCAGTGATCTAGGATCAGGGCATTGGTGATGACGGTGTCGACCGTTCCTTCGGCACGAGTCCTTTGTGACTGGCCCATCCCATCACGGATGACCTTTCCTCCCCCGAACTTCACCTCCTCGCCGTATATCGTTCGGTCCTCTTCGACCTCGATGAAAAGCTCGGTGTCGGCCAGCCGAACTTTATCGCCCACCGTTGGGCCAAACATGCCCGCGTAGGCGCGGCGACTCATCTCAAACGGCATCGCTCAGGCCATCCCTGATCCAGCGTTGTCTAGAGACCCCATAACGCCTTGATTGAACCCGAACACCCGCCGCGCGCCTCCGTACGGTATTAGCGAAACGATACGCGATTGCCCCGGCTCAAACCGCACCGCTGTTCCGGCCGGGATGTCCAGCCGCATGCCGCGTGCAACTGCCCGGTCAAATCGCAACTCCGAGTTCGTTTCAGCGAAGTGGTAGTGGCTACCGACCTGAATCGGCCGATCTCCGGTGTTGGCGACCTCAACACTCGTGACCTCACGATCGGCGTTAAGTGTGATATTGCCGTCCGGTGTGAAGATCTCTCCCGGGACTAACTTGCTCATACGGAAGACCCGGCAGCACGAATCGGTTCGTGGACTGTGACGAGTTTCGTGCCGTCTGGGAATGTCGCCTCCACCTGCACCTCTTCGATCATCTCGGCGATCCCGTCCATCACCTGCTCCCGCGTCAAAACGAACGCCCCCGCCGACATCAGGTCCGCGACAGTGCGGCCATCACGGGCGCCTTCGACCACGAAGTCTGAGATCAGCGCGACCGCCTCCGGATAGTTGAGTTTCACCCCGCGTTCGAGACGTCGGCGCGCCACCATCGCCGCCATCGAAATAAGCAGCTTGTCCTTCTCCCTTGGAGTCAGATCCAATCCGGTACCTCGTTCCTCAAATATTCCAGATAGTGGGAAGTCGCTCCGCCGCACCTATTGCGCCAGCCCGAAAACGTGCCCAGAACGTCCCGAACGCGCCGTGGACTTCCGCGGGATTCGCCCCGAGCCAGCGGGCGACAATCAGACCGTCGAAAGACGTCACACCCGCTCGCACGGTATCCGGCGTATCGCCGAGTAACCGACGCGTTAACTTGAGCTGTTCGCTGGCGTCAGGGGCGACGTAAAGAAAGGTCGCATATGCGGGAGACCCGGCAAATCCTGCTCGTGAGTTCAGCGCCGTCGTGATACCGGTTACGTTTTTGTCAGCCCCGTCGGCGTCGGACAGATGTAGCGCGTCGGCCCAGATCAGTCTGTCATCAACGCGAACCCGCCACTCGTCATGCAACAGCCCGGTCGTAAACCGCTCGCCACGCTCCACTCGCCCCAACGACAACACCTCCCCCGCCATCACGCGGGAACCCGGCGACGCCTTTATGGTCGTGATTCGACGGAAGCACGCACCATCGTAAACAATGGTTCCCTGCGGAAGAAACTCGATTAACGAGCCTGGACCGGCGATCAACGTCGTCGTGGCCTCGGCGGTCCGACCGGTAGAGCGGTAAACCTTCTCGGCCGCCTGTCCGATCACCAATAAAGACGCGCTTTCAGTCGCCTCCAGCGTCACCTCGAGTCGATCGCCGCCTACGATTCCGCCCGAAGAATTAACGAGTACTGCGGTGAAAGGTTCGCCCCGCTCCGGCCGTGGAAACAACGCCCTGAGTGGAGCCTGCTGATACAGACGGCCGACGACGCTGCCATCCCCGTCAAAGATTACCGAGAAATCCAGCCGCCCATCAGTACGCGACTCGACAGCATCATGTTTTCCTGATTTTATCGCTGTCGATTCCACCGGTCCTCGGTGCCTTTCGTATCAGTGACGTTGGACAACAGTGTCCGGAGAACCGATGTTCAACCGTTCGTCCGAAGCGGTCAACCGGCAAATTCAACCTTGAGCGACCACTGCGCACCGTTCGTGGCGGATAAGACAGACGCATCAACTATCAAACCGTAAGGGAAGTATGTCATCCCGAGCGTAGCCGAGGGACCTTCACCAGCACGCCATAATGCGAATACCCACCGACTCCGGAATGGCTTCATTCTCACCTCACCGGTCATGCATAAGGGTTCTCGCATCGTCATTCCCCGGCAATCGGGAATTCGATCACGGTGTCCGTGGCGTCCACCCTTGAATGAATTATCCGCGTTTTATGGATTCCCACCCGCGTGGGAATGACGATGATCGGGTATCAGCCGGTGCCCTCAATATCCCCCTCTCCCCTTGAGGAAGAGCGACGGGGTGAGGGGTTATGAGTGCATCCACGCGAGATGACCCACCAAACACGACCATCTTCAGCGATAATCCCGACGAGCGGCGTGTCCGTCTGCAGCCAAGGCACCCGAGAAAACTAACGGCCGCGCCAAAATTAGGAGATTCTGAATGAGCACATCTTCAACGCCAGCGATCAGCTACACCCCGCCCAAAGGCGAATGGGAACGTCGTGACCCAGACACCCAGGGGTTCGATCCAGCGCCACTCGCAGAAGCGCTCAAATTTGCAGAGGCCACCGAGATCGATTGGCCAAAGGATCTTCACGATCGAGCACCTAAGGGCGAGAACCACCCGAACGACCGCGTTCTCGGGCCCCTCAAGGTGCGGAGCGCACCAGCTGGACTGGTGATCCGCGGCGGTTACATCGTCGGAGAGTACGGCGATCCATCCAGCGTTGAGGTGACCTTCAGCTGCACAAAGAGCTACATCGCAACGCTGGCGGGACAGGCCGTGGACAAAGACCTGATCCACAGCATGGACGATCGTGTCTCGGGCTATATCGACGACGGCGGGTTCGATTCCGATCACAACTCAAAAATCACCTGGCGACACCTTCTCCAGCAGACCAATGAGTGGGAAGGCGAGCTGTTTGGCCTTCCGGATACGGTAGACCGGGGCCGGATCGTTGGCGGGTCTGCGGCGATGGATGGAGGGACCGACAACAGCGCACTTCCTCACCAGGAGCCGGGCACGTTCTGGGAGTACAACGACGTTCGGGTGAACCGGACGGCGCTGTCACTGCTCCGCTTATATGAAGAGCCGCTCCCTGCCATTTTGAAGCGAAACGTTATGGACCCGATCGGCGCGTCCGACGGATGGTCCTGGCACGGCTACGAGACCTCGATGGTGGACCTGAACGGCGAGCAGGTGGAATCGGTATCAGGCGGCGCCCACTGGGGCGGCGGGTTGTGGATCGACACCTATGACCACGCCCGATTTGGGCTGCTCTATTCACGTCGCGGTCGCTGGGACGATGAGCAGATCGTCTCGGAGTCCTGGGTGTACGCCATGACAGAGCCGTGTTCCATCAAACCGGAATACGGGTACCTGTGGTGGTTAAACCACGAGGGCGAAATCTCCGCCCTCGGTTCATCGCGCAGCTTTGCGGCACGCGGCGCAGGCGGCAACGTGGTGTTTATCGACCCGGTGAGTGATGTCGTGATCGTGGTGCGTTGGTGTAACGACCCCAAGGCGGTTATCGACCGAATTCTGGGGACGCTGAAGGAGTAGGTGGACGATCAGTTGTGGATTCTGGACACATCTCCATGTTCTACAAGGAACTGAAAACTCCGAATGCCTGACTACAACATCGAGATGCTCGCCGACGAGAACGCGGTTGTGGGCGAAGGGCCGTGCTGGGATCCGCATCTCGGCGTCCTGTACTGGACCGATATACGCACGGGGCGGGTCTTTAAGTACGACCCGTCGACGGACGATAACGAGTTGATCCATCACGGCAAATACGTCGGCGGGATCGCCGTCAACAAGCAGGGCGGGCTGGTATTGGGCACCTGGGAGGGCGTCATGTTGTGGCGCTCGGATGACGACTTTCAGTGGCTGCATCACGGCGAGGCGTACCAGTTCAACGATTGTTTCGCTGGACCGCGTGGAGAGTTCTACGGAGGCAGCTACTTTGACGGCGCGGCGCCCGGCACATTGTTCCGATTTGAGACTGACGGCCGGGTTGAAACGATCGCCGAGGACGTCGGTATCTCAAACGGCATGGGCTTCTCGTCAGACACCCGTACCTTCTATCACACCGATTCACCTATTCGCACTATCTTCGCCTACGACCACGACCTGGAGACGGGCGCACTTGCCAATAAGCGTGAGTTCGTGAAACTGGACGCTTCGGAAGGCATCCCCGATGGCATGACTGTGGACGCCGATGACCACGTCTGGTCAGCCAACTGGGGCGGAAGCTGCGTGATTCGATTCGACCCCGACGGGTTGGAAGAAAGACGCATCACCTTCCCGGCCACACAGACTTCGGCCCCGATGTTTGGCGGCGAGGATTTCGGGGATCTATACGTGACCACGGCCTACAATGGCACCGGTGACCCGCCGGGAGGGCTGGAGCCTTCCGGGTACGACTTCAACGCCCACCGCGGTGGCGAACTGTACCGGGTGCACCTGGGCGATCAGGGCATCCATGGCAAGCCTGAGTACGAGGCCAACTTCAAGTGGGCTGACCTGTAACCAAGCCCGCATACGCGACAACCTGATAGTTATATCTGCCGGGTCCCGTGATAGGCCACATTCCCGACGCCTTGACACCAGGCCACAACAAGAACTGAGCCCGTAATTGCTCCTTGGCGGAGAGATGAAACGAACGACCGTGAAATGCGATGTTTTCGGAATCGATTTTAGTGCCGATGCCAAAAGGTCAGGATCCCTCACCTGGGTAGCGTCCGGTCGAGTCGTCGAAAATCAGCTTGAGATTTGCTCGGTCAAGACCCTGAGCGATCTACTACAAGTGTCGCGAAAGCGCGACGTCGCCCTTCCGGCGCTGGCCAAATTCATTGGGGACGTTGGGAATGCTACGGTCGGCATCGACTTTCCGTTTTCCATTCCCGCACAGTTGATCAACGAGCCACATTGGGACACGTTCGTGTCTCATTTCGCCGACCGGTTTTCGGATCCGAAGTCGTTTCGAGCTTATTGTCAGAGCCAACATCAGGGCGAATTTAAACGGCGAACCGACCGTCATGCGCGAACGCCGTTTTCACCATACAACCTGCGTATGTACAGAATGACTTACCACGGAATCCGAGAAGTCCTTGCCCGATTGGTGGTCAACGGGTCGGCGACTGTGGCGCCGATGCAGAATTGGCGGAAGAAAGGTCCGAATGTCATTGAAATTTGTCCGTCATCGACCCTCAAACGCCTCGGACTTCCTACTTCCGGATATAAAGGCGCTGGCTCGTGTAAACGCGAGACACGACAGGCCATCCTAAAAAAGCTGGTTGCCAGCGGACAGATATCACTACAGAATCCCGAAATGGGCCGAATGGTCGTCGAAAATAAAGGCGGCGATGCGCTCGACGCCATCATCGCGGCCTTGCCGACATACGAGATACACAGCGGTACACGGAGTCCCGCCGACAATTTACCTCCGGAATCGATGATCGAAGGATGGGTCTACTTCTGATCCACGCTTGCTCTCATACCGGCAATCTATACAGACAGTTTCAATAATCCCGATCTTCAAGTCCATAAATCTGAGGGCATAAGTGGAATACGTCAATTTTGGAAAAGCCGGAGTCAAGGTTTCGCGGCTGGCACTTGGACTTGGATTTCGGGGCCAGGCGGATGCGGATGAAGGTGAACGTGCCATCGAGCGCGCCATAGAACTCGGCATTAACTTCATCGACTGCGCAAACGTGTACGGGCTTGGGGACGACCGCTCAAACGCCGGAACCTCTGAACAGATCCTCGGGCGCGTCCTGAAACGTCACCGTGACGATCTATTCATCTCGTCCAAGGTGTTCAGTCCGATCGGCAGCGGTCCCAACGACAGCGGCGCGTCCCGGTATCACATCATGCGCGAGATCGACCGCACGCTGAACCGATTGGACACGGACCACATCGACGTTTACATCCTCCACGGGTACGACGATGAGGCGCCGTTGGACGAAACGCTGCGCGCCATGGACGACCTGGTGACGTCTGGCAAAACCCGTTACGTCGGCGTCTCCAACTACCGCGCATGGCAGGTCGTGAAATCGCTCTGGACCCAGGACGCGAACGGCCTCGACCCGCTCATCTGCATCCAGAACCCGTACAACCTGTTAAATCGTGACCTCGAACTGGAAATGTTCCCGGCAGTCCAGTCACACGGCTTTGGCGTCATGACCTACAGCCCGCTTGCCGTCGGCTTACTCTCCGGTGCATACGTGCCAGGCGAGTCAGCGCCCGCAGGTTCCCTCTATGCAACGGTTCGTGCGGAGCGATTTGATGAGCACATGGATTCAGACACCCGGGCGGTGCTGGACGTGCTACATGAAGTCGCTACGGCCCACGGCAAGACCATAGCCCAGACAGCGACCAACTGGGTGCTCTCACATCCCGAAGTGAGCGTCGCAATTACCGGAGGCGACACGGCCGAGCACATGGAAGACAACATCGGCGCAGTCGGCTGGTCGATAACGGACGATGAGCGGTCACGGCTGGACGATGTGTCCTACGGCGCGCGGACGGTGCTGGACTAGTGGCGACCCTGGAACGCGTTCAAACGGCGCGGAACGGCTGATTCCGCATATTGTCATCCTGAACTTGATTCAGGGTCGGACACTCTGGCGACGACCTTGTAGTTCGATTGAGACCGTTAATGGGCACACGATCAAGGCCCGGGGTCACCTGGACGAGTTAAAAGCGGATCCTGAATCAAGTTCAGGATGACATCGTCTACGCCAGAAGTAACCTCCTCTTACGTTTGGAGCGGCCCACTTGCAC
>JAPYSM010000162.1 GCA_029936485.1 Dehalococcoidia bacterium
TCCCTGACCCAGGCGTGTATCTCCGTAAGAGAAGAACGATCCGCTCTTCTTCAGGATTCCATGCTCAACACCAAGGTCGAGCAAAGCGCCTTCTTTGCTGATGCCCTCTTTGAAGAGAAACTCAAGCTCGGCGACACGGAATGGCGCAGCGACCTTGTTCTTAACGATTCGGGCTCGCACGCGGTTTCCGATGATCTCGGTACCGTTCTTGATCGCCTCCATGCGGCGGAGGTCGATGCGGACGGAGGCGTAGAACTTGAGCGCCCGCCCGCCCGGAGTGACCTCAGGGTTTCCGAACACCACGCCGACCTTCTCACGCAACTGGTTAATGAATATAAGGGTCGTGCTTGTGCGTGCCACGGAGCCGGTTAACTTACGGAGGGCCTGTGACATGAGGCGGGCTTGGAGGCCGATGTGGGTATCGCCCATCTCGCCTTCCTGCTCAGCCATCGGTACGAGCGCTGCGACAGAGTCGATTACGATCACGTCCAGGGCGCCGGAACGCACCAGGTAGTCCGTGATCTCGAGCGCCTGTTCCGCAGAGTCGGGCTGTGAGACGAGCAGTGAGTCGATATCCATGCCGAGCAACTTCGAGTAAGCGGGGTCCATGGCGTGCTCGGCGTCAATGTAAGCGGCGGTGCCGCCGAGGCGCTGAGCTTCTGCGATCACATGTGAAGCGAGGGTCGTCTTTCCAGCGGACTCTGCACCGAAGATCTCAACCACCCGGCCACGGGGGAGGCCGCCTATGCCGAGCGCCATGTCCAGAGCGATCGAACCCGTGGGAATTGCGTCAACGTCCTGACGGCTCTGATCGCTCAACTTCATGATTGCGCCGCGCCCGAACGCCTTGTCGATCTGCGATAGCGCCAGTTCTAGCGCCGTCTCGCGTTCAGAGCGATTCCCGTTGGTGTTGACGGGCTTTTCAGCGCGTGCGGCTTTGGCGTTGCGAAGTGGGGACATATCTCTCGCCTCTTCTTTTGGCAGACCAGTCGTCGTTTATTTACTTATTGGCCCCCGGTCGAACGCTTGTCTTTTGTGTCCGTTCCCGGCGGCGGTTATGACGCTAGCACGGATGTTCTAATGTTGCAAGATAGCGGCGTCACATTCGATCAAAACAAGTGAGTGAGGCACTCGGGAACATCGGCGTCGTACGGAGTTTATGTCTCCCCCTGTTGTGTGACCAACCGAATTCACCCAAGAGGAGATAGACCATCGTAGGGGCAAGCAGCGCCGGGATATTTCCTCTTTTATCAGGGGAGCTCGCTCGGGGGGATACGACGCGTCACTGTGTGCCCCGGCGCTTGTAAGTTCTCTGGACGTTCCAATAACGTTTTCCTATCCCGGCGGTAGTGGGATGGGGTTAGGTAGAACGATAATTTCTACGAGAACATGTTTAGTTTGCCACGAACTCTTTCAAAAAAGGTCCCTCGGCGACGGTTGGAGTGATAGAAGAGCGCCTGAGACATCAATTACTATCCGTCTCTACACCACCTGGTCACTTAAGGTGCGCCGCGGCCCAATTGAGGCCGTCTTTTGTCATCCCTGCGGGCTTGTACTCGCAGCCGATCCATCCGTCATACCCGAGACCGTCAATAAAAGAGAATAGGTAGGGATAGTTGATCTCCCCGGTACCGGGCTCGTTGCGGCCCGGGTTATCGGCGAGCTGGAAGTGCGGAATACGGTCCTGTAGGCGCTCGATGGTGGGCGCGAGATCACCCTCCATGATCTGCATGTGATAGATGTCGTACTGGAGCCAGGCGTTCTCGTGGTTCACCGCGTCCAGGATCGAAATCCCCTGCCCACTGGTCGAAACGAAGTAACCCGGAATGTCCCTCGTGTTGATCGGCTCAAGCAGCAGCTTCGCCCCGGCCTGGGCCGCAAGCGGCGCTGCGAAGGCCATGTTGTCGACCAGCGTCTGCGTTGCCAACTCCGGATCGGTACCCTCGGGTGGGATCCCTGCAAGGCATGTCAGCAACCCACAATCAAGCACCTGTGCGTACTCGATCGCCTTGCCTACGCCGTCCCGAAACTCGTTGATCCGACCCGGCAGCGCTCCGAGCCCCCGCTCTCCGCCATCCCAATCACCCGCCGGCAGGTCAAACAGCACCTGCTTCAGACCATTCTTATCAAGCCGTTCTTTGATCTGCTCCGCCGGGAAGTCGTATGGGAACAGGTACTCAACGCCCTTGAATCCCGCGTTAGCGGCGGCATAGAACCGGTCGAGCATGTCGACCTCGTTGAACATTATCGAAAGGTTGGCTGCGAGCTTGACCATGCGTTCTCCGGATATCGAATTGTGGGGTGCGGAAGAGGTCAAACCACGCTTGTGACCACCCTGGAAACGGGACTGCAACTGATCACCGAGCGCATCCTGGCGTGGCGGGAGATATTCCGGGACTAACCCGGTTTCGCAAACGACCTGTACCCCTGTTTACTGCCCCCGCTTCTTGATGTTTTTCTTGTAAGAATTTGTGCGGTTACGCGTTCGCGTTCGATCTTCCGCGTACGACGCCTTGTCGATTTTACTTCGCTCGTGCTGCATCTCCCCGCCGAGCTTTAGGAACGAAGCAAACCGCTCTGAATTCAAAGCGCCACCTGCAATTGCAGCCTGCACGGCACACCCCGGCTCGCCCTCGTGCCGGCAGTCCCGGAACCCACATGTCTCGGCCAGCTCGCTGATATCCCCAAACGCCTCTGAAATACTTTCCTCTGCGTTCTGCAGCGTGAAGGTCCTCATGCCGGGGGTGTCTATCAGCACTCCTCCGCCGGGGATCGGCATGAGGTGTCGCGCCGTTGTCGTGTGCCTACCCTTCCCGTCGTACTCCCGCACCTCTCGTGTCGCCAGCAGTTCGCCCCCCAGCAACTGGTTGGAGATCGTGGACTTACCGACCCCAGATGTGCCAATAAATACGATCGTCCGGTTCCCGGTCAAGTACTGGCGCAGTTCATCCACCCTATCGCCGGTTAGGCCGCTGGTCAGGTGGACCCTGAGCCCGGGAGCGGTATTTTCGATCTCCTCAAGGAGCTCTGAAGGATCCACCAAGAGATCCGACTTGGTGAGAAGAACAACGGGAGTGGACCCGCTCTGTTCGATCTGGGCGACATCCCGAACGAGCCGGGCGATATTGGTCTTAATCACGGTGTGGGTGGCGAAAACAAAGTCGACGTTGGCCGCTATGATCTGAATTTCCCTGGCGGCAGATCTACTGTCAGAGCCGCCACGGGCCCGCGCCAGCACCGATCGTCTCGGCAACACGACTTCGATGGAGTCCGTATCGTGCCGCGGCCTCGGCATCATCCCCACCCAGTCACCGACGGCAGGCAGTTGCTCTTTGTCGGATGTGTACAGCATGTCGGTCGATGGCTCGCCCCGTACCGACCCGTTTTCAGTCAGGACCATGGACGAAATGCGATCGACGCGGGCAACACGGCCCGGCTTGAGTCCGGCGGAGTGGTGTTCAGAGAAATGGGAGGAGAAGTGTTCGTTCCAGCCTAGGGACACAAGAAATGGGGATGCCGGGTCCCCGAGGGTATGAGAATTCAACGTTGGGTCTCCACGTAAGGATGGTGTACCCGCAGTGTAGGGATAAAACAGATAATGGCCGAGGCCGACACGCTGGGCTTCTACCTGACCTACAGCGGCGCAGACAAAGGAAAGTTCAGGAACATCGCCCCGATCGGCAGGAAAGTCTCATGGTCTGCCGCTGAGTTCAGGCGTGTCGCGGACAGCAAGTTCGTCGAAAGGTGGGGTGTTTCCGACACCGGCGGATCGCTGGAGTCTCTCGGCGAAGTGCTGGAGTAGGATGCACCCACACTACGTTGATATCGATTGCAGATCATCGCGTCGGACAAGGTCAAAAATGTACATACCTCCTTACTTCAAGATTAAAGATCCGGATGCGATAGAAAGAATCGTTTCCGAGAACGGTTTTGCGACCTTGATCACGCCGTCGTCTGAGGGCATCAAGGCGACCCACTTACCGCTTTTGTATGCGGCCCATGGATCGTTCGAAGATGCAGGGGTCATCAACGGGCACATGGCCCGGGCGAATGACCATTGGAAGGCGTTCGATGCAATAGCGGAGTCCCTTGCGATATTCCAAGGCCCCGACTCCTACATCTCGCCCGAGTGGTACGAAACAGCGCCAGCAGTACCCACCTGGAACTTTGCCGTCGTACACATGCGGGGACCACTGGAGCTGATCGATGACAGAGAATGGCTTTCGTCCCATGTGGATGACATGGTCAGATTTCATGAGTCGAAGGCGCTCGACCACCCGCCAGAACCGAGTGATCCGGCATTCAAAACCAAGCTCCTGGGCGGTATCGTCGGTTTTCGGATGAAGGTCAAAACAATCGAAGCCAAGTTCAAGCTCAACCAGAACCGCAGCAAAGCCGACCGAGCACGAGTCGCGGAAGTGCTGGACGGGTCCGGAGATCAATCCGCTGCGGGCATCGCCGCACTCATGCGAACGCACGGAGACGATTAGTCTCCAGATACCCCGAGGATGAGGTCTTCGACTGGTAGGGCCTCAGCCTGGGCTCATATTTTCAAATGCTCTGGGGTTTCAATAACCTGGCCGTCACCGTCACGATTTATCTTTCTGAGTACTTGGCAAACCCGAACAGACACACGCGGTGTATCCTGCCGACCCGCGTGCCCGGGCTTTAGAACATCTCATGTCCGCGCGGTCGAACCCTTTGAATCGGGAGGCAACCGAATGAAAGCGGCCGTCTACAAAGGCAACCAGCGCTTCGAAATTGAAGAGATCCCAACGCCCACTGCGGGGCCGGACCAGGTGGTCGTAAAAGTCCACTTCTGCGCCGTATGCGGTACCGATGTTCACGCCTTCCTGTACGACATAGCGCCTCCCGGGACGGTGCTCGGC
>JAPYSM010000163.1:0-451 GCA_029936485.1 Dehalococcoidia bacterium
GGTGTGGATGGTAGACGTGCCCCTGGCGGGGGTCGAAGTGCGGCCCGAGGTTCTCGCTTCTTGCTAGTTGCTCCCCGCTCCAGCTACCCTCGCACAGTGAGCGCGCACCTGGCCACCTGCCCCAATTGTAAGGGCGAGATGGATGTGACGGACGTGGGTCCCTATACCCGCGTGCGCTGTCCAGGCTGTGGTGAGGAGGTGCGGGTGAAAACCGAGATGGGCCCCTACCGGCTTGTGCGGCGGATCGCGATCGGGGGGATGAGTGTGGTGTTTGTCGCGCGAGATCCCACCCTTGATCGGGACATTGCGGTCAAGGTGCTGAGCGAGGAGTGTTCGGCGAATGAGAAGCGGGAGAACGAGTTCAAGCGTGAAGCCAAGCTCACCGCGACGGTGAGTCATCCCAACGTAGTGCGGGTCTTCACGGTAGGGCGCGCCTTCGGCCGCTTCTTTA
>JAPYSM010000163.1:461-4821 GCA_029936485.1 Dehalococcoidia bacterium
GTCGGTGCACGGGGCGCTTCCGGAGCACGAAGTCATCGCCCTTGCTCTGCAGGTGGTGGATGGTCTGCGGGCGGCGAATAGCGGAGGCTTGATTCATCGCGATATCAAGCCCGGCAACATCCTGATCGACGAGAGCGGCACGGCCAAGATCGTGGACTTTGGGCTCTCCCTGCTGACAGAAGATGGCGCGGTCCGTCCGGATGAACTCTGGGCCACCCCCTACTATGTTTCCCCTGAGACGCTGAACCATGTGGAGGAAGATCATCGGGCTGATTTCTATGCTCTCGGTGCCACGCTGTATCATGCCTTGGCGGGAGTGCCTCCGATTGACGACCGGGTGATGTCGACCCGCGTCCTGCGGGAGGCCAAGCAGAACATCACTCCGCTGAAGAAGGTGGCCCCATGGTTGTCGAGTGCGGTGGTGCGCACGGTGGAACAGGCGATGGAGCAGCTTACTTTTAAGAATGAGTCACGAATCGTGGAGAAAGCTCTTCCCATGGCGGAAGAGCAGCGCACCGGCCGGGCCCCCGAGTGAACGGCTCGTGGGCGATCTTGTCGTTTTACGCACCAAGAAGTTCAGTGACGTAGATCGCGACTATTCGTGGCGGTCTGACCCAGAGCTGGCTGAACTTGACGCGACAACGCCGATACGACTTTCTCTGGACGAGTACGGTCGGCATTACCGAGACGAGATCAACTACCCGTCCCCATGGTCCGTCAGGTACGCCATCGAGACGAACGAAGGCGTGCACATCGGTAATGCGATGTACTACGACATCGATCGCTCCAAGAGCCAGTGCGAACTTGGCATCATGATCGGGAATCGTGACTACTGGGGCCGAGGCTACGGAACGGACGCGATACTGACGCTACTGCGTGCCATCTTTGAGGAAGCAGTCCTTGAACGGGTATACCTTCACACGCTCGCCTACAACGAACGCGCACAAAAGTCGTTCAGGAAGGCCGGGTTCACTGACCTTGAACCGGTGCATCGTGACCGCAGGGACTTTCTCAAGATGGAGGTCTTCAGTGAGGCATGGTTCGAAACTTTTGGGGGCTCGCCCGAGCCCCCCGAGCCCCTGGAAACCCAGGGCCAGAACGGGTCCAAGGTAACTGGATCCTTCGGACCAAACGGAGCAACGGACTTCAACTAAGCTTCCCGGCCCGGCCCCGTAATTACCGCTCGATCGGTTTGGGCCTGCTAACGCGTTCACTCCCACACAAAAAGGCCGCCGCCGAACAGATGTCGGCGACGGCTTTCTTAGATCTCCAATCGTGAGGCTCCCCTGATCAGGACGCTGAGCGATCCCTCGGCGGTGTTGCCCGCTGCGGGTTGAGCAGATCCATGCCGAGAGTGCCAGGGAAGACTGCCGCTATCTCCTTGACCGTCCATCGGCCGTCCTTGTGTATGGACTTCACCGGATACGGGTCCGTGAACAGGCTGATGATGTTGCCCGTACAGTGGAATACGTGTCCAGAAACATGCTGTGCGGCATCAGAAGCCAGCCACGCCACCATCGGAGCCACATGCTCGGGAGCACGTGTCAGCACACCGGTCGGTGGTTGCATCTTTCCTTCCTGTCGCATAGCACGTGTCGTGTCCGGCACGCTCGCCGTCATCCTGGTGTCTCCGCCCGGCGAGATGGAGTTTGCTGTGACGCCGTACTTGGCGAGGTCACGGGCGACGACCCGGGTGAACCCGGCGAGGCCGTCTTTCGCTGCGCCGTAGTTGGCTTGTCCGGACGCTCCGAAGAGCCCTGATACAGAACTGAAAGTGATGATGCGTCCACTCTTCTGCTGGCGGAACAGGATACTGGCGGGCCTTACGATGTTGAACGTGCCCTTGAGGTGAACAGCTATAACGGCGTCCCACTCTTCTTCGGTCATGTTGAACACCATGCGATCTCGCAAGATGCCGGCGGGGGTCACGACGATGTCCAGCCGCCCGAACTCGTCCAGTGCCTGCTGAACCAGCTCGTCTCCGGTCTCGAACTTCGTCACATCGCCGTAGTTGGCGACTGCCTGGCCGCCATTTTCGCCGACCTCGTTCACAACCTGCTGGGCAGGTGCATTGTCGAGACCTTCACCATCGAGCGATGCGCCGATGTCGTTAACGACTACCCGTGCACCGAGACTGGCGAGCTTCAGTACAACTCCTCGTCCGATGCCCCTACCACCACCCGTAACGATGGCGACTTTGCCGTCTAGCCTCGCGTTGTTTTCTTCTGTCATTTTTCTTGGTTCCTCTTAAAAGTGCCCGAAGTAGCTGGAAATATTGGGAATTTCATGGATGCCGGTCGATTAGAACTTCGCCGGTTCCAGAGTGAGGCCCTGGACGATGTGTTTCGGGACAAGGTCCTGCAGTTGATCGGTCGTCCACTCACCGCCCGGGTTGAAGATCGTGCGCGCCGGTCGAGGCTGCGACCAGAGGGCGACTGTGCCGCCTGACACGTAGAAGTGCTGGCCGTTAACGTCCGCCGCGTAGTCGGAAGCAAGGTACGAGACGAACGGTGCTATGTCCTCTGCGTCTCCGGCCCCACGTTCCAGGTGGTTACTCATCCCTAAGTTAAGGGAGGCCCGGTCAGGCCTAGCGTCCGGGATGGTGGCGATCATGCGGGTCTGTGCCGCCGGTGAGATGGCGTTCGCCGTTGCGCCGTATCTGCCGAGGTCCCGTGCCACAACCTTGGTGAAGCCGGCGATCCCCGCCTTGGCCGCGCCGTAGTTTGCCTGGCCCGGGCTGCCGGTCAGTCCACTGCCTGAGGAGAAGGTGATAACGCGGCCTGAGCGCTGCTGGCGAAACAGGATTCCGGCGTGCTTGACGACAGTGAACGTGCCTTTGAGGTGGACGTCGATCACGGCGTCCCACTCGGCCTCAGTCATGTTGAAGATCATTCGGTCACGAAGGATTCCGGCCGGTGTGACGACGATATCTATCCTCCCAAATTCATCGACCGCCTGCTGAACCATTCGCTCTCCACCGGCCATTTCGGTGACGGAATCCGTGTTGGCAGACGCCAGTCCACCGGCGGTTCTAATGCCAGCGGCGACTTCACCAGCAGGGCCGTCATCGGGCGTGGTGCCGTCAACGTTCACACCGAGGTCGTTTACGACCACCGACGCGCCGTACTCGGCAAGCGACTCGGCGATGGCTTTACCGATGCCGCGTCCGGCGCCGGTAACGAGGGCCACTTTGCCTTCTAATACTCGTTCTTCGTCTGTCAACAAGATTACTCTCTCCTCGGGAGCCCGGTCCTCTCAGCGTCTGCTGGTCCCGGGCGAGATCTGGATTGCGTTTGTGGTGCTCCGGGTTGGAGCGATTTTATTGCTTAGCTCCCCCACATCGGCAGTGACACGATCGCCTTGCCCGGCGTCGTGGCCTTGCCGGCGCCGTTGTGGAGCGCGATCTCGCACTCGACGATGCCGACGCCGTCTTCGACGCGCTTGTCCGTAACGATCCCGCTACAGACGAGATCCTCGTTCGGGATGTCCATCGCCCGGTACGATACGGAAAGCTTCTTCAGCTGGCCGTGTGGTCCCATCCAGTCGGTAACCAACTGTCCAAGGAACGCGTTCTTCAGAGCGCCGTGGATGATGATTCCGGGCAAACCGTTATTCCGGGCGAACCCGTCGTCGTAGTGGATCTGGTAGTAGTCGCCAGAAGCTCCGGCGTACTTGACCAGTTGCTGTGATGTAGCGTTTTTGGAAAGTGGCGAGACCTCGTCGCCAACGTTCACGTCCTCGTAGTAAAGCTGAGTCACGGCTATTCCTCTTCTACTGGCGTTGCGTAACTGATGCCGGTGGTGCGCTGAGTCGCAGCCAACTGGCCGAGCTGGTTCACGTACCGGGTTTCGGCGGTCGTAAACAGCATCGTACCGAGACGGCCTTGCCGCTCCGTGAGCTCCACGATGGCCTTGGTGACAGTGATCCTGTCGCCGACCCTGATCGGTTCAAAGAACTCGTACTCGCTGCCGCCGTCAAGGTTGTTCGGGAACGGCCTCGGGAACTCGCTCTTCGCCTCACCCGCTATAAGAGATCGCAGGAAGGTTGGCGGTGCGACTATCACGCCGTAAGGACCACTACGGGCGGCCGTTTCATCCTGGAATAGCGGATTGGAGTCTCCAATCGCCTGTGCAAACTTGATCACGGCGCCCTTTTCGACGTCGTAGGTGATCGGGTCGGATTCGACATCGAGATGTGCACGCATCTCATTGGAAATGACGGACTCGTCAGGCACGCATTCAACTCCAGTGACCCCATGTGATCCCAACAGAGATCGGGGGCGCGTTACGTTCGTTTCAAGTGTGGCCGGAGTTTAGGAGAGCGCCTATGGTGCGTCAAGGAACGCGTCGCCCAGTTCAGG
>JAPYSM010000164.1 GCA_029936485.1 Dehalococcoidia bacterium
AGATCCTTGAACTCCGGCAGTCTGCGGTCGATCTCCTCCACCACCTGTGTCTTCAGCTCTTCCCTTTTCATGACTGGGACGCTCAAGCCCTCTTGGCCTTGGCCATCTGCTCGGCGTACCACTCCTTGCCGTGTAGGTCCTTCTTGTAGTACCAGCGCATCTTCTGCGGATACATCACCAGACTGCGATCCTCCAGCGGCAGGCTTACGTCGCTGCCGCGGCGGTGCGACTCCCGCAGCGCCAGGGCGATCTCCAGGGCGTGGCGCAGATCGTCGCCCGTCGTCACCGGCAGCTCGACGCCGGTCTCCAGCGCCTCGACGAGGGCGCGCACGATCTCGCGCATGCTGGGGCCCGGGTCCATCCAGCCTTCGTCGTCGTACTCCCTCGGCTCCTCGTTGTGCTCTTCGAAGACCCCTTCGACTACGGTCAGGTCCTGCACCCCCTTGACCGGGCCCTCGCCCTCCGCTTTGAGAAGCGTGAGACCCAGGCTGGTGTTGTTCCGGTTGTAGATGACGCCGCGCGTGCCCACCACCTCGATCCCGCGCCAGGGCACGTCGCCAAAACTGCTGAAGCACTCGATGCCGTTGGCGAAGCGGATCGTTCCACCCACCCCGCCGAAGCCGCTGTCCCCCTCCTCGTACGGCTCCTCGTAGTCGCTGAAAGGATCCCCCTCGACGCGACCAGTGACCGTCTCTACCGGCGATTTGGCGGCGAACTTGCGCGCCAGGTTCAAGCCGTGGCAGCCTCCCTGGGCGTTGTTCTCATAGAGGTTGATGCGGCGTACCTCGCCGATCTCCCCTGAGGCGGCCAGCTCGTACGCCTTCTGATAGTCGGGGTGGCTGGAGACCATGACGCCGGAGGCGATGTGAACCCCTCGGGAGCTGCACGCCTCGACCATGCGGTCGGCATCGGCCAGGCTGTTGGTGAAGGGCTTCTCGCAGAAGATCGCCTTCACCCCCGCCTCGGCGGAGGCCACCACGGCATCGGCGTTCGGCCGCACCGGCAGGACGGGCATGGCGATGTCGATCTCCTCGCTGGCGAACATCTCCTCCCAGGTGTTGTAACCGGGCACGCCGAAGCGCTCGCAGCCCAGGGCCAGGTTGTCGGCGTCGGTGTCGGCGATGGCGGCCACCGCGCACAGTGGATGAAGGTCGAAAGCCCGGGCTCGCCCGGTTCCGGCTCGGCCGCAGCCGATGACGCCGACTCGGTACTTTATCTCAGGTGAAGGTTTCACAGTGGTCTCCCTCGTCTTGGGGTTGCAATCTCAGTCGCCGAGTTGCCGGGACCGCGCCCGTATCGAGCTACTTGCGGTCCTCTTCCGGCACGTGGGACCTATCTTGAGGATGGTAGCCGATCACCTTGCGCCCGTGGTCCAGGTCGTAGAGCGGCCAGTCGCTGTCGGAGACGCCGAAGACGGCCTCGTACTTGACACCCGGATGGGTGATCGCCTGCTCGAAGACACGCACGCAATCGCCGTGGCTGAGCTGGTGCGGGTGCTCGGGCTGGTCGCGATCGGCCTTGAAGTTGCCGATGCGGACGGACACGGACTCCATGTCAAAACGGGCGGAGTACATGTAACCGATGCTCTCGCCGAAGACCTTGGAAATCGTGTAGTAGCTGTCAGGTTTCGGCAGCATCTGTGCCGTACGCTGCATCGTGCGCGGATAGAAGGACCGCGGCAGGATCCCGCCGCGGCTGGCGTAGGCGACGCGGCGCGCGCCGCACTGGTGGGCGGCTTCGAAGACGTTGTAGGTGCCGATCATGCTCTGCAGCGAGTGCTCCCACTGTCCTCCGGGCACGTTGACCAGGTGGATGACGGCATCCATGCCCTCGGTGGCGGCCTTCACCTGGTCGAAGTCGCCGATGTCGCCGACGACGGCATCGTCCATTTCAGGCATCTCCTGGCAGTCGAAACCTCTGATTTCGTGCCGCTCCCGCAACCCTTTCGCCAGCACGGTGCCGATAACGCCGGCGGCCCCTGTGATCAGTACTTTCATCTCTCTTCCTTCCTCTCTTGTTCCTTGTGTGGGGGACGGCGACGCCGTCCCATCTCCGGTCACAGTGAACGCACGGCCTGTCCGATATTGCCCAGCTGGTCCTCCGTCAGCAGGCCGTAGTTGGCGAATGTGACACCCTCCGCACCCGCCCGACGGGCTGCGTCCAGCTTCTCCCTGGCAGCCGTTACCGTGCTCAGGTCCCCTCCGCAGCGGAAGAACACGGTCCCTCCCGCTGCGATCTGCTGGCGCAGCTCGGCAACCCGGAGTGTCGCCTCCTCACCCGGCCTCGGGGAGTAGCTGAGGCGGTCGATACGGGTGTTGATGAGCGGATCGAGGTCGTTGCTCAGGGCGCGTTCCGAATCGGCCAGATCCGTCTGCAGCTTTGCCCCGCCGCCGCGGATCACCTCCGCCACCTCGAGCCACAGGTCTGTCGTCTGTTTTCGAGAGATCGCCAGGTAGCGCTCCAGTCGTCCCTCGAAGGCGTCGGCGATCCACGCGTCGGTGACCGGCTCGTCGAAGACGGGATCGGCGCCCTTAGCCAGCCGCGGGCGCATCCAGTCCGCAACATTACTGCGGAAAGGCATCGCCTCCAGACCCTCAGCATCGGCGCAGGCCATGGAGGCGGGGTTGAAGCACAGACTCAGCAGGAACCGGCAACGCAGGGGGATCTCCGCGCGCCGCTTGCCGGGCATGGGAAAACCGCGTCTCATCAGCGACTCCACCCACACCGCCGACGGCCGGTAGCGCTCGACGACCTGTGCCGTCAGCGCCAGGAAATACTCCCGGACGTCCTGAGGAGCCGTGCTCAACTGGCCGACGTAGGGTGTGCCGAAGGCGTCGTGCTTGGCGAACTCGGGGTACTGCTCCGACAGGTAGTTCTGATAGGTGTAGACCATCCACGCGGCGAACTGCAGACCACTCCGGTCGATGGCCTCGACGATGCGGTCGAAGTAGCCGTCGTCCGTCACCTCCCGACTGACCCGGGGTCGAATCCGCGTCTTCCCGAAGCGGGACAGATCCGGAGCGAAGTACACGGCGCCGTTCTCGCCGAAGTAAATCGGGTGCCGCGGGTTGTGCGGCAGGAAATACTCGGAGCGATGGTAGCAGGGCGTCAGCAGGACCTCGTCGCACGCCGCCAGGTTTGCGATGCGATCCAGCGACACCTCCAGCCCCTCGTGAGTGAGGTCCCACGGGTAGGTGTAGAGTGATACCACGAAAGTATTGGTTTCCACGATGTCAGTGCCTGTACCTCAAGTAGATCTCGACCTGTTCGATTCGCAAGGGCACCGCGAGGCGGGGATCCTGCTCGATCAACTGGACCCGGACTTCGTGCACACCGCGTTCCACCTGGGAGACCTCCAGAGGCCAGGTGAGCCAGCCGTTCTCCGACACGTCCGAGGGATCTTCCGGGTCTTCGGCGGCGGCATCGCGCACCAGCGGCGGACCCAGGGTCTTTCCGTCCAGCGTAACTTCCACCTCGACCTGCGTCGACAGGTGCGCCACTTCGATCTGCAGCTCGGCGCGCTCCAGATCGACGCCGTCCTCCCTCACGTCATCACTGACGCGTACGTGAAACGAGGGTCCGTCGCCGGTCAGCGTGGGCTGCAGGTCCACGGGGATTTCGCCGTAGATGCGGTCATCCCGCTCCGTGTCAACCCTGCGACCGGTTTTCGGCCCGATGCTGCGGTGCAGGGCGGTGAACACCTTGTCCAGGCCGCGAACGGTCTCCCGCGAGCCCATGGTGGTCAGCAGCGGCCGATGCGTGTCACGGCCGCCGTGCCAGTTGAACACGTAGACCCCGTCGGCGCCGCGGTCCAGACAGTCGTGGGCCAGACCCCGATACCAGTCCGCCCGCCATTCGCGGTGCGGACGCAGGCGCCGCGCCTGTTGCCGGCCGTCGGTGTCGAAGCCGGCGTAGAAGGCGACGCGTTTGGGTTTGCACAGCTCGGCGAAGCGCTCCACCTCCGCGCCCGGGTCGGTGCCCGAGTTGCCGCCGGAGATGACGATGTCACACAGACCGTCGCGCACCCAGGTCTCCACGTCGTAGCCGATGCGGCGGCAGGACTCGAAGGTCGTCGCCACACGTGCAGCCACGTGAAACGGTCGGCCCCTCTCGGCGGCGATCGCGTCGGTGGCGGCGCGGATCGCCCGCATCAGATCGGTGAGGGTGTAGCGCAACCGGAATGCGTCGTCGGCGGGCAGATGGAAGGCGTGTCGCTGCCAGTCCAGCTCGACGCCGTCCCAATCCGCCTGACCGCAGGCCTCGGTGACCAGTTGCAGGATGTGCTCCCTCACCTCCGGCACCGACAGGTTCCAGGAGGTGGAGCACCACCCGGGCGCCTGCTCCAGCCCCAGCACCCACTCGGGGTTCTCCTTGCGCAACGCCGTGAGCTCGGGTCGCCTGGCCGTCGGCAGATCCGCCGGCCGCAAATCCCAGAAATGGTTGTCGTTCATGCGCACCGAGGCCAGCATCTGGATGCCCAGCTCCCGACCCCGGGACACCAGGGAGCCGTAGGGATCCTCGCCTCTCTCGAAGAAGGCGCGGATGCTCTCCACGTGACGCATCGTTCTCACCGAGTCGTAGCGCCGGCCCATCGAGTCGCCCACCATGTCCAGACCCTCGGAAGGCCAGGCGGCCTCGTGGATGCCCATACACCAGCACAGGGCGCCCACCTGGGTGTCCTCGATGGGGGCGAAGGTCTTGTCCAGAAACTGCTCCAGCGACTGCGGGTACTCGCTGTAGCCG
>JAPYSM010000165.1 GCA_029936485.1 Dehalococcoidia bacterium
GAATAAGACGCTCCAGGAAGAACGACAGAAGTACCAGGCGGAACTTTCTGAACTGGCCGTTGAGGCCGACCCGCCGCACCCGATGTTCGTCTCAGAGACCCTTCAGAAGCACATTACTCCCGAGACGCCGATGGTGTTCGATGGTGGCGATTACGCCCACTTCTTCAGGGCGTCCGTGCCGGCGCGGAAATCTGAGCGGTGGCTCTATGTCAGCAGCTTCGGGATGATCGGCATTAACATGCCGTACGCGCTGGGCCTGCAGGTTGCACTGCCAAATCACCGCGTCGTATGCGTGACCGGCGATGGTTCCTTCGGGTTCCACGGGCTGGAGATCGACACGATGGTGCGGCACAACCTGCCGGTCATCACGATCCTCGGGAACAACAGCATCTGGGGTATCGACTGGCAGATTCAGAAGGGCCTGTACGGCCGACCGGTGTGGACCGATCTCTTGCCGACGCGATGGGACACCGTTGCCAAGGGGCTCGGCGCATACGCCGAGAATGTTGAGCACGCTGCAGACCTTGATGGCGCGATGACCCGAGCGTTCGCGCAGCACAAGCCAGCGCTGTTGAACGTCAACATCGCGCAGGTAAGCAGTCCGGTGGCCGATGAGGCCGTCAACCGCAAGCTGGGCGCGCACGGGTAGGTCTTACGGAAGGCTAACAAAGAAAACCGCACCCTGAGGCTCTCGAAAGGTCGGGATCGCAACAACATCGTATGGGTCGATTGGTATCGACCCGAGGGCGGATAGTCATTCGCCCCTACGCATTGCTACCAGGGGAACTCGAATCGCGACCAATGATCTGTAAAAAATAGTGAGGACGAGTCCTTGAAAATCGGGATCATGGCCGCCGGCGGCGTTGGGGCTTACTACGGGGGCGTGCTCGCCGAAGCCGGGCGCGATGTCTGGCTGGTGGCGCGTGGTCCAAATCTCGAGGCGCTCCAGCGTGAAGGGCTGAAGATCACCAGCGTTGGCTCCGGCGAGCGGGTGGTAGAAGTACAGGCGGGATCTCCGGCGGACGCCGGTGTGTGCGACCTGATCCTGTTCTGCGTGAAGAGATATGCCACAGAACAGGCTGTGCAGGGCATGCTTCCAATGCTCGGCCCGGACACCATCATTCTGAATGTTCAGAACGGGGTCGATGCAACCGAGAGGCTTCAAGATGAACTGCCTCCGGAATACCGCGGCAACGTCCTGTGGGGACTGACCTACATCGTGTCCCACACGGAGGGCCCGGGCGCCGTAAACCAGCTGGACGGGCCACGCCAGATCGTTTTCGGCGAGGGCGCCGGCGGCGATAACGAGCGTGGTCGAAGCGTGCAGGAGGCGCTTGACGTTGAGGGAATCGATTCCGTGTTCTCGGAGTACGTGCACCGGAATCTGTGGAACAAGTTCATGTTCATCAACGGCCTTGCCGGGATGACTGCGGTGACGCACAGCACGCTGGGTGCTTTGAAGTCGACCCCCGAGGCATGGGCGATGCTGAACAGAGTTGTCGACGAGGTGGAGGCGCTAGGTCGGGCAAGTGGAATCGAGTTGGACGGCGAGCGCGAAAACGTAATGGCATACCTGGGCCGACTTGGCCCGGACACGCGGTCATCGCTGGCGGTGGACACGTTGCAAGGCAACCGGCTGGAGGTGGACTCACTTCACGGCACGGTCGGTCGGATTGGCCGAGAACTGGGAATAGAAACGCCCGCGTGCGACTTCATTTACGCGGTACTGAAAGCGCAGGACCCGGGTAGGTAGGGCGTTGCGGGTGATTGGGCGGCCTTCGAGAGCCTGGGGGTGGGTGTGGGTTGCTCCCGTGGGTATGGCTCTGGAACTGGCCTGGATTGGTGCAAGGGTCGTCGTGGTCGATTGATATCGACCGAAGGGCGGATAGTCATTCGCCCCTACGCGTGTCGATCTACACAGCGTTGTCTGGAAGAAAAACGCCCGGCCTGTCACCCTGAGCCCGTGGCGAAGGATCTCCTGGCCGGTATTCCGTCACAATCGTATTACACGGACGACGCATCCATTCCTACCGTGTCGTGCCGCTCGCCCCGTGGCGTATATTGCCCTCGTTCGTACCTGATTTTCATTCGGCCCGCGCCCGGGCCCTAGCGAGGTGCAGCGATGGCTGTTGTTGATTTCACGGTTTCTGGCCGAGAGCCTTATGCCGATGGTGTCTCGTTTGGTGATACCGGGGCGTATGAGCAGATCGATGGTCTGCTGAGCTTTGCGGTGGACCCGGAGCATGCCGCCAACCGCGGGATCATTGATCTCGATAAGGCTCCCCGTGATGACGAGGGTCGTGTCCGCTTTACGGCTGATTTTTCCGTTGTTGTCCCGGTGAATCCGGCGCGTGGGAACGATCGGGCGGTGGTGGAGCTGCCGAATCGGGGCCGTCGTCGCATGGTGCCGGTGTTCAACCGCGCTCCGGCCTCTGCTCCCGTGTCTCGCATAGCGCATCCGGGCGACGGTTTTCTGTTCAAGCAGGGCTTCACTGTGGCATCGATCGGCTGGCAGTGGGACGTTACGCAAACTGAGTTGATGATGGGACTCAACCCGCCGTTCGCTGAGGGCATCACGGGACAGACCATCGTAGAAATTCGTATTAACGACCGACGGACGACCTATCAATTATCGGATCGTGGAATTCACACACCGTTGCCGGTTGTGAGCGTCGATGACCCCACCGCAAAACTGCTTGTGCGGGATTACGAAGACGACGAAGACACCGTGGTGCCGCGCGACCGCTGGAGCTTCGCCCGAGAGACGGAATCCGGGGTCGAACCCAGCGCTGAGCATATCTACATGGAGGGCGGCTTCGAGCCCGGCAAGATCTACTACATCGTTTATGAGACGGACAGAGCGCCGATTGGCGGGGTGGGCCTCATGGCGTTGAGGGATGTCGCTCCGTTTCTAAGGGCGCCTTCCGACATCAATCCCACCCCCGGCGGGTTCGACGCCATGTACGCATGGGGCGTCTCGCAGACGGGCCGATTCCTGCGCCACTTCTTACACCTCGGGATGAATGCGACAGAGGGTGGTGAGCTCGCCTACGAAGGCATCCTGCCGCACGTGGCCGGCGCGCGCCGTGGGGCCTTCAACCATCGATTCGCCCAGCCATCTAACCAATCGACCCCGATTTGGGGCCACGTGTTCCCGTTCACGGACGAGCCGACAAGCGACGCCTTGACCGAGGAGTCGGGTGGGTTGCTGGACGCGCTGCGGGCCGCAAACGCCGTGCCGAAGATCATCTACACGAACAGCTCTGCCGAGTACTGGCGAGGTGATGGGGTGCTGGCGCATATCGACACCTCCGCCAACGCGGATATCCAGGAAGCTCCGGAAAGTCGCAGCTACCTGTTTGCGAGCACACAGCACGGCCCGGGCTACATTGGACAGTCCCGGATTAACCCCGACGGTTCAGGCGTGCGCCACGAATTGAATGTGACCGACTACTCGCCACTACTTCGGGCATCGCTGGTGAACCTGGACCGCTGGGTTACAGAGGGAATTGAACCTCCGCAGAGTTTGCATCCACGTCTTGATGATGGCACCGCGGCTCAAAAATCAGATGTGCTCGAGACGTTCAAGGACATCCCGGATGTTCTGGTCCCGGATGTCGACCGGTTGTTCTATCTGCGAACGGTGGACCTAGGTGCTCGGAGTACTGAGGGCATCGGGGAGTATCCGGCCAAGGAGGGCGACTACTACCCATCTCACGTCTCAGCAGTTGACGCGGACGGAAACGAGATCGGCGGTATACGGCTTCCCGATATCGAGGTCCCGGTCGGCACGCACACGGGCTGGAACCCGAGAGCCCCGGAGACCGGTTCGCCGGAGCAGATGGTGCCCATGACCGGCACGACATCGTTCTTTGCGGCGACGCGGTCTGACCGCGAACAAAATGGGGACCTACGTCCGTCTATCGAGGAACGGTATGAGGGCAGGGACGATTATCTGGCCCAGGTTCGCGCCGTCGCTGAGCAACTGGCGGCAAACAGGTATGCGCTTGAGGAAGATATAGAGCTGATGGTCTCGAACGCGGCAGAGCGGTATGACGCTGCGGTCGGCGTCAACGCCGAGGCGGAGCCGGTACAGGCTGACGATTAGGGCTTGCGAATCTTCGGATCGCGTTTGAGGTCATGTCCACTTTTGCGGTGGGAGAGGGCTGGTGTGAGGGGGAAGGCCGAGGGCGCTGGTACGCGTTATTGCACTCCACACCCTTCGAGAACCTCAGGGTGGGTATTCACCCGATCGAGTCGGGACGTATTCAGTGGACGTGCTCGCGGGCCTACGCCAGCCAGCGGGCCGCCTCTTTGGCGTGGTAGGTGATGATGATGTCCGCACCTGCACGTTTGATTGAGCCGAGGATTTCCATCGTCACGCGTTGACCGTCCAGCCACTCGTTTCCGGCGGCCGCCTTCACCATCGCGTACTCGCCGCTAACGTTATATGCGGCCACCGGCAGGTCAGTGATGCGCCGTGTCTCCCGGATCACGTCCAGGTAGGCGAGCGCGGGTTTCACCATCACAATGTCTGCGCCCTGGTCGATGTCTGACTGGACTTCCAGCATCGCCTCACGAGCGTTGCCGGGGTCCATCTGGTAGGTCCGTCGATCGCCAAACTCCGGAGCGGAGTCGGCCGCAACACGGAACGGACCGAACAGGGCGGAGGAGTACTTTGCGGCGTACGCCATGATGGGCA